>JAKAWN010000207.1 GCA_021827245.1 Acidobacteriota bacterium | reverse complement strand
TCCGATCTGCCTGTGTCCAAACTTCCCGACAGATGGGATTGTCATTCGAGGGTTACCTTGACGTCCGCTTGCCGGATAAGTGATCGGAGCCCTAGAGAACTGGTCTCGCAGTCTAACGCAAAATTACGCGCCGCCAAGCGTTCTGACGGGCTACCCGGAAGTTGGGCACTTGGACGTCACTTTGCCGGGTAACGGGTAATAGCGGAAGTGACTTGGATCGATTACCCGCGGTCTGCCGCGTACAGTTGATCGAAACAAACATGCCATTAGTAGATGGCAGCTGAGAAACTGAACCGCTGCCACGACCTGCGATTTTTCAGAAAAAGGAGAACAAGCTACGAAAAAGTTGTGGCAATACTTTGCCTCTCCGCACAGACGTTATTATTGGCATTGACGGTAGTTGCTCCGCAAAGTTGCCCCATTCAGATCGATTGGAATTGGATGCATGCTGTGTAGTCCCAAGAATTGGACTAACGGCAAGGGTCTAAGAGAAGATAACGTGGGAATTTTGACAGATTGGCCGCCCGGCATAAGACTGGGCGTGTGGAAACGCTTCTTGATCGGTTTCACATTTGCCTGAATACTCGGCGGCTTCCTCCCGGAGGCTGGCCTTTCCATCGAAGCTGCGTCGAAATGGCCCTTGAGCCCAGTTGCTTGGCGTTGATGGCCTTGCGCCATGATAGTCGTGCGGGCGCCGAGGTTTTACTCAATGCTCAACAGGCCGATGGAAGCTGGGGATCTTTTGCGAGTGATGACGAAGCATCGGGTCTGACTGGCCTCGCATTATTGAGTCTAAACACTCTGGGGACGTTCCCGACTGCGGCAAAGAAAGCGGCGGATTGGCTGCTCGATGCCAAAGGCCGGGAAGCGAACTGGCTTTGCAAATGGAAGTTTCGCACCACCGACACGCAAGTAAGCATCGACCCTGAGAAATTCGGCTGGCCTTGGGAACCAGCCACATGTAGTTGGGTCGTGCCGACCGCGTTCGCCTTGCTCGCGCTCAAACAGCATTTCCCCGGCTCCCGCAATGGGAAGATCGCTCCCCGGATTCAGAGCGGCGTCGAAATGCTCCAGGATCGGGCTTGCCCCCGAGGTGGCTGGAATGCCGGGAACGGCGTTGTCCATGGCACTCCCATGACCCCCCATGTGGATGCCACGGCGATTGCTTTGCTTGCCCTTCGCAGTGAGCCAAAGAACAGATTGATCAATCGCAGCCTCCGGTGGCTTGAATCTCAAGCTTCGATATGTCCTGCCGCGTGGAGCCTCGCGTGGTCAATTCTCGCGCTCGATGCTTACGACCTGCCGGTAGCTTTGTTGCAGCAGCGTTTGGTGAAGGTCGCGGAGCCCATCGAAACTAGCGACACGGCAACCCTTGCGGTTGCCGCCCTCGCACTTGTTTGCACGGCGTCCGGGAACTCCTTCAAGGTGATCGCATGACTCTCCGGGCTGCGCTTGGCAGCTCGTCTGGCTTTGCGACTCGCATCGCGAATTCCTTGCCATTTCTGGTACCGCGTTTTGATCGCGACCGCAGACCGGAGCGCTCGCGCGTCGCAATTCTGCCCGCTACCGAATATTCCGAGAAACTCGCCGAGGTGCTGTGGGATGGGCTCAATTTGTTCAACCTGAATGTCGCAGGCAAATCCGTGCTTCTCAAGCCCAACCTCGTCGACTTTATCCCTGGAGCCCCGATCAACACTGATCCTCTTCTTATTGTCGCCGCCGTTGAGTGCTTCCGGCGTTTGGGAGCCAAAAGAGTCACTGTGGCCGAAGGTCCAGGCCATCAGCGGGACACGCAACTGGTGCTTCAAATGTCCGGGTTAGCGCAACATCTCAGAGAACAGAGGATTCCATTCGTGGATCTCAACCGTGACGATGTTTCCAAAGTCAGGCTTCGGGCCAACTATTCGCGCCTCAAACATCTTTGGCTACCGCGCACCGTGCTCGCGGTGGATTTCATCGTATCCATGCCGAAAGTCAAAACTCATCACTGGAGCGGAGTGACCCTGAGCATGAAGAACATGTTCGGCGTGGTCCCCGGCGTGAAGTATGGATGGCCGAAGAATTTGCTTCATTGGCGCGGCATTCAGCAATGCATTGTTGATCTCGTGGCGACCGTCCCGATCCATTTCGTCATCGCCGACGCCGTTGTTTGTATGGAAGGCAACGGACCGCTCGCGGGCACGGCACGGCGGCTGGGTCGAATCGTTCTCTCCGACGATCCTGTTGCCGCTGACGCAACCTGCGCCCGGCTGATGGGCCTGGTACCTGAGCGTGTTCCTCACCTTGCTGAAACAGCGAAATTCCTTGGTAACGCGACACCAAGGCGGATTGACCATGTAGCCTTCGGGGTTATCTCTCCGCCTTCTCCTTTCCAAACCGTACAAGACTTCGAACACCTGTGTGGGAAAGCGAACCCCTTCCTGGGTGCTTCTCGTTAGCCGCCGAATGATAGCGATTCGACCGGGTACGTAGACACGCTGGGCGGCTGGAGGAAGCGTGCCCGATACGAACGATCTTGTCGGGCAGAAATTAGAGACCACCCAGGGTCTCAAGAGCAACGCGTGCTAGGGTATTTCCAAGCTACCGATCTCGCCCAACGACTTTCCGATGGACCCAGAGCGGAGCTTCTCATACACGGTAGCGAGGAATTCGCGGTCGTCGGCATGGAGTTCGGCTACCCAGTCGCCATCATCGAATTTACTTTCCAGGACCAGATAATCAGGGACTTCATATTGTGGTGGAATCTTCCTTAGGTTCATCAGCGTACCAAGTTCGCCACGGAGTGATCTTCCAGAATTCTTCTCCCTCCATGTCGGCGGCCAGCTTGCAGTTCCGTTGAAGATGAGCTTTTGATGGTTTCTGACCTGAGTTTTGATGTAGTAGATGTCTACGGATTGCTGCGGCCGATCCACCGATGGGAACAGGTGCGCCGAAAGGATGGCCGTTGCCGGCTCGGTTGGCAGCTTGCCCATGAAATTTGGAAAACCGGAAAAGAAAACCGCACCGCGAGTGACCTTTCTGCTCGGAATGTCGAAGGGCGGCACAGCGAACCACGGGGCTCCCGGTAACAGATTTGCTGCACCGGGCACCCCCTGGAGCACTACGCGCAACTTATTGAATTCTAGCGTCCATTTAGTCAGCTGTTCGGGCTCGTGCGATTCACTTCGGAATTCAACGATTAGAATAAAGCCGTTTTTGTCCTTGGAAAAGACCGCGCTCTGGACTTCCATAGTTATCGCGGTACTGCCCGCCCCATGGACGCCGCTCACGCCCGTCCCCGCACGCAGTTGTCTCTGTTTCTGGGCTCTAATGAAATCCCGGTTCATTTCTTCGACCTGTGACCTCAGATCTCGGGGGAATAGTTGGGTTTCGATGCCGGCGTCATTGAGCAGTTGCTCGCCGAGTCCTCGGATGTCGGGATTGGGATCGAGCATTCCGATCAAGACACGGGCCAGTCTTCGCTCGACGAGCCGCTGAGCGCAGGGAATCTTTGGATGTTTCCTTGTGGTGCAGGGTTCAAGCGTCGTATATACGGTGGCTCCGGCGATCAGATCCTCGGCTAGCCGTTGCTCTAGTGCGATGTATTCCGCGTGAGACTTCGGACTCTCTCCTCGGTGAGCCTTGGCAAGGACAGTACCGTCCTTAACAACAACTGCTCCGACTTTGGGGTGGGGCCTGTCATCCTCCGGAATGCTCTTCTTTGCCTCTTCAATGGCCATCATTGCGAAGCGCCGGTCATCATCATTGCGATCACTGCCAGCCACTCCCGGAGCGACCGACCGTGGATTACTGAGCGTGGCTCTTTGCTTCGCGAGAATGCTCCTACCTTCAAGTAGGGCTGCGTGTGAATCAGTTCCAATTCTACGAAGCAGCCCAGGAAGCTGACCCAGACTTAACCCTGTCCGACGGGCGACCAATCCCGCCTGCGCCTGAAACGCGCTGCGTCGCGCTGACAAAACTGTGTTGTAGTAGGTCGCGAGGTCCTTTTCGCTTGCATCGCCGGAGGACTCACTGAAGGCAGTATAGGCATCGGCGATCGTTTGGGCTCGAGCGACAGTCAGAGATTTGATGTGCCGGGTGTAGGAGTCAGCCTCAGCCGGAAGAATAGCCGCCGCGTTACGGGTGCACCGAGCATCCGACTGGGATTCGCGCAAATCACGATCGTGTTCTTCGCGTAGCCTTGCCTCAATGGCGCGGAACGTGGTCTCTATCAGTTCGGCGATCTCTTTGCGATGGTGATTCATTTAGATCGAGTGGCTCCGCCGTAGCGCCTAGTGGTTCCGGCCTCCCTCCCTGGAGGCTTCACTGTTGTTCATTTTAACGCGTGTCCTCCCGCTTTCAACGGAGAAGGGGAGCGGGGTAGGCGTGTCGTATAAGAGTTGCGGAGCGTTACAGGTCGACCCAACAGTGGCACGGCTACAAGGCAACTGCGCTCCTTTCATCCCCGACGACTACCCACGATCCACGGCGACCTGTTCAGACGCAATCCACGGTTGGAGACCCAGCAGTTCGCGCTTGTACCGGCGACTGCGGCTGTGTAATTCTCTCAAATTGTCCGGAGCATGTGACTTGCAGGAATCGCTCAGAATGGCGGAGCCAATCACCAGGCAAATATGGCGACCCAGCCGACTCGAAGTGCGGGTCTCGGAAATCGCACGCAGGACTGCGGAAACGCAAGCCGCGCGAATTCCTTGGTCGGAGTTGTATGGGGCCCGAGAAGAATACTTGAAGTGGGAAGCGTTCGTTTTTTGGGTTCGGTCTATCGAGGAGGCAGAGGGTGGCGCCCCCGAATGGCTCACCAAAGCCGTAGAGAAACGTTGTCGCGGCTTCTCGAAGTTTCAGGCAGAAAAGGAACAGGGCCGTCGCGATGGGCTGCGCTTCCTCTGGTATCAGATCCAGCGCTGGGTGAATGACAGAATTTTCGGCAAGGTTTGGAAGGAAGGCTGGATGAATGCGGTTGGCTACTACGCCGCGCGCGATCTCGCTTCGCACTGCAATCACGCATACTGGATGTATTGTGAGCGTGAATGGTCGCGCAGGAAACCGGCAAGCTATCCCTCGTTTCGCAAATGGCTGAAAGCCTCAGAACGCTGCGGGGACGACGCGCTGGACCAATGCGACATGCGCGAGGATCAGCGCCGATTGATAAAACTCATGCGGCGAGTCACACCACAAACGCTTCGACGGGCGGTTGAACGGTATGTTGATTGGGAAGCCTTCGCCTTCTGGACGCGGACCGCTTTGGAAGCTGGTTCTCCTCTCCCTGCCGCAGTCGAAAGGGAGCTCAATCAAAAGTGCCCCGGCTTCCTTAAAGCAGAAGCGAGTGCGCGCGCGGCGAACCTGGGAGAAGAACGGCATTGCCGATTCAACCGATTAGTCAAATGGATTGAGAACCATGATTTTCCTGGGGGTCGGAAGAAGGGCTGGTTTGATGTGCTTCTTTATCAAGCGCGCCTCCATCCACGCCACATGCGGGTGATTGATTACTGGCACCGCCGGGAAGCAAATTGTACGAGGCGGCTCTCCGCCCCGTACCCTTCGTTCAAAAAATGGCGCGACGCCGTGGACCGCTATACCTTTGACCCCGATGAAGCGTAATCGCCCACGGCAGCCACGCTCTCTGCCTCAGGCTCACTCACGGCGGCGGAATTGCCAGCACACCGCTTAACATGGCGAAAATAGGAGTTCCCCCGGACCGCACGTCCACATTGTGGACAGCGTCTTTCGTGGACCGTGTGTTGACGCCACCCACCCCACTCAGGCAAATGTGTCTTCTTATCCTCGATCTCCAGTAAGAGATCCGCATCACAGCATCTTCGATTGATCTTATCCGGATGCTTCTTGCAAAAAGCAATGATTTCCCGCAGGCTGAGGCGCGGCCCCGATTCAGGTCGCCTGCGTCGTTTGCCATGATCGTCTTGATTGCCGAACAGACCCGCTTGAAACCAGAGGCGCACCGATCCATCACTCACGCCGAGTAGTTTGGAGACGCGATGAAGGGAATGGTTTTTGGGAATACGAACTTTGCCGCTTACACCCAGGCTGGATAGCTTCAAGTGGATCGCGTTCTCACTTCTCTTGAGCTTTCGAGCCATTTTTGCCACCGATTTCTCGCCGGCGTTCCAGAGCAAATAGCCCTGTTCCTCATGCGTCCATGGCCTGGGTTTTCCATTTCCAACTGAGATGCCCAGCTTTCCAGCCTTGGCGGAAATTGACTGGGCGCTTTTGTTCGGGTCACGGGCACGAAGCTCCCGAATAGCTTGCCGTGCTCCCGTCCGGCCCTGGGTGTAATACCTTCTGAGAATGCGGATGTCTTCCTCAGCCCATACGATACGGCGCCATATGCCGCGTCGTTCCCTATTCCTGAGTTGACGAAGCCGATATAAGAATTCTCGACGACCGCGTCCAGGGTACCTTCTCCGGAGTATTTCAATCGCTGCATGGGTTTCCCTTCGGCCTCCGTCCAACACCGTTCGCAAGATCGCATCTATATCATTGATGCCAGCAAGCCTACTTAGCGGCACCAGAGAATCGTTGGCCGGATTCGTGCCAGATGGCTCTTGCGCCATGACAAAGCGTCCCGGGGACGCGCCTGTCTTTTGCCAAAAATCAGCCCCTACTGGTTTAGTACCGGCAAGGGGCCTGAACGTTAAATTCGAGCGAGGTTGAAACCTTGGAATTCCCCCCCAATATGAAGAAGCCAGAAAAACGGACGAACCTTAACGGCCATCTTTCAGGTACGTTTGGCCACGGGCCATCTCTTGCGGAATCAACAGAATTCCTCCAATCCCAAAAAAAGTTGAAAATGGGCATTAAGGTTTTGGTGGTTTTTGGGCTTCTTATAAGTAGGAGGGGTTTGTCTGGTTGCGTGGCAGGTTTCGATGGTTGGAAGTTTGTAAGGGATTAGAACTGACTCGAGGCCTTCGGAATGATAGGCGATAGAGAGGACGACCCAACTCTCGCGATTCTATCGGTGGATAAGCTCGGCAGGCCGGTGAGTGCGCCATTGCTGGCCGCGGCCCACGAAAGCTGGAAACGCCTGCGCGTGTTGGCGGAACGCCAAGGACAAGATGGTTCCGTCGTGGCCGACTTCCTGGAGGATACTCTCCACCGCCTTTCCTCGATTGAAAGGCGTCATCCGCAATTCAAGGATCGAATCGGGAATCTGGAGCATTACGTCTTTGCGGTGACGGCCAACAGGCTCAACCGGCGGGCAGCCAAGGAGGCGATATTGGAATTCGTGGGCACGTCCAACGATCTGGATTCTTTCACGGGAGTCTGGGACATCGGCTGGGTTTCAAAGATTGAGAAGGAACTGCTGCTGAAAGAGATCGTGGGGTACATGAGCGCGCGGACGCGACTCCTGTACAATCTCCGCACTTTGGGGTTCTCCTGGAATGATATTGCCAAGAGCCTCGGAACCACGGCGAACAATGTCCAGTCTCAGTTCAGCCAGGGAATTGCAAAGGTCCGTCGGCGCGTTCTAGGCAAGACCGATTCCACTCCCGCTAGGGCAAGGAGGGCAGAATAATGGCGCGTTCGCAGTCAAAGAATATTCTCTCGAAGCGCGCGGAGGAGCGCTTCATCGAAGCGGGTCGGCGCGTTCTGCTCAACGGCGGGTACCCGAATCCAGAGCGCGTAGGCTGTCCGGGCTCCGCGGTGCTCAAGGCCATCGCGTTTCGGAAAATGCCACTGAAAGACGCTGTAGATTACGTTGACCACATGGGCTACTGCTCGCCCTGCTTTGCGGAATACACAGCTTTCAGGGAGCAGCTTAAGCGGCGCAAGGCTCTCGAACTGACCCTGGGAAGTCTCGCGCTCCTGGTGATGATCGGCGGCGGGATTTGGCTATGGAAGGCGCACCGTCTGCCTGGAATCGGCGGGAAGCCAAATGTGCCCGCAGTCGCTGCCTACCATCCGTTCTTACTGGATTTGCGAAATTGGATTGTTTTTCGTGGCGAGCAACCGCCCGGTGCTCATCGTGGCCCGATTCAACTTCCGCGCGAGCGGCTGGACATGATGATCTGGCTGCCGGTCGGAAGCGAGGCTGGGAATTATGCGGTTCAAGTTTCCACCGAGTTGGGCAAGACGCTCGTCGCTGCCACGGGCCCGGCAGTGATTCGGAGGGACGGTGTCACGGCTTTGAAGGTCAAACTTGATATTTCGAAGTTGAATCCGGGCTCCTACGTTCTGAGCATCGGACAGCCGGGCGCCGCGGCCAACGTCTACCCTTTGTTGGTGAAGTAACAGATTGGCCATGGGTGGGGCGCAGGCGATGTTGGAAGCGTGGAGTTCAAATGCGGCAAGCGGGCACTGAGGGCGGCTCCTTGCCTTGCCGCTACGGTGATGGCAACTGGCCGACATACCGCGGCGCTTTCAGTATGTATTAGTACTGCCGTAACAATATCGTAACAGTACGTTTTTACGCTTGGATCATAGGCCAGAGAGCTTGGGGCTCTTCCAAAAAATTCACTGGAGGTGAGGATTGATATGGGTACTGGTCCGAATATTGGAGTATCTCGTTTACTGTATCGAGCGGTTTGGATGGCTAGCCTGCTTCTCTTGGCGGTAAGCCTTGGATGGTCGCAAATCCAAAATGCCAGCGTGAGCGGGCGAATTACCGACCCAAGCGGCGCCGTTGTGCCCAATGCACAATTAACGGCCCAGAACACCGCAACCGGGATGAAATATTCCACGACTTCTGACAGTGGGGGTTATTACTCATTTCCGACCATACCCATCGGGACTTATACGGTCACCGTCGGCGCGAATGGATTCGCGAGCACAGTCAAGAGCAATATCACACTGGAAGTGGGACAGAGCGCGAGGGTTGATTTTAAGCTGCAACTTGGTTCCCACGTGCAGACTGTGCAGGTTACTTCCGCCACGTCGCCGTTACAAACGCAATCCGCCATGCCCCAAACAACAGTAAGCAACCGGCTAGTGAGGAACCTTCCTCTCAGCACGCGAAATTGGGACGACCTGATGGGCCTGGTGGCCGGGGTGCAAGGATACCGGTACACCGATCAATCCGGCAGCACGGCGCCAGGACGCTTCGGCGGGATCAATGTCAACGGGGTGCGGTCCTTGCAGAACAACTTCATCATGGACGGCGTGGACAACAACACGATTTCCGAAAACGTCCAGGAGCTGCGCACGGAGATCATCCGCCCCTCTGCGGACGCGGTTCGAGAATTCAAGATCATCACGGACCCGTACTCGGCCGAGTATGGACGCAGTCCGGGAGCTGCCATCATAGTGGCGACGAAGAGCGGAACGAATCACTTCCACGGCGAAGCCTGGGAATTCAATCGCACCTCCGCAACCGACGCAACGGACTTTTTCACGAATCGCGCTGGTGTGAAGAAATCTGGCCTCACGCAGAATCAGTTCGGCGGAAACATCGGTGGTCCGATCGTCAAAGACCATGCTTTCTTCTTTTTCAATTACGAAGGAACACGAATAGTTCAAGGGGTAACACGGCTTTCCAATGTGCCGATTCCGAATGAGCGAGCGGGGAATTTTTCGCCGGCGGCAGGTGCGGCGAATGACGTTACTTACAGTCTCATCTTCGACCCGACGACGGGATTGCCCTTTCCGGGCAACGTCATTCCGGCGGACCGCATTTCTCCGGTCGCGGCAAAAATCATGAGTATGATACCGCTTCCGAACGTAACGCCTCCGCCCGGCCCACAGAACCGCGAGAATTACCTCATCAATCCCAAGCTGACCAACGACGCGGACAATTACATTGCCAGAGTCGATTGGCAAATCACTCCACGCAACAGCGTGTTCGTGCGCTACTCCAATATTCCCTGGACGCGCTTCGTTCCCGGGCCCTTCGGCAACAACATTATTGACGGCACGGAAATTTCCGCCTGGGGGCGCTTGACCCAGAACTCTCAGGGCGCAGCGTTTGGCTGGACTGCCATGATTTCACCGAGAATGGTCAACTCGTTTCGACTTGGCTGGGGCCGAAACTGGTCGCAGGGCGTGCAGACGCCTTTTGGAAAGAACCCCCTGTCCTCCATCGGCATCCTCGGTATTCCCGACAACCCGCTTTATGACGGCGGCATTCCGGGCATGGACTTCGCCAATGTGGGCGGGGTCAACATGCCTTACCTGGGCTCGCCTGACTTTCTCCCGAAATGGCAGTTCACAAACCAGTTCGAAGAGGCGGATACATTGGACTATACATATGGCGCCCATGAATTGAAGTTTGGAGTCGATTACCACCTTCCGATGCGCAACATTTATCTGGACGAACCTGCCCTGCGCGGTCACCTGTACTTCGACGGCCAGTTTACAGGGAACGCGCTGGCGGATTTCTTGATCGGATATCCCTTTGGCGCCCAAGAATCAGTTTTTCACCAGGTGGACATCCGGATGTGGATGCAGTCTTACTTTGCTGAGGACATTTGGAAGGTCAGGCCGCATCTGACCCTTGATCTCGGTCTCCGCTACGATTACGCCACCTGGCCGTACGACGCTGGCAACCAGATGACCAACCTCGATCCCGTTACGGGCGAGCTTGTTTACGCGAAGTCCGGCTCCGGCTTCTCGCAGCAACTCATCCACCCGGACAAAGACAACTTTGCACCTCGATTCGGGGTCGCCTATCAAGTGACGCACAACACCGTGCTGCGCGCTGGCTATGGACGCTTCTACCAGCAATTTGAGCGGATCGGAAGCGAAGACCAGATGTCGTTGAACCCGCCGTGGCTTCTGAACGTTCTGCCCGCTGTCCCCTTCTCCGATCACACAACGCCGGTCTTCTTTCTCGACCAGGGTTTCCCTTCGTCTTACCGTGATGCGGGCAATATCAACCTGTCGGCGGTGCGGCTGCGGGCCGTCGATCCCAATTCGCAACAGCCGACCATCGACCAGTGGAGCGCCGGGTTTCAGCGCAGATTCCCATTCGACATCGTTACCACAGTAGATTACGTGGGCACGAAGGGCACGCATTTGTCATACCTGATGAACCTGAACCAGCCAAATCCGCCCGGAACATTCAACCTCCCATATCCGAATCTCGGCATCGTCGAGTATCGGGAAAACGGCGGCAATTCCACCTACAATGGCCTTGAAGCCTCGGCGGAAAAGCGATTCAGTCATGGGCTTACATTACATACCGCGTACACCTACTCCAAGTCGATTGATGATGCCAGAGACAATCTTTCGGGATTCGGCTCTTCCTTCCCGGAAAACTCCTATAACGTCTTTGCGTATGATCGCGGGCTGAGCAACTTTGATTTCCAAAACCGCTTCGTCTTTGCCTACGTTTATGACTTTCCGCTTGGGCACGGACACCAGTGGGCAACGAGTGGTGTTCCGGCTGCGATTCTGGGCAATTGGCGAATGAACGGAATTTTCACGCGGAATTCA
>JAKAWN010000206.1 GCA_021827245.1 Acidobacteriota bacterium | reverse complement strand
CACGGGGTAGTGGCCCGTGGCAGTTTCTCCCGAAAGCATCAGAGCATCCGTGCCATCAAAGACGGCATTGGCGACGTCGGACGTCTCAGCCCGCGTCGGGCGGGGATGAACGGTCATGGATTCGAGCATCTGCGTTGCCGTAATTACAGGGACCCGCATCGCGGAAGCCCTGCTGATGATGCGCTTCTGGATGACTGGGACCATTTCAGGAGGCAATTCAACACCCAGGTCGCCCCGCGCCACCATGACGGCATCCGTTGCCCTCAGAATGTCATCCAGATGGTCGATGGCCTCAGGCTTTTCGAGTTTGGCGATTATGGGAATGGCTCGCCCCGCCCGCGCCAGAATGCGCTTGAGCGCCAGAACCTCTTCAGCGCGGCGCACAAAAGAAAGCGCGATGTAATCCACCCGATGTTGAATGCCGAACTCAAGATCTTCACGGTCCTTTCTGGAGAGAGCAGAAATCCTTAAAGGAACGCCGGGCAGATTGATTCCCTGGTGGGCGCCCAGTTGGCCACCATTTACCACTCGGCACTGGACCTCAGTCCCTTTCACCTTTTCCACGCTCAGTTCGATAAGGCCATCGGAAAGGAGGATGCTGCTTCCCGGGCGAACTTCCTGCGGAAGGCGCTGGAAGGTGGTTGAAATGTAGCGGTCGCTGCTTGGAACGGGCCGGGTGGTAAGGGTGATCGAACTGCCGTCCCGCAGTTCAACACGTCTGCCGTTTTCGAGAGAGCCAGTGCGAATCTTTGGCCCCTGGAGGTCTTGCATAATGGCCACGGTCCTCCCGCACGTCGCAGCCACTTCGCGGAGCTTTCGCAGGCGTCGCGCATGTTCCGGGTGTGAGCCATGGGAGAAGTTGAGGCGCGCAACATCCATGCCTGCGGTCAGGAGAGAGGAAAGGACTTCGGGATTATCAGTTGCGGGTCCAAGCGTACAGACAATTTTCGCTCGCCGGGACTGGGAAACATCGTCAGAATCGTTTCGAATCATGGTCATAGTGGTAGTATATCGGCACCTGCAGTTGCCGGAAAGCAAGCGGAGAACGACAAGGTAATCAAGTTTACGTAAAGGCCGCTCCGTACGCCTTGGTGTGCATGCTGCCGTGTCCCTTGAGCGTACCTATACAGCTCCCTTTCACCGGCCCCCCACGGGCTGGCAGAGCCGAAGGGCGATTCGTTCACTGGCAATGGTGCTGCTGGGGAAAGATTACAGAGTCAGGAGATAATCCGAAGCGCTGATGTCCCTGAAACGCTCCGAACTCACTCGTAACCCGACGACGTTCCCAAAGAACTGAAGGATTGAAGTAAGCCGCAGGATGGAGAGCTTCTCGTCCAAACTCAGCCAATGCCGGACGCGGAGCACAAAGTAGGTGAGGTGAAAATAAAGGATAAGAAGGCGATCCTGGTGTCCGTAGCTGTGACTCTCGTTGCCAGCGTTTTTCAGCAGATACGTCAGTGCCAGAAAGTCACATTTCAGCATCATGCAAAACCGGGCATGGTCGACGGGAATGTCATACTCCTCTACAGCCCTGCGAACGGAAGGGAACTCCAGGCGGTTTGCGTTGACGATGGGCAGGAAGTAATCACGGTCAAATTCCCGCCGCAGGATTCTCAGGCAAATCGTCTGAAGGTAAAAAAAGAACATCGCCATCGAAAATATCAGTATTGCGGCAGCAACAAACACGAGACGCCTCGATCAATAATTGGAAATGCTTTCCTCCGCGAATACGGGCCGGCGCTGAACAGCAGTCGGACGCGTCCTTGCCGTTTCCGGTACCCGCGATATCGCATATAACCATGTAAAAATCATACCCATGTCACATAGGGGAACCAGGAAACCCCCGATGAGGTGCCCCATGTCCCCCCGGCTCAAGTAATAGAAAGCCAAGCCCGCAGTCGGGCCCGCAAATTCGATTCCGAGCCCGCAAACGAGGAATGCCAGCCTCTCGTCGGAAATTTCCATTCTCAAGGTCAACAAATACAGAAGGGTGGTCAAAACGAGGCAGGCAAAATACAGGTTTTGCGAAAACTTTACTATGAAGGAGGAAAAGATCGGGCCCCTATGACCGGACAAAGATAACGCAGACATCCCTGCGATCAGGACAAAAACCGTCCCGAGCAACAAGCGGATATGACGCCACATCTCTGATTTCTCAGAACAGGCGCGCCTGAAAAACGAAGTTACCAGGACAAAAACAGCCAGTACGAGCAGGAGGTCTGTTGTCCAGTAGCAACTACGGTACTGGGCAGAGGCAAACCCATACGTCTCGACCGTGTATGAGCGAATCACGCCTATGCTGACCGTGGCCAGCAAATAGACCGTCACTCCCCATAGGCTAGCCACAAGACGACGCCGGACGAGGACGACCAGCAGACCCGCCTCGAGAACAGTTCCTATGAACGTCAGTACGCTACTTAAAGTTACCTGGTCCATGAGCAGCCTAAAAGATAGCATAAACCTTTCTGCTTGGCTTCTTCCAGGTTGCCTTAAGAACCATTCCCCCAGCTACCTACTTATTCATAGGGGGAAGCGGCATGGGGCCGGGGCCAATCTTACTCATCGGCGGCAACGGCATGGGGCCAGGACCAATCGCAACTAGTGATGGTGCGCTATTCGAACTCGATGCGGTACTGGCAAACGCTCTCCGTAGAGACATGCTCGCCATCACAACCAATACGGCCAACAGAAAGGTCAGAATGTAGTTTCTCACTTGACTCTCCTCCAGGTAAATTCCTCGGGTCAGGTTGTTTCCGAGATGGAAGAGAGCCTATCTAACAATGCCTCCTAAGTCAATAGGTAACTGCTAAACCACCGTTATCAATTGTGCCATGAACTGGGGGCAAGTCAAGAGAAAAGAACAGGTAGCCGAAAAATATGGAGTTATTACCCAACTTGAAAATACGCTCGTATTCGCAGCCGACCCTACGCGCCTTGTTGCCATTATCCCCAGACTGTCCGCTGGCCCCCTGAGCCAGCTTGTAGCTAAATGCTTTATTTACTATTAATTGTAAGGAGCTCTTGGATGCGCCGGTTGATTCGCCGCAGCTTCGATTGCGAGTTCAGGTGCCCGCAGAGGGCAAATTCTAAGGACGAAATCCAAGCTTGCAGTCCTCACTCTTACAAGAGGATTCTGGCGTTGATCGAACTCAGTTACGCTACTTTCGCAGGCCGAGACAACCACGCACTCCCGGAAGTCCAAAGCAGGAGCGGGCCACACAAGGGCGAATCGATTGCCACAAACTAACGTCTGTCATTCGCCGGATTGCCGGCATCCAGGAAAACTCGTGAAATAGACCTGGCCCGTCCAACCCATATCCTTCATGCCGACTTCCGATGAGTAGTAGGCCCCGGCGACCCACTCCTTTATATTTTCAAAGTGATCGCGCATTGTGATTTGTTGCGGCAGGCCTTCCGCCAGCACGCCGCGTTTGGCAGTTGAAGCAGACGCAAGGATCTCGTTCTGCTGAGCCTCGGTCAGTTCTACATAGGGACGTGAAAAGCGCTGGAGGGATTCGGCATCAAAGGCAGAGAGCGACGCGAGAAACTTCTTTTGCGCATCCTGGGTGTCCACGGAAAGCAACAAATCGACGAACCGGTTGACCTGAGCGTCGCCCGAACCGGGAATGATGCGTTCGGCCAGCGCGATCAAGGTTTCATTCTGATGCGCATCGAGGAACTCTGGAGTCCAGGCGGCTTTTGCGGCGCCGGCAGCAGTTTCGCCGCCCTCCTTCTGATTCGCAGGACGGCTGGCCAGCGGACGACCCTCAGCGACGCCCGGCAAAGCAAATCCAGCGCCTCCGGCTAGCATGAGTCGCTGCACCATTTCCCGCCGGTTGATTCCGCCCCTCGAGTTTGGCCGATTTTCCCCATTAGTCGAGCCTTGCTCTCTGTTCATCTGTGCCCTCGTTTTGTTTTCCCCTGCGCGACGGCTCCAAAAAACCTGCGCGGCTTTCATAGGCGCCACATATTATCACTGGAAGTCGACCCGAACAACCTTTCAGGGGAGCATTTTTTGATGAGACTGGTTGACGTTCGTTCAACCGGTTGTTACGATGGTGCGTTTTCGACGGCACGATGCTGTTGGGTGCTTCAACGGCGTCAGCATGGGTCAATCTGGGGCAGGATGTTTTCAATCCGGGGCCAGCCTTTTATAAATGCATTGCGGCAGTGCTGTGGCAGCAAAGACATTTGCGAAGTCTTGAGCAGATTCATATTCGAATCTAAGGTCGCATTCATGATGGGAGATGTCCGATGAGCGAAAACGCCAGAAAGGTATACGATGCGCTCGTGGTAGGATCTGGCGCATCAGGTGGATGGGCCGCCAAGCGTCTTTCGGAGGCTGGCCTGAAGGTCGCCCTTGTCGATGCCGGCTGGCAACAGTCGGACAAGAACTTTACCGAACACGAGCCGGCATTCAAACTGAAGTACCGGAACATGGCTCCCGAGGTGATCCGCAAGACGCGTCCCGTGCAGAAAGATTGTTACGCCTGCATGGAATACAACTACGACTGGTTCTGCAATGACCTGGATGAGCCCTATACCGCGGACAAGGATATGCCGTTCAGTTGGCAGGGCCGCATGCGGGTGACCGGCGGCCGCACCAACGTCTGGGGACGGCAATCCTACCGGATGAGCGATCTGGACTTCAAAGCGGCATCCCACGACGGTTACGGCACCGACTGGCCGCTCAGCTATAAGGACCTTGCTCCTTATTACGACATCGTCGAAGAATACGTCGGCATCACCGGCATTCCTGAAGGCGTTTACGAACTTCCGGACGGGATATTCCAACCTCCCATGGGGCTGACCTGTGCGGAAACTCTTTTGCGGGAGCAGGTCAAGAAAAAGCTGGGCTGGACGGTTACGCTGGGCCGCTCGGCCAATATCACGCGGCCAACAAACGGACGACCGCCCTGCCATTATTGCGGTCCTTGCGAGCGGGGCTGCATCACGCATTCCTATTTCAATTCTTATTTCACCACGGTTGCGGACGCTTTGAAGTCGGGAAACTGCACCCACATTCCGAATGCCATGGTCTACAAGGTTCTGATGAATCCAGACCGCAACCTCGCCAAGGGATTGCTTTACATTGACCGCAACACGCGGCAACCGAAAGAGATTTACGGGCGGGTTGTAGCCCTTTGCGCACAATCGCTCGAGTCGGTGCGCATCCTTTTCAATTCGGCCGACCGGCAGTACCCGAATGGCCTTGCCAACTCGAGCGGGGTGCTGGGCCACTACTTGATGGATCACATTACGGGAGGCGGCGCCGTCGGAGAACTTCCGCAACTTACAGGAAAGCCGAACATCAATGGTCCTAACCGGCCTGACGGCATCTATGTGATCCGATTTCGCAACACAGAAAATGGACCGCGCTACAAGAAGTTTCTGCGAGGATATGGTTTCCAGGGTGGTGGCGGCGTGAAATTCAACTGGAACGCTCCGGGCTTCGGGACCGACTTCAAAAAAGCAATCCAGGACCCCGTGGTGTCGATCAGTCTTGGAGCTTTCGGCGAATGCCTCGCGCGCTGGGACAACTATGTCGAAATCAATCCAAATGTAGTTGATACTTTCGGGATTCCTGTCCTGAATTTCCACATGAAGTACGGCGAGAACGAGTTTGCCATGGTGAAGGATATGGCGGAGTCTGCCGGGGAAATGCTGAAAGCGGCAGGCGCGAAGAACATCAAGACTCATGCTCATCCGAGCACCCCCGGCTGGGCGATTCACGAAGTCGGCGTCGCTCGCATGGGTAACGATCCCAAAGGTTCAGTCTTGAACCAGTTCCAGCAGAGCCACGATGTCAAGAACCTCTTTGTTATGGACGGGGCAGGATTCACTTCCACGGCGTGCCAGAATCCGACTCTGACCATCATGGCGCTGTGCGTCCGTTCCTGTGACCACCTGATGCAGGAATTAAAGCGCGGGAACATCTAAGGGTGCGAGGGCGGTCGGTGGGCGACGATCCCTGCCCTCATAAATTTCACACGCCGCATTTGGCCTTGTAACTGTACGTACTGCAGCGGCGTCTAAGGGTACGATATGCAGCCGTTTCGCCGCGTGGGGCGCAGGAGACGGCTTCCACACGAAAGGGGCACACATGAAACGGAGATGGAAAGGCGCGGCAGCCGCCGCGATGGGGCTTTCATTGGGTCTATTAGTGTTGATTTGTGCCGGTCGGCAGCGAACGCTTGCCCAGGCCGGGCCGAAGACTGTGGCGCAATCTGCTCAAACACCGCGAGTCAAGACGGCGGCTGAAGTCTATAAGAACATCAAGGTTCTGAAGAACATTCCCGCATACGAGTTGATCCCCACCATGGAGTTCATCTCGGCCTCACTGGGCGTGCATTGCGAATTCTGCCACGTTGCACACCACTTTGCCAGGGATACCAAGAAGACGAAGCGACGGGCGCGGGGCATGATGCGTATGATGTTCGCCGTCGATAAGGCCGATTTCCACGGGCATCAGGTGGTGACGTGCAACACCTGCCACAACGGCTCTCCGCACCCGGCGGGAATGCCGGCGGTGGCTGAAGCGCAGGGCATTCCTGCCAGGCCCGCTCACTTTGAAGAACACGGCCAGCACGTCAACTTCGCCTCGCTTCCGCAGCCGGATGCCATCGTTGCCAGATATGTGCAGTCGTTGGGCGGGGAAGCGGCATTGCGGAAAATCAAGAGCCGCGTGATTACCGGCACGGTGTCGGCATTCGGCCATCAGATGCCTATTGAAATTTACGCCAAGGCGCCGGATATGCGGACTTCGATAACAAGGTTTCCGCGAGGGCAGGCCGTCACTATATACAACGGCCAAGAGGGCTGGGCTGCTGGCGCGCCACGGCCGCCGCACGTGCTGGAAGGCAGCGAACTGGATCAGGCGCGCCTAGAAGCCGATTTCTATTTCCCACTGAACATTAAGCAAGAGTTCAACACTCTGCGTGAGCGACCTCCTCAAAAAGTGGGAGAACAGGAAGCTTATCTGGTGCTGGGCATCCGGCCGGGCAAGCCGCCCGTGCAACTCTACTTCAGCAAGCAATCGGGACTGCTGCTGCGGACGGTGTACTTTATCCAGACAGCCCTCGGGCGGCTGCCGCAGCAGACCGACTACTCCGACTATCGCGAGTTGGACGGAGTCAAGCTGCCTTACGAATGGACGGTCTCGCGGCCGGAGGGAAGGAGCACAGTTCAGGTGGCTGAAATCAAGCAGAACGTGCCGATCAGCGCTTCAAAGTTCGCGATCCCGGCAATGCAGCACCATCCAGGCAGCAGGCCCTCCATGTAGGCGGGATAGAGCTGCGGCCCCCGCGGTCTCAATACTTGCGCAGGACGCCGATCACGCGCCCCTGGATTCTGACGTCGGCGGCGGGAACAATGATGGGGTCCATCTCGGCATTGGCGGGCTGCAGCCTTACCTTCTCGCCAGCTTCGAGGAAAAAGCGCTTCAGCGTAGCCTCTGTTCCGCCGATCAACGCAACCACGATCTCGCCGTTCTGCGCAGTCTCGGTGTTTTCCACTAGGATGTAATCTCCATCACAGATGTGGTCATCCACCATGGAATCACCCTTGACGCGCAGAACATAAATCTTGCCCTTGCGGCTGGCAAAGTCGCCGAAAGAGAAATTCTCAGGCTGCGGGATTGCCTCTACGGGCTGCCCTGCGGCAATGCGGCCAAGCAGCGGAAATTCAAGATTGGGCAAGGGCTGGAAGTTGCCGCGGTCTTCCGCGACTTCAGCGGACGGCGCGTGACCATTGCCCCGTTGAGCTGCCGCGGAACGCGTGAGAACTTTGCTATAGGGTACTGACCCGGGGATAGCAACCACTTCCACTGAACGGCTCTGGTTATACCGCCGCCGAATGAATCCTTTCCTTTCCAGAACCTGCAGGTGCTTGTGCACGGTCGCCAGCGAAGAAAGATGGAGCCCGGCTGCCATCTCTTCGAAACTCGGCGAATAGCCATGCCTGCTTATAAAATGGATCAGGAAATCCAGAACCTGTTTTTGCCGCCGCGTCAGGGCCATCGCATTCCTCCATTCGCGGATGGAACCACTACCATCCGGTCTACCGTCAGCGCTATTATAGGCGAATAAAAAGCGAATTATCAAGTGGAAATCCGCAGTTTCTTCTTTCTTCACGCCGAGAGTCTGCCTTGCAGCCCGTTGTTGATGTGCCATCCAAAGGCTGGCAGATCCACGGGGCCCAGATGGTGGAACACGATTCAGCCACGGAGTAACTCGGAGGGGAAGAAGGCGAAGGTCGACGGCCCTGCTGATTGCGCAAGCCGCCCATGAACTGAATGGCAATGCGGGCCGCCCACAGAAAAGCGCGCAGGCAAGACTGAAAAGCGAAGACCGGAGACCATCAAGAGTCGAAACCAGGATTTTTTCGGATTGCGGGCAAAGTCTCAATATTCTGCAGGGGCTGGGTTGTCGGAGTCTGTTGAGGAGCGAAAGGTGAGCCAGTCGGCCTGGACCTTGTCCCATCCTTGGATGAGGAGGCCTTGTTCCTCGAAGAAGCTGCGGATTCGCGGCCGGTTCCAGCCGGCGATGTCTTGCAGAACAGGCACCAGCACGCTCAAGGCGTCGACACCGAGGACGGTTCTCCTGGCGATCTGGGTGATGTTGCGGGATTCGGACACTGCGACGGTGAAACCTTCGCGCTGGTTGACGTGAAGCATGACGTGGATGTCGGAACTGCCGTCGCCCACATAGATGATCCGATCGGCGCCGATCTCGAGCAGGGCCTGGAGATCATCGAGCGTGGTGACCTTTCCGTAGCCGGCATTGACGCGTATGATCCCCTCGACGCGGCCGGAGCGGTCATAGCGCAACTGGGTTCCGTGGATGTGGTCCGAAGCAATCACGCCTTCGAGCGCCGATGCCACAACTTCCTCGGGAGCGGCGGAAAGCACATGAAATTCAAATGTATAGCCCTCAATGGCTGCTGCCAGAAGATCGCGCAACTGCCGGATGTTTCGCTTCAGGCGGATATTTTTGCCTGCCCGGATCAGGTCCTCCTTGTGAACGCGTGCGTGCAGGTCGGGGTCGTGGAGCAAAAGGTAAGAAAGTTCGGCACCCTGCTGGACGAAATTCTGCACCGAGAGAATGGCGGTTTTACGTTCAAACTCTTTGCCGGGAATGCCGACCATTTCGCTCAGGACGAACCCGGAATCATGGAAGCTGAGCGTTTGGTCGAAATCGCTGGCCACCAGATAGCGCTTTAAGAACCGCGCTTGGTTTCGCATAAGCTCCTTCCTTTCTACCTTGGCTAGGATGCGCCAGTTCGGGAACTGGTTAACCCTTCAGTGTGGGAGACGACTATTACGGTGGAGTTAATTTCAGGTTAAATTGACGTGACCGGAATATTGAGTGCTGTTTTGCATGTTCATGATCTCCTGCTGGCAACCAAAGCCACACCTGCATCTTGCCCGGTCGGCGCCTGGGCGTCCAATTCATAAAATTGATGAGGGGTATAAGCGGCGGGCAAGCGGAGAAGGCGCCCTACAATCACCCGCGCTGCCCGCCCTCGATCTTTTCAAGAATAGAAAAGCACTGCGCGGGCATTGCCCTGAACGTACCGGAAGGGCCGAATGGCACGCCTGCAGCGCGTTTTGGCGATTCAGCAGGGATCAGGCTAATTCCCCCGCGCAAACAGGCTTCCGGGGTTGTCTTTTACCACCACGCCTTCGCCGCGCCCGCCCAGGTCAACAATCAGTTCCTTAATCGCGCCCTCGTGCAGCACGTTATTGGTAATGGCGCAGACGGTAGTGTTCTTGTAGACGATCCCGTAAGATGGCGACCACACGCCATGGCCGCCATCGTCTTGCCCCACGCGAAGGCTGTTGCCCACGCAGGTGATTCCTTCCGCTCCGTCCATTCGAATCTGGCTGGAGCCATAAGTGCCGGGGCCCGCGAACTTGCCGCTACGGCGGATATAGTTTCCGGTGAGCGTCATTTCCGAGCACGGCGTCCGGTCCCTGGCCAGTAGAGCAATGCCGGCGGTTCCTGCGCGGTCCAGAAAGTTACCGGTGATGTTATAGCCGTTTCCACCTGCGATCAGGATATTCTCGCCGCGGTTCCACTCAATGCGGTTGGCGGTCATGGTGACGGAAGCATTTTCCTCGTGCGCGCCAAAGCCGCATCCCTGATTTCCGGAAAACCAGTTATCAATCAGGAAGCCGTCCCAGCCCCGAAGCCGGAGGCCATCACCGTGATTGTAAGCCAGCATGGAATGCCGGATCGAAAAACACCAGGCACGCTTCAGACTGACACCGTCACCGGTAAATCTGGCTACCTGGCATCGTTCAATGCGGAAGGCATCTTCATGCGACCCGTAGTCTGGCTTGTTCAGGAAAATTCCGTGCACCTGCTTTCCCAGATTGTTCCCATCGAGTCCGAGACCATCGATGGTTACGCCCGAGGCCCCGGTGATGTTCAAGAGGCAGGAAGCATCGGGATCAATCAGCCTGAGAGCCGTGCAGCCAGGCATATGGTAATCCCAGGAGGGTACACCGACCAGCGCCACGTTTGCCCGCAGTTGAATTTCTCCGCTGAGATAGAGTCCCGGAGGGAAAAATACCGAGCCTTTCCTGCGGGCTGCGGCATCAACGGCACTCTGAATGGCCTTGGTATTAGTACTTCGCCCGTCACCCTTCGCCCCGAAATGACGGACATCGAGCAACCCGCCCACTGCGCTCGGTTCGCCCTGCCCTCCGGTAGCTATTCCAAGCGCGAGCGAAGCTCCTCCGGCCAAAGCGCCCATCGCAAGATTTCTGCGACTCAACTTGAAACCTTCTATTCTTTTCACGGAACACCCTCCTGTGCCAGTTGACTGCCGGCAGGTTGAGGCAGTTGCGCATTGGCAGCGCTTGCGGGTGAAATCATATTGCGAAGCGTAGGAGTTGTCACCAACAAAAAGGCGCGGGACCTACGGCGGTGAGGCATGCGCCAGGAGAAATGGTTTCTCCATGGGAAATCAACCGACCTTGGGATGTTGGCTCGAGCCACTTGAACAAAGGCCTCTTAGACAAGAGCCTGGATGCTCATACATTGAAGCGGGGAGGTGTGCTATAGTGTGTAATCAGGGATCCATAAAGGGGTGCCTACCGAAGGAGTAAGGATTTCGAATGACGAAGCGTGTCCGCCTGCTTGTAATAACAATTTCCTCCCTGCTGGTTTTCTTCGTGATTGTCGGCGCGGTGCTTGGCAGAAGCAGCACCGATCAGGATGCAAAATCGTACCGTGACCTGGGGGTTTACAGCCAGGTTCTTTCCAGAATCCAGCAGGAGTACGTGACGCAGCCAAATTTGAGGAGCGTCACGAAAGGTGCCATCCGAGGGCTACTGGAAGCGCTCGATCCTTACAACACCTACTTTACCCCTAAGGAATATCAGGCATATCTCCAACACCCCAAGCCAGGTCCTGCAGGGCTGGGATTATTCATTTCCAGATC
>JAKAWN010000205.1 GCA_021827245.1 Acidobacteriota bacterium | reverse complement strand
CCGCTTCGCCCTAAACGCTCCGCCCTTCGGGCTCCGCAGGGCTACGCTCCGGGCAAGGCCAGCGACAAAAGCATGAACAAGAGCAAAAAGAAAAACGAAAACCAAAAACAAAAAAAGGGACACTTCTAACGAGGTAAGAAAGGGGACATTTCTAAAGAGCTTTGACATGGAGCAAAATTTGTCTTGACAACTAATCAATTATAGATTATCTCTTGAGGCCGGTTTGGGTTCATGAGACTCTACCGAAGGATCGAAGCCCACGGTCGCCATGTCAAAGCGACGCGCATCAATCTTCAGCCGAGAGCCGGGGGGGCTCCAGGCGCACGGTGAACGATGACAGAAGCACCCGGAATAGCTCTTGAGATTCTCGAGCTGGGCGATGTCATCGCGAGCCGCTCAAGCGTCCCGGACCGCATTGCGCGGGCGCTCAGGGATGCGATTGTCTCCGGCAAACTTGCCCCCGGGCGGCGAATCGTGGAATCAAAGATTGCCCGCCAATTGGGAATAGGGCAGCCCACCGTTCGCGAGGCCCTCAAGACCCTTGCCGGCGAAGGTTTAGTCGTGCACAACCCTAACCGCGGCTATTGTATCCAGAGCCTTACGCCCAAGGAAGTCGGGCAAATCTATGAACTGCGAATCGAGTGGGAGCCGCTGGCCATTGAGTTAGCCTTAAAAAACCGATCGGCTTGGACCGCGGAGGTTTTGTCAAATGTTGTCACGGAGCTTAAACAGGCGGCTCGCGAGGACAACGTGGAGGAGTACTACCATCTGGATCTGAGATTCCATCGCACCCTCTGGAAGCTTTCGGGAAACCCGTTTTTGGAGAAAGCTCTTTCGCAGATCACGGTTCCCGTATTCGCATTTTGGATGATCCGACAGCTTCGAAAGCGCAGCTTGGACCTTGTCGCCAATGCTCAGACACACGAGAAGATCGCTGAGACCCTCATTGCAGGCGATAGCAGGGTAGCGCGGCAGACGATCCGAGGGGCCATCGAATCGTTTTGGAAATTGGTGGGGGGCACCAACCAACAGAATGTGTAAAGTTCGGTCACCCGGACCCGCTCATCCGCGCAACGAAGGGCGAAGCCCTTACGGATCTGCGGCGGGAAGGTGGCCGATGCGGCTTGGCGTCGGGAAGTCGCTACCCAGGCATTGTACGAGCTTGCTTTTGCCATTTGGACGGGCGATGGGTCAGAGCAGATTCGTCATTTTCGATTGAATCAAAAAGGAGGCCGCAGTGATTACAGAAGCGAGGCGTGGCGCGCCATCTGGTGGGAGGGTTCAACGGCCCTGGGTTCTGTGCCTTACATTCGCATGGGTCATCGCATCTCTCGGTCTTGCTTCGAGGAGTGCATTCGGTCAGGCGTACTCGTCTAGTTTGAGCGGGACCGTTACGGATGCGCAAGGGGCCGCAATACCAAGGGCCAAGCTTGAATTACGGAACATTGCGACCAACGAAGTTCGGCAAACTGCTGCGAGCTCGGATGGTCACTACATCTTTTCTGAACTTCCTCCGGGAACCTATAACCTGACAGTCACGGCTCCAGGGTTCAAGAAGGCCATCCGGTCCGGAGAGATTCTGTTAGCGGATCGAGCCGCTTCTCTGGAGGTGTCCCTGCAGGTCGGATCGGTCCAACAGTCCGTCGAGGTAACCAGCCAGGCGCCGCTGCTTGATACGCGGTCGGCAAACGAGACCGCTACGCTGACCGAGCGCATGCTCACGGCGCTTCCTACCTATGTCAATAATCCCTTTGCGCTCGTGCTGACCCAGGCCGGCGCCACGCTCGGCGTCATGGGCCAAATGAACGCCACGCTCGACCAAAACTATAGCGGTTTCGATTTGAACGGGGGCCGCTCGATGTCAAGCGAGATTCTGGTGGATGGAGCCTCTGATAAGGCGGTGGATTGGGGTGGTTTGATCGTTGCACCCCCCACCAACACCATCCAAGAAATGCAGATCGTCAGCAATACATACGATGCCCAATATGGGCGCTCGGGTGGCGGAGTCCTCAGCCTCATCACCAAGGGGGGAACAAATCAGTTCCACGGGACGGCTTACGAGTTCCTTCAATCCGAAATACTGAACGCCACCAGTTGGAGCAATAACCAGTTCGTGGACCCTGGTTGCAGCACGTTCAGTTGTAACCGCGCCAAGAAGCCCGTTTACACGCTGAACCAGTTTGGCGGGGATTTTGGTGGGCCTCTTTGGAAGAGCAAGCATGTGTTCTTCTTTGGCGCTTACGACGGCCTACGCCAACCGGCTCCTGACAGTTCGGGTGCGCTAACCGTTCCAACTGCCGCGGAACGAAACGGCGATTTTTCGGCGGCCTATAATCCCAACGGGACACTGCAAGTCCTCTACAACCCTTTCACTAGCCGCCCGGACCCCAATAATCCGGGCCGGTACATTCGTGATCCGTTCGACGCCTCCTGCGTCGGTGTCGTGTACCCCCAGACCTGTCCTGGAAACGTCATTCCCCCTGGCATGATGAGCGCCGTTGGAAAGAACGTGATGGCTCTTTTCCCGAGTCCGACCACCAGTGGCGATCCCATAACGCACGAAAACAATTATTTCAAGACGGCCTCCGGCACGGACAGCAACAACCACCTTGATCTGAGAATCGACTGGGCCCACAACGACAAGCACACTATGTTCGGCCGGTGGACCCAGAGGTATCAGGACAATCAGAACACGCCTTGCTTCTTTTGCAACGGCGCTGATTCCGACCTGAATTATGTCAATCCTGGATATCAATTTGTGCTGGGCAACACCTTTACACCCACTCCGAATTGGGCGGTCAGCGTGCTGCTCAGCACCAGCCGCTGGTCGGAAAACCAAATCTCCAAGGCTTTGGGAAAACTGACAGCGGCGGATATAGGGCTCAATCCGACGCAGTACCAGGCCCCGCTGGTCCCGTCCTTTGGTTTTGAGGGTTATGCCGGCCTGGGCCCGCAGTTCAGCCAGAGAATTCAGAGTTACATTCGCTACACAAACACGCTGGAGGTCAACGCCACCTGGGAGAAAGGCTCGCACAACAGTATCGAATTCGGTGGCGTGATTGAGCCGGACCTAATTAACAACATCGACAGTTTCAGTGGCGCGTTCTCATTCGGGCGTGGGTTTACCTCCGGGCCCATCGCTGCAACCGACAGCTCGACAACGGGCAATTCGTTGGCTTCACTGCTGCTTGGGACAACCTCTTATGGCCAGACGCAGTTCCAGCCCGACATCGCTTCCAAGCTTCCCTACTACGCTATCTACGGCCAGGACACTTGGCAGGCGAGCCGCAGGCTGACGGTTATTCTTGGCCTTCGCTATGAGGTGCAGCCGGGAGCTACTGAACGATTCAACCGGTTGGCGTCGTTTGACCCCAATGTGGTCAATCCAATCAGCCAGCAAGTGGGCATGACGGTCCATGGTGGTATGGTTTTTGCTTCCTCCTCGAACCGCAGGGCATGGCCGACCGACTGGAGCAATCTGGCGCCGCGAGTCGGGTTCGCCTATCGGGCCTCGAACAAACTCGTCCTACGCTCGGGATTCGGGATCTTCTATGTGCCCGCCTCCTCTCTTTACACGTTCGATTATCCGGGCGAGTACGCGGGGTTTTCCAGCCTCACGGTCATGAACTCCAGCGTAGGGGGAGGCGGACTGGTTCCTCAGAACCTGATTGATAATCCGTTCCGGAATGGGTTAGTGCCGATTACGGGCTCTTCTCAAGGCTTGCTAACCTTCCTGGGATCCTCACCCTTTCAAACCTGGCTTACTGGGCCGCATCCCACGGGCTACAAAATGAATTGGAGCTTCGACATTCAATACGAGCTCCATCCCGGAACCTCTATCGATGTGGGCTATTTGGGATACGGCGCTCGGAAGCTTGTGTTCGGCAACCCAAGCCTCAACATCAATCAGTTGCCGGACCAGTATCTCAGTATGGGCTCCGCCCTAGATGAACTGGTTCCCAACCCCTTCTACGGAGTGATCACCACGGGGCCCTTGAGCGGGCCAACTGTCGCCGAGCAACGATTGCTCCGCCCGTTCCCGGAGTTTGACACCATCCAGCCGACGCGCTCCTTACCTGGCGCGACCAACAATTACAATGCCTTCAATGTTCAATTTCGCCACGAATTCTCAAATGGGCTGAGCGTGATCTCCAGTTATCAGTGGTCCAAAAACCTCGATAACGCCTCAGAGGATCAAGGCTGGGCGATCTTTGAGACTCAGTGGAGGGATTACTACAATCGGAAGATTGAATACTCCGTGAGTTCTCACGACATTCCGCAGAATTTCGTCACCAGCCTGGTTTATAACCTGCCGGTCGGCCGTGGCCGTCGTTTTGGCGCGACGATGCCCAAGGCCGCCGACTACGCTCTGGGTGGGTGGCAAGTTGCGGGCATTATTACGATGCAGAGCGGCTATCCGATCCTCGTTCAAGGCCCAGGGAATCTTGGTAATTATGGTTTCGGAAGGACCAGCCCTGACTTAGTGAGTTCGGCCGAGCTTTACTATCCAGGCTTCGTGCAAACGCCGAATCGCTGGTTCAACAGTTGCACGTTGCAGCAGGATGGCACTCGAACAGGCTGCATTTCACTGTCGGATCCGGTCGCCTGGATTGTCCCTCCCAACTTCACGATCGGGAACGCGCCGCGATACAACTCTAACCTTCGGACGGGAGGCACGCATAACTTCGACATGTCCTTGACCAAGAACTTTGCCCTCACCGAGCGATACCACCTGCTAGTCCGGGGCGAATTTCTGAACGCGTTCAATACGCCCACTTACGGAGGCCCGGACAGTTCCGGCGCCTCTCCGGATGCATACGCGACGGATGGAAGTTTCGGGAGAATCTTCGGAACCGCCAACTTGCCGCGTATCATCCAGTTCTCGTTGGCGTTAAACTTCTGAAGCAGTCCATCCGCGCCCTGCCACTTTCATCCATCAGAACCCGAGTGGCAGGGATGGCCGGTTGGCGCCCGGGATGAATGAGGGGCGAAGCTTTTTCGCTGGCTCCTTGCTCCTTGTAAGCTGAGCGGGCGGAGGATAGAAACCGTTGGCATTTCAAGGGTGAAACTGCGATGCTGAGCTGATTGATTTCTTGACCTCAACGGCTAGAAAAGTGATTTTAGGCAGTTCCCAAGGTGTGCGGCACGGCACATCGAGTTTCCGCGGTGAGCCAGCCCGTAGGGCGCAGCGGTTCCTGTCGCTGCTGCGCGCGGTATTTTGCGGAGCGGCTTCGGTGGCCTATGGATTGGGAGCAGGTTCGCGGCTCCGGGCCCAAGGAGCGAACCTCGCGGCCCGATCCGAGCAGGCTCGACAAGATATGGAAGCGGGCCGATATACTGCGGCGATCCATATCTATCGAGGCCTTCTCCGCGCCTTGCCGCAGAACATCGGATTGACGCTTGACCTTGGCCTGGCGCTCCACTCAGCCGGACGATATCAAGAAGCTGTGCCGCAGTTTGAAAAAGTCGTTCGACAGGAGCCAGACAAAGCGCCGGTATGGCTTCTTCTGGGATTGGATGAGCTGCACCTGCAGCAGCCCGTCCGCGCCCAACAAGCTTTGGAGCGCGTTGTCCGGTTGGAGCCGGGAAATCGGAAAGCCCATCTGGAGCTGGCAGAATGCTTCATGGATCTTCAACGCCCCGCTGAGGCGGCCACTCATTTCGAGCGGGCTGCTAAGCTCGACCCCCAAGATCCCAAAGCCTGGCAGGGCATCGGCCTCGCGTACGTGGCGCTTTCGCAAGGGACCTACGCGGAGGTCGAAAAGGTTCCGGGGGGCAAGGCGTATGCCAAGGTTCTGATGGCTCAGTCCCTGATGAATCGCAATCAATTCCACTTGGCCTTCGAACTTTATCGCGAGGCGCTTGCGGATAATCCCGGACTGCGCGCGGCTTACGAGGGACTCGCCACCATCTACCAGAAGAGCGGCCATGCCGATTGGTCAACGGTCGAGAGAGCTAAGGAACAGCAGTTGCCGCCTTTGAATTGTCAAACGCAGCCGGTCGAATGCGATTTTCAGGCTCGCCGGTATCGCCAGGTTTTGAAGAAAACCAGCCAGTCGCATTCCGCCGAAACGCTCTATTGGCGGGCGATGGCATTTGAACAACTAGCCCAACGCGCATTCGACCACCTCCGAAATCTGCCGCCTTCGCCTGCGGCTTACGGCTTGATGGCTGAGGCTTATCGCATCCTTGGCCGCTACGATTTGGCGGTCGTCGAGTGGGAGAAGGCGCTCAAGCTTGCGCCGAATGATGCGTATGTGCAGGAAGGGCTGGCAAAGGCTCTTTGGCTCAACCGGCAGTACGGGGAGGCGAAACAATGGCTTGAGAAAATCATTGCTAAGAATCCCGAAGACCCGAACCTGAATTTCGAACTGGGCGACTCTCTGCTATATTCGCAGGAGAACGCCGCCAAGGCGCTGCCTTACCTTGAGAAAGCCGTGAGGGGCGCGCCGAGAGATTTGGCGGCTCGCGCGGCGCTGGGTCGCGCCTACGTGCGATTGAACGAACCCGCGAAGGCCATCCCTTGCTTCAAAGCCTCTCTGTCTTTCGGCCCCCAAGGTACGATTTACTATCAATTGGCTCAAGCTTATGAGCGGGCAGGCGAACATGCTTTGGGAAAGCAAGCGATGGCTCAATTTGAAGCCATCTCGAAAGCGGCTCAAGCCCGCAAACGCAAGGATTTGGAAGGAATGCAGATTCTGCCGCCCTAGCCGGGCTTTAAGGCACGATCCCCAGGTGCGCCTCCGCTTGACTCCTCGCGGCAAGAGCTAGGTTTAACCTCACAGGAGATGGCGGCCAGCAGGGTTCGCCTTTTCTCAAAACATGTTGTTGCTCGCATCCAATCCGACGACGAGGAAGGCATGAAGAAATCCGCGAGGCGAACCAGCGCCTTTTTTGCTCTGGTCATCATTTTCACGGCCGTTTCGCCGGTCATGGCCAGTGACTGGCTAACCTTCGGTCACGATCCGCAGCGGTCAGGCTGGTCTCCCAGGGAGGACACGATCAGCGTCAAAAACGCGGCCGACCTCACCTTGAAATGGAAAACTCATTTTGTAAACAAGCCGATGTCGCTGACCGCTCTCACGGCGCCGCTGGTAGCTTCTGGAGTCACCACTCCGGAAGGCGTCAAAACTCTCGTCTATGTGGGTGGCAGTTCAGATCATCTTTTCGCGGTGGACGCCGCCACCGGACGCCTCGTGTGGACGCACGATTTTGAAACGCACGCCTTGCCCAAGGATGCCGGCATGTGGCTTTGTCCGAACAACCTTAACGCCACGCCGACCGTAGACGCGCGCGCCGGACTGATCTATGCCATCGCCTCCGACGGTCGCCTTTTCGGCCTGGATCTGGGTACCGGCAACGTTCGCTTTGGCCCCATCCAGTTCGTCCCACCCTATTCCAAAGTTTGGAGCCTGAACCTTTATCACGGTGTCATCTACACATCTATTTCTCAGGGATGCGGCGGGGCCCAGTCGGGAATTTATTCGATGGATGTCCGTCATCCCAATCATCCTGTAATCCGCGACCTGCTGATTTCCGGGGCGCGTGGCGGGGCGGGTGTTTGGGGCCGCGGAGGACCGGTGATTAGCCCGGGGGGCCGCTTGTTCGCGGCCGCCGGCGACGGTAAATTCGATCCGTCGAAAAGTCGCTTTGGGAGCAGCGTGATTGCCGTTTCTCTTCCCAAACTTCGGGTGGTTGATTATTACGCTCCTAACAACTACCAGTGGCTGACTCAGTTTGACCTTGACCTGGGCAGCGCAAGTCCGGGATGGTTTGCGGACGGGAACTACAACCTCCTGGCGGCGGGCGGCAAAGCCGGCACGCTTTATTTGATGAACGCTGACTCGCTGGGAGCCAGAGATCATCATACTCCGCTTCAGGTTCTTCGTCTCTCGAACGACCAGCACGCCTACGAGGAATACGGCATCTGGGGATCTATTTCCTCAGGGCGCAGCGTTGGGGGCACGGTGTATGTTTACGTTCCCGTGTGGGGGCAGGATTCCAAGCAAGCGCCAAAGTTTCCCCTCACCAGCGGCCCCACGCCGGATGGCTGCGTGATGGCCTTTAAAGTACGCCGCAATCCCGAAACCCACAAGCCCGACTTGGAACCTGCCTGGAAGTCGCCCAACCTCGACCGAGCCGATCCCGTCGTCATTGCCAACGGCGTTGTCTTTGCCATCTCAACCGGGGAGAATCCGATGCAAACGACGGGCCCGAATGTGATTTACTCGGGCCAGAAGCTCCTCTCTGACGTCCAACGCAGCGAAGGGACTCGCCACGTCATCCTGTACGCGCTCAACGCCCGCACCGGCAAGGTGCTTTACTCGAGCGGCCATGCCGTGACTGGCTGGACTCATTTCAGCGGGCTTGCGGAGGCCAACGGACAGGTTTACCTCGTGGATCACGATTCAAACCTTTATTGTTTCGGGCTCAAGGGTAAGTAAGGGGGGGGTGTCGGGCCAGCGCGGCGATGGTTTGCAAGAAGCGTCAGGGTCAAAAGTTCTCAGCTCGGAAGGAGGTCAGCATGGCATCGCGACGGCAGTTTTTGGCTTGGGGCGGGGCTTCGCTATGGCTCGCAGGGAAAAGCGGGATTGAATTTGGAACAACCAGCGTTACGGCAGGGTCCATGCGCTTTCACGGCCCTTACGGTTTGGAGCTTTATAGCTTCAGGAACCAGATGAAAACCGACGCCCGTCGCGCGCTGCGTGAAATTCGCGCCATTGGCTACACCGAGGTGGAGGTCGTGTACGACTACTGGGGGCCTTTTACGGAAGGCGAATTGAGAAAGCGCCTTGACCAGGCGGGGCTTAAGTGTACCAGCGCCTTTTACCCTCCTCACCACTTCGAAAAATCCGTCAGCGGCGTTATCGCCGGCGCGCGGACGCTCGGTGCGCGCTCAATCATCTGCGGGTCGGTCCCCGGTGCGTTCGGGAAAAAGCCTCTGACGCTTGATGATTACAAGCGCGCCGCGGAGATCTTTAACCGTTGGGGCCAGCAATTACGGAAGGCGGGCATGGCGATGGGTTATCACAATCACAATTATGAATTCAAGCGCTTTGACGGCCAGCCGGCCTTCGACACTTTGATTAACATGACGGATCCTCGCTTCCTCAATTTTGAGATGGATGTCTTCTGGGTGAAGGCCGGGGGCCAGGATCCGGTCGCTTACCTGAAGCGCTATCCCTCGCGCTTCAAGATCCTTCACTTGAAAGATATGCGGAAAGGAACGCGGATTCCCACTTTTTCCATCCACGACGTTTCGCCGGAAGCCTCCGTGGCGCTGGGCCAGGGAATCCTGAATATGCCTGCCATCCTCCACCAGGCTGCTCGCATCGGAATTCGGCGTTACTATGTCGAGGATGAAAGCGCCGAAGCCCTCGAGAACGTCAAGGTCAGTTACGAGTACTTGAAGACCGTCCGCTTCTGAGCCGGCCGGCACCCTTCCTGGCTTGCAAGTGGAGAATTATCCCTTCGGGCCCGAAAGCCGACGATGCTGTGTCCGCGGCTGAGCCTGGTTGCCTGCCGCCTCTAAATCTCTCCCTTCTTCAGTTGGTCCACCAGGTAGTCGCAAGCGTGACAAGTGAGCGCCATCATGGTGAGCGTAGGGTTTTGGCAGGGAGAACTCACGAAGCTGCTGCCATCCATGACGAACAGATTTTTTACGTCGTGAGCCTGGCAGAATTTGTTCAGGGCGGACTTTCTTGGATTGTTCCCCATGCGGGCCGTGCCGACTTCGTGAATCGAATTTCCAAAAACATCGGGCGTGGTTTGAAGATCAATCTCCCGCGCGCCCGCCGCCTCCAGCATCTCCGCCGCCGAATGCGCCGCGTCCATCATCATCGTGTGCTCGTTCTCGCCAAAAGCAGCATGAAAGCGAAGGACGGGGATGCCCCAGGCATCCACGACGTTGGGGTCGCTCTCGCAATAATTTTCCCATCGGGCCAGGCACTCGCCATAGCCTTTGAGGTAGATGCTCCACGCTCCTTGGCGAAGCCTTTCCTCGTACTCCCTGCCGAAGCCCGGCGCGCCGAAGTCGAACCCCGGCTGGCTGGAGCCTTGCAGCCCGTAGCCGCGCAGAAAGTCCCTCTCGCGCCCGGCCACATTACGGAATCTCGGGATGTAGGCCACGTTGGGGCGGGCCGGCGGACCCACCCAGGGCTTCGAGTGGAGCATGGGCATCGTTCCCGACGCGCCGTAGCCCGACACATGGTCCATCAGGTAATGCCCTAAAACCCCGCTGGAGTTTGCGAGGCCGTTGGGGAATTGACGTTGGGCGGAATTGAAGAGAATTCTTGAGGATTCAAGCGCCTGGGCGCAAAGGATCACCACGCGGCCGCGAATTTCGTGGACCTTGCGAGTCTGGCTGCTTATATACCGGATGCCGGTGGCCCGCCCGGTGTTGACGTCCGTCGTCACCTGGCTGACGATGGCCCCGGTGAGTAGAGTCATTCTCCCGGTCTTGCGCGCAGCGGGCAGTGTGACGCCCGGACTGTTGAAATAGGAATCCGTGATGCATCCGCGCTCGCACGGCCCGCAATAATGGCACGGCGGTCGGCCTCCGTGCGGAGCGGTCAAGTTGGCCTGGCGGCCGATGGTGAGCCTCCGGCCGAACCTTTGATGAGCGGCATCTTTAAGGAGCACTTCGCCACACGTCAACGGCATGGGCGGCAGGAATTTTCCATCCGGAAGCTGGGGAAGCCCTTCGGCCTGGCCACTTACCCCAATAAATTCTTCAACCTTGTCATAATAGGGTGCGAGCTCTTTATAGGTGATGGGCCAGTCCTCGCCATACCCGTCGCGCGAAGCCGCCTGGAGGTCCAGGGGGCTAAATCGATAGCAGAGGCGATACCAGGCTAACGAGCGGCCTCCCACGACGCGCAGCCGGAACCAGTTGAAGGGCATGCCGCGGTAGGTTGTGTACGGATTCTCAAGGTCATTCACAAACCAATGATAGTTATATTCGCTGCAAGCGTAACAACGCGATTGAATGGGCCGGGTTTTTCGGATGATCTCGGGTGCCATGTTGCGGTATGGGATTTGAAATGCGGCCAAATGTTCGGTGTAGTCTTTGGCGGGGTCAAGCTCCCTTCCCGCTTCGACGACAATCACCCGCAAGCCGGCTTCGGTAAGCTCCTTGGCGGCCCAACCCCCCGTTGCCCCCGACCCTACGATAACTGCATCATAATGCTCGACTTGCTTCGACCCCATGGCGGCCATGCTAGTCTGCGCTCCCCTCAATTTTGGCCTGCCTTGATGATGCCATCAGCCCCTGAGTATGTCAACGACGTAAAGCAGTGCGGGTGCGCGACATAGAAGTGGGAGTTAAGCGGCCATAGGTGTCCGGCGGTTGTTCCAGTAATTCTCAAAGCGGCCGTTGAGGTAAGCGCAGCGCAGAGCCAGGATGGCGTTGGCTCCCCGGAGAGTCCAGAACCTGCCCGAGCGTTTGAAACGGGAAGCGATGACCGTTTTGC
>JAKAWN010000204.1 GCA_021827245.1 Acidobacteriota bacterium | reverse complement strand
ATGGCTCGGCTGGCATCATCACGTCTGCTTGGTGACGATGGCCTACGCCTTTCTCCGCTTCGAGCAGGCGCGCCTTAAAAAAAACTTCTGGTGCGACGTGGAGCCTGCCCCGAGTCCGCCGGCAGTTCCTCGCGCTGCTGATTAGACTCAGTGGACGTCGTGCGTGGTGCCTTACGGAGTTCACGAACACCTCGTAGAACTTAACCTAGTATTATTAGAGGCCCACAATGTCGCGCACTTTCTCGATCAGCAACGGGTCGGGCGACAATTTGAAAGTCTCGGTCCGATGAGGCTGCAAGCCGAAAGCGCGCCAAATCCGGCTGATCGTCATGCGGCTCAGCCCGGTGGCTCGGGCCAAGCCACGGGTGCTCCAATGCGTCTCCCCGCGCGGCGCACTTTCCAGGGTCTGGATCACAATCTGCTCCACCTGGGCATCGGTGATTTTGCGGGGCGCTCCGGGTCGCGGCTCGTCATAGAGTCCTTCCAGGCGAGTCTTCAGAAATCGGGAGCGCCACTTGGACACCATGCCCAGCGAACAGCGCAGTCGGTTGGCGACGGCGTTGTTCGCCAACCCCTCGGCGCAGGCCAGCACCACCCGAGCGCGCCGAGCCAGGAGCGGCTGGCTGCGGGCGCGATGGGCCAAAGACTGGAGCCGCTCGCGCTCTTCGCTGCTCAAGATCAACGGTTTTCGCGGTCGTCCGGTTCGCATCTAAGCCTCCTACATCTTAGACGCAAGCCAGGCCATATTAGTTCACTTATTTCTGGGACAGGAGACTGGTAGAAGTCAGCTGCAGTGTTCAAAAACTCGGCGCACGCCCGCCGGACTGCCGTGGTCGTCCCCGCCTTAAGCGCCGCTTCAAGGGTTGTAGACGGCGTCTTCAGCCGATCGTCTTGTGGAACGTCGAGGACTCGGTTCCGGTCGCTTTCGAGGAAATCGGCGAGCAGGACCGGTTTACCGTCAGTGAGCATACAAACATGATTCTTGACTGTTAGGTTGGAGCCACGCAAGTCTGGTCATGGCGTGGGTGGAACATGGGTTTGCGACCGCTAGATAGACGAAGAAACGTAAAAGGAAATACGGAGCCGATCTGATGTCTGTCACCCCGACGGAAGAGGCCGGGCCGTTCAGAAAACGAACCACCCAGAGAATTCTAGACATTTGCAAACTGCGCGGCCCGGTGCGTGGCGAACCCCTCAGCGCCATGGCGCAGCCCGCCCGGGCTTTCCCAGCAGCGAGCCACTGTTTCAATTTATCCAAATCTCTGACGTCAAGCTTGCGTGGCCTTTCACCGCGGCGTCCCCATGCGCGAAGCTGTGACCTGGTTTAGAGTCGGGACCTCGCGCGGCTGGTCATACGGGCCACCTCCTTGACAGTCAAAGACTTTTCGCCAATACGTCGAAGTATCGCAGGGGTCGGAACAACTTTTTATGTTAACTGCGAGAGGCGCACCTCAACTAACTTACGCCCAATACCGCTCAGCCGGCGCATAGTTTGTCGCTGATTGAATCAGGACATAACGTCCTTATGCTGCTCTATTGTGGACCTCAGGTATACTTGCAAACATCCTGGGAGGGGATCAACAATGCCCAAGCTGATCTCTGTGAGCAACGAACGATTCAAATGCTCAGCTTGCGAACAAATGTTCGCGCTTCCCCCTCTTCCACGGGGCGCCCGGCCGTGGACGCCCGAGGAAGCTCTGGTGAAACTGGCCACCCAATTCAAGGAGCACCTTGCTATGGGCCACCTTTCTCCATCCACCAAGGATGTTACGATCGCGGCAAGGGCCGAAACAAACATGGACACCACTATGCAAGTCTCGAAGGCAATCTAATCTGGAAGGCCGTCGAGGGGGGAAGGAAAATGGGTACGATTGAGCAAGCATTTCCCTCCTATTCAAGCTCGGCACCTCACTGACAGAAGACACTTCCCTGTCCCAACTGGCGGAGCGAATTTGATTTCCAGGAAGAGATTTCTGAATTGTTCACAGTAAACGCCAGCAACCAAAACACACATGCAGCTTACGTTCGAACGCCAGCCTCAGTTTGTGATTGTCCGCACACCCTATCCTCCTCGACCCCTTACGTGGGGACATACATATCGATGCTTCAACCGGCTATCACAGCGAGACAGATCGTGCGGCGCCAGGCGGCCATCGTCAGTGTGGATTGTTTCGGATTCCAAGTTAACTTCCGATAACGAAGGCTAGTCTTCACGAGACTTGAGCAGTGCCGAGTAATGGAAAAGATTGCGCACGGCGGTCTTCTGCTTTCCCCCCTCCAGCCTAACGCATCCTCCCGCCGCACTTTCTCCTTGACGCACGAACCTCAGATGTCTGGCGGAAGATCGGACGGCGTCACCCGAGCTTCGGCAGGAACCTGAGAGAGGTGATTGGGAACCGGATACGCAACAAATGATCGTGCTGCCCAGGATCGAGCACTCGGCAAATCTTTGAGAGGCAGCCCTGCCGCCGCTTATGCTACGTAGTCGTTCTCTGGGTTATCAGCCGGACAGGTCCGTCCCAAACGGATTAAACGGGGTAATTCGAGAAGAGTCGGCGCGAAGGTGTTGACCAAATTTACAAAGAACCCTGTGAGCTGCACAGTGCTTGTGATCCTTGAGCCTGTGAACCGGGCGACTTTTAGATAATCGCTCTCTGCAACCTGCCGCAAATTCGGTATGATAAACAGAAATTCGGGTGTGCCAGTATAAGGAACCGAGCTCGCCAGAGCTACTTTCCTTAGAACTCGGACCCGTATTGGCACGCTATGGTTGATCGCCCGACCTTGATGGGCCGAGGCTGATGCAGTCATCGTCGAGCTGCTGCTCATGCCCGATTACATCGGGCGGCGGCGCAAGAACGTCGAAGGTGGAGCATTGGCATTCGGCTGGGGGCTGACCGACCCCTTGAGTGGAAGATCCGCTCATGACCCGCAAAGACGTATCTTAACCTCGACCACGAGGTGCAGCTAAGCTAGACTCGTTCCTGAAGGGAGTTAAGGGCCACGCAAAGGGAAATGCAAGATAAGGTGGAAGGGACGAAGCAGGCTGCCGGGGTTGAAGGGGCGGCGACATTCACAAGCCGCCACACAGTCCCTGCACAGATCAAAGCTCACAGGATCGGCTCTGTGCCGGCCTCCGACCTGAAAAGCCTCCTGCACAACGCCTTCGGCTTCTCTTCTTTTCGACCGAACCAGGAAGCCGTCTGCCGCGCGGCCATCGAAGGGCGGGACGTTCTGCTGGTCATGCCGACCGGCTCCGGAAAGTCGCTCTGCTACCAGTTGCCGGGAATCGCGCGCGGGGGAACCACACTGGTGATCAGCCCGCTGATTGCCCTGATGGAAGACCAGGTGGCAAAACTCAAGGAGCGGGGCTTCGTTGTCGAGCGTATCCATTCCGGCCGCCCGCGCGCCGACCTGCGCCGGACCTGTCATGATTACCTCTCCGGCAGGTTGCAGTTCCTGTTCATCGCGCCGGAGCGACTGCGCGTGGCCGGTTTCCCAGGCATGCTGGCCAAACGGCCTCTGTCCCTGATCGCCGTGGACGAGGCGCACTGCATTTCGCAATGGGGACACGATTTCAGGCCGGATTACCGCATGCTGGGGCAGCATCTGCCACGCCTGCGTCCCGCACCGGTGGTGGCGCTGACCGCTACGGCCACGCCCATCGTTCAGGATGACATCGCCGAGCAACTGGGGCTGGTGCGGCCGGCACGCCTGGTTCACGGTTTCCGGCGTGCCAACATTGCGATTGAGGTGGTCGAGATTGCGCCGTCCCAACGGCCCGAGCTTGCCAGCCAATTGCTACAGGCCGCGGAGCACAGGCCGGCCATCGTCTACACGCCCACGCGCAAGCAGGCTGAAGCGCTGGCCCTCGAACTCGGCGCTTTCTTCCCCGCCGCGGCCTACCACGCCGGTCTCGATGCCTACCTCCGGCACCGGGTTCAGGCGAAGTTCCAGGAGGGCCGGATTGAGGTCATGGTGGCGACGATTGCTTTTGGCATGGGAATCGACAAGGCGGACATCCGCACCGTGATCCACACCGCGCTACCAGGCAGCCTGGAAGCGTACTACCAGGAGATGGGACGGGCGGGGCGCGACGGGAGACCCAGCCGGGCGATCCTGATGCACTCTTACGCCGACCGTTACACCCATGACTTCTTCTTCGAGCGCGACTATCCGGACGTCGGCGTGCTCGATGAAATCTTCGCGCGTCTTGTGGCTGCGCCCCAGGGGAAAGCGACGCTCCAACGCCAGGTCCCGATCGACGAGGAGGTGTTCGCCCGGGCTCTCGAAAAGCTGTGGGCGCACGGCGGGGCCGTGGTGGATTTTGCCGAGACCGTGAGCCGTGGAACCGGCCGGTGGCGCGAAACCTACATCGCCCAGGGCGAGCAGAAGCGGGCGCAGATCGAACAGATGATCCGTTACGCCGAGAGCCAGCAGTGCCGCATGGCCTCCCTGGTGCGCCACTTCGGCGATCTGGAAGACAGCGAGAAACCATGCGGGATCTGTGATTTCTGCGCTCCCAAGGATTGCGCCGCGCAACGGTTCCGGACCGGCACCGAAGCGGAACACGCAGCGCTCCAGCAGGTGGTCGCTGTCTTGCGCAGGGCCGGTTCGAAATCAACAGGCAAGCTGCACACGGAGGTCTGTCCCGACGGCGAGATGACTCGTATTGCTTTCGAACAAGTGCTCGGCGCAATGGCGCGGGTGGGGCTCGTGCAGATTACCGACGAAGTCTTCAATAAGAACGGTAAGCAGATCCCTTACCGTACCGCAAGACTAACGCGCGCCGGCTACGCCGTGAACGAAAAGACGTCCATCAACTTCGTCATGAAGGAAACAGTGCCTCCGCCAGAAAAGCGAAAGAGGAAGAAGAAGCCCGCCGCTTCCAATGGCCCGAAGAGAGCCGCGAAGCCCGCAACCGCGGCCATGCCCGCGGCGAATGCGGGAGGATCAGAAGCCGGCATGGACTCCCGGCTTGAAGCGGCGCTGCGCGCCTGGCGCGTGGTCGAGGCCCGGCGCCGCGGACTCCCCGCGTTCCGAATCTTCAACGACTGCACCCTGAGGGCTCTGGCCGCTAATCGCCCGGCAACAACCCAGGATCTGCTGGCCATCACGGGGATGGGGCTGAGCTCCGTTAAGAGATACGGGAGAGACATCTTCCGGGTCCTGCGTGAGAACGGTGCTTAATGTGGAAACCGATAAGAGTTTTCCGTTGTCCCAATTCGGAATCGAATTTCGGTTGTGTCAATGGCGAGGTTCCTCCAGATTTGCGGGCCCAAGCGCCCGAGAGCATTTCCGAGTTTGCGGACCCCAACTCCCTGCCCGAACATAGAAAGCACGCGCATTGCTGGGCATGAGCTTTAGAGATTAAAAGTAAGATGTAACCCATCACCAGCACACTGTGGCGTACACCGATCGCGGGTTGACCGGTGTGCCAGCGATGGTTCCACTGATTCGCCCCGATCAGTGGTGGCAACTTTGGCGACATTGTGTTTAGGTTGGCTTGCAGCGAGATCGACTACGGTTTGTGTGCCAACTGTGTGCCAAATTACAACCGCGGAGATTGCTAAACGTATGGTGGATTCTTACACGATTCCCGCAAGGACTGTTATTAAAGTTGAGCTCTCCGTTTACCAGAAGCTACGCATCAAGTGCGCACATGAGCCGCGCGTGCATGATGCACCATAAAACATTGTCCGCGACGGCAGTCCGAGGCTCTGACTTTTACTGCGTTCTTCCCAACTCCTCGCCCGAACCATCCCGCGCGGCCTCGAAGCATGATTCGGTGTGTGCATCCCTGGTTTCTTTGCACGGTCATGTTTCACCGCCTGACCACGTCTCTAGATCGTCCTGCTGAAGTGAACAGCTTGTGCCGCAATCAGAAATGAACTGCACATTCATCCATCTCTAATCCACATTCATCAGGAGGTGGGTATGCTGAGGGCTGTTCAGACTTGTGTTGCAGGAGTCTCTCTGGTCGCAGTTCTCCTGCTTGCAACTGGACACGCTTTCTCCCGTGGCATTGTGGGCAAACGGTTGTCCATCGAACCACTGGTCACCGAGAACGCCAACCCGAAGAATGAGTTTGATTTTCCGATTCTCGAAGCGATTCCCGCACCCGACAGGCGCCATGTGATGTTCAACTATTCGCTGGAGAAGAAGTTGCTACCAAGGCTTTCCCTGCACCTCGAACACAGCCTGGGATGGTTTACGCCCAGCCTGCCAGGCGAATCATCCCGGTTTGTCAGTAGCAATTTCGGCTTGGCCGCCAAGTGTACGTTCTAGAAGAGTTCTGCCCGTCAGTTCATCAGGTCCGGACAACTTGGGATCGACCTGCCAACCGGCGACCCGGCCATCGGCGCCGAGTCATTCACCACGCTCTCGCCACAATTCCTTTATGCCAAAGGCTTCGGTGACCTTACCTTCGGGCGCCGGTTTGCGCTGGCTGCGGCCCTTCGCAATTCAAGGCGATGTGGGATTCGATTTCCCTACCGGCGAGACGCCCGGCAAAGCTGACATCCGTTTCACGCCGCGTGCCAACCTGGTCTAGTATTCGATTTCTTACCTTAACAAGTTTGTTCGGCACGCTAACCGAAGCTATTCCGTTGGTGAGGGGTATTTCCACAAAGGGCACTCAATTGGCGCGATCTTCGGCGACCTGTTTCCGTTCACCGAGTTCAATTATGCCGCAGCCCCCATCGGGCCGGCGAGCAGAAGAACGGTTGGTTTTTTGGCCGGGCATGGTTTACGTGGGCCACTATTTTGAAGTCGGAGGTGCGGCCGAATTCCCGGCGGATAGCTTTACAAGGCGTCAGATGGGCAGCATGGCGATTTTCGATCTCTTTATCAACAACGTGGTTCTGGCCTTTGGTCGCATGGTTACCCAATAGCCGGCATCTGCGGGGGGTTCTTTCCTTTGATTTGCCTGAGCTTGGTGGTCGAAAGGAATCTCGCAGCAGAGAAGAGATTGTTGTTCTTGCACTCAGGCCGTGCTTGCCGGTACAATAACGTTACTGATGCCGCACCTCGTTCAAAAGTACGTCGCGATCTTCATGCTCTTGTGGGCCGCTGCTGACATGACGATCCCCGGTGTCTGTCAAACGGATTATCAGGTCTCCCCAGACCTTCAGAGTTTGATGGTGAGCACTCCTCGACAATTGGACCACTCAACACAACATCAGCCCTTCCAGGAAGACGATGATTGCTTCTGCTGCTGCTCGCACGTGATACCATCGGCTCCTGCAGCGGTCAGCGCCAAGCTCGTAGTTCGAGCTATTGACTTTCAATCGATTGCGCTTCCGTCTTCCCTGCGCCTCAAACCACCTCATCAGCCTCCTCGTTCTTAGCTCCTCAACTTTCCACAAACGGAACTAGATCAAAAATTAGGACGGCGCCCTCAGGCGGGGCGTGGTCTCTCTTCGCACAAACGTCCGGCAATAAATCCGGCTCTTCCTGCGGAAGGAGCCTGGCTTGGCCAGTATAAAAGGCTGCGGCCACGTTCCGGGCGATGCGTGAGAATCACGAAGTTGAAACAGTTAGGAGATGCTTATGAGGAAGTTGCGTTCACATTGGTTCGTCTTGGGGACCTTGCTGGTCAGTTGCACCCTGCGGGCCCAAAGCGATTTACCGGACAAATTCACTCTGTCCAACGCCTTAGACTACGCCCGCCAGCACAGCCCCTTACTCCAGGCGGCAAAAGAAAACGTTCAAGCAGCGAAAGGGAGCGAGGTGACCGCGCGTCTGCGGACCAACCCGTCCTTCAATCTAAACTCGGAAAGCTATCCCTTGTTCACGTCGTCGCCAGGGCCGTTCTTCAATAGGCAAGAAATGTCGATGACGATCGAGCAGCCGATCGAGACGGCCCACAAACGCTATTGGCGGCATCGCGTGGCTTCCGCCTCCCGCGAGGCTACCGAGTCTCAGTTCGACGATACCCAGCGGCTGCTCAAGCTCCGAGTCGAGCAAGCCTATTCCGAGGTGTTGTTGGCCCAGGCCGACCTCGAATCGGCGCGCTCGCTGCTCGCCGACTACGACCGCATCCTGGCCATCCAGCGGGCGCGCTTTGATAAAGGCGGCATTTCCGGCGGTGACCTCCGCCGCATCGAAATCGAGCGTTTTCGGTTCCTTGACGACGTCCTGACTTCCGAGAACAACGTGCGCAACGCCAAAGCGGCGCTCCTTGCCACGATTGGGTATCCCAACGTGTACAAGGATTTCAAGACGGAGGGCGCCCTCGAAGCTAACCCCGTTGAACAATCTATCGAACAACTAACGGAAGATGCTCTGCGATACCGGCCTGATATGGCCGCTGAGCGGTTCCGCGTTTCGCAGGCCCAAAATGAGTTCTCGCTTCAGAAGGCCAACGCCGTGCCAAACGTTGTACCCTTCGCTGGCTATAAGCGCGATTTCGGACTGAACACGTTGGCCTTCGGTATTCAAATCCCTCTGCCGGTCTTCAACCGCAACCAGGGCGAAGTGGCCCGCGCGCAGGCCGAACGCTGGGGCCAGGACTTTCGCCTATTGATGACTGAACAGAGCATACGACAGGAAGTCGCCCTGGCCTATAACAATTTCCGGACGCAGGAGCGCCGCCTCAAGGAACTTGAATCTTTCTATATTGCCCGCGCGCGGGAGTCCCGCGACATTGCAGCCGAGTCTTATCGGCTTGGGGCCGTGGATTTATTGGTGCTGCTCGACACGGAGCGGACTTACCGTGAATTGGTCCGCACCCTGAACCGCGCGCGTTATCAAACCGTGGTCGGACGCTTCGAACTCGAAGCGGCTGTTGGAAGGGAGTTTTAGAACCGTGAAAAGAAAATGGCTAATCGCCGGAACCGTCGTTGTAGTGACCACCATCGCGATCCTGATTTTCGCAATGAAGAAACCGGCCTCTACTCCTGCCCAGGGAGCGAAAGGCAATTCTGATCCTGATGTTGTCGAGATGAATCCCGAAGCCCGCCAAAATGCTCAGTTCGTCATCGGCGAGGCCGCGCAGCGGCCCTTGCGTCAGGTGGTGAGAACGACCGGCGTTGTGTCACCGGACCAGTCCCGTGTGGCGCACGTCTTTCCGCTGGCACGCGGCATCGTGGAGAAGGTTTACGTGCAGTTGGGCAGCAAGGTCGGGGCGGGCCAGCCACTGCTGGACTATGACAACATCGAACTGGGCCAGTTGATTGGCGAATATCTGAACCTGCAAGGCCAGCTCGCGCGGCTTCAAGCCCAGCGACAAGTCTCCCGCAAGATTCTTGACCGCGCTGAAGCTTTGATCAAAGTTGAGGGCATCTCGCGGCAGGAGCTTGAGGTCCGCCGGGCCGAGTACGAGCAAGCGGTGGCGGGAGTTGAAGCCCAGCAGGCGGATGTCGCCCGCGCCGAAGAGCAATTGCATCGCTTTAGCCTCACGGATGATCAGATCGCAAAACTGAACCGGGACGGACATGGCGCCCATCGGACCGCCTCGCATGACACTCTGCGGGCGCCGATAAACGGCATCATCACAAAGTACGACGTCTCGCCGGGTGAAATCGTGGACCGCGGCAAAGAGCTTTTTACGGTTGTCGATGTGTCCAGTGTATGGGTGGAGGCCGACGTCTATGAGAAAGATATTGGTCTGGTGCGGGCGGGCGGCGAGGCGCGAATCACCGTAGCTTCCTACCCGGCAAAGGTCTTTACCGGGAAGATCACCTACGTCAGCGACTTTCTCGACCCAAGTTCCCGGACGGCCAAGGTCCGTTGCGTGGTTGCCAACCCCGGGGGCCTTTTGAAGCTCGAGATGTTTGCGACCGTTGAAATTCCCGGGGCCGAAGTGCGCCGGGCCCTTACAGTACCGGCCGCCGCACTTCAGCAGATGGAGAACGAGTCCGTGGTTTTTGTGCAACGGGACGCAACTCATTTCGAGAAGCGCGTGGTTCAAACAGGAGAGCGCACTGACAATTGGGTGGAAATCCTCAACGGCATCCAATCCGGGGAAAAGGTCGTAACCACGGGCAGCTTCTATCTCAAGTCCGCGCTCTCTCAGGAACAAATGGGTGGCGACTAGCAGGAGGGATGAAGATTGCATCGGATTATTGATCTCGCGTTGAAGAACCGCTTCTTGGTCATCGTGCTCACGCTGCTGGTCGTGGCGGTCGGCATATATAGCTTGAAGCGCCTGCCGATCGACGCTGTGCCGGACATCACCCCCAATCAGGTACTGGTCATCACTCAGGCCCCGGGTCTTGGGCCGTCGGAGGTCGAGAAGTTTATTACTTTTCCCGTGGAAACTGCGATGAGCGGTTTGCCGGGTATTACCGACATTCGCTCCGTGTCGCGCTTCGGCCTTTCCGTCGTGTACATCTACTTTCGTGAGGACATGGACATCTACTTCGCGCGGCGGCTGGTCATGGAACGTCTGCCGGAAGCGCAAAACCTCATTCCGCCGGGCTTCGGCACACCTGAGATGGGCCCGATCTCAACCGGTCTCGGCGAAATATATCAGTTCGAGGTCAAGGGAAAAGGCTATTCGCTGATGCAGCTTCGGTCGATTCTCGACTGGGATATTGCTTTCCGGCTGCGGACCGTGCCCGGCGTCGTAGAGGTGAACAGTTACGGCGGCGAGCTGAAGACTTACGAAGTGCAGCTTGACGCTGATAAGCTGCTGGCCTACAAGCTCGCGCCCGAACAGGTCATCCAATCGCTGGAACGGAACAACTTCGCCACCGGCGGCGCCTATATCGAACATAACCAGGAGCAGCAGGTCATTCGAGGTGAAGGATTAGTCGAGGATCTCGATGACATTGGCAACATCGTGGTCGGTGCGACAGGCGGTACTCCCGTTTACGTCAAGAATATCGCCAATGTGGCCTTCGCGCCCCGCGTCCGGCAAGGAGCCGTGACACGGGATGGCAAGGGAGAAGTCGTGACAGGCGTCGTCATGATGCTCATCGGCGCAAACGCGCGAGTGGTGGCCCAGCATGTCAAGGAAGAACTTGCAGAAATCCAGAAGACGCTTCCACCGGGAGTCCAGATCGACAGCTACTATGACCGCACCGATCTGGTACGGAAAACCATCAGCACCGTCAGCAAAAACCTTATCGAAGGAGGCATTCTCGTCATCGCTGTGTTGCTGCTGGTGCTGGGCAACGTTCGGGGCGGACTGATTGTAGCATCCGCCATACCGCTCTCCATGCTGGCGGCGTTTATCGGCATGATGTATGCAGGCGTCTCCGGCAATTTGATGAGCCTGGGGGCCATCGACTTCGGCGTCATTGTGGACGGCGCGGTGGTCATGATCGAAAATATCGTGCGCAAACTGGCCGAAAAACGCCACGAGTCGGGCGCCAAGCCGATGGAAATCATTTTGGAAGCCGGCCGGGAGGTGGCCCGCCCCGTCTTTTTTGCCGTCACCATCATCGTGATTGTTTATCTGCCTATCCTCAGCCTGCGGGGCGTGGAAGGAAAGATGTTTCGCCCCATGGCCCTGACGGTGATCTTTGCCCTGTGCGCAGCAATCGACATAGGTA
>JAKAWN010000203.1 GCA_021827245.1 Acidobacteriota bacterium | reverse complement strand
ACAGTTCTTTGTGGATGCCGTTCATCATCAGAATCGGAACGAAGACCAGCACCACCGTAAACGTGGCATAAACGACGGCGCTGCGCACCTCGATGGAAGCGTCCAGAATGACCGGTATAACCGGCCGGGGATTGGGCAGATGGCGGTTTTCCCGCAGGCGACGAAGGATATTTTCCACGTCGATCACCGCGTCGTCCACCACTTCGCCGATGGCGATGGCGAGGCCGCCCAGCGTCATGGTGTTGAGCGTGTAGCCCATCCGGCCCATGACAGTGACCGCGGCCAGCAGTGAAAGCGGAATGGCCGTTAAGGAAATCGCCGCCGTGCGGAAGTCAAAAAGGAACAAAAAAATAATCACGACCACCAGGATCGCGCCGATCGTAAGCGAGGCGCGAAGGTTGCTAATGGCGGTTCCGATGAAATTGGCAGGGAGGAAAAGGTTTTCATTGAGGTGAATACCTTGGCGTCGAAGGGTGGGACGCAGTCCCTTGAGCGCCTTTTCAACCCGTTCCGTAACGGCGAGCGTATTGGCATCGTACTGCTCATTGACCCTCATGATGATGCCCGGCTTTCCATCAACCAGCGCGGCCCCAATGGGCGGCTGCGGCGCTTCCACCACGTGCGCGACCTGGCCAAGCGTGACGTTGACGCCGTTGTAGTGAACCAGAACCGTGTTGGCCAGTTCCTGCGTGGTGAGCGATTGGCCCTCCGGGCGCAGGATGAAGCGCTGGTTCGCGGTGCTGATGAAGCCGGCACCGCGCACGCCCGTCGCGCGCCGAGCCGCAGCCAGCACCTGATTCACGCTAAGGTCGTACTGCTCCAGCCGACGCGGGATGAACTGAATCTGATATTGCTTGATTTGGCCGCCCCAGATGGCGACATTTGCCACGCCGCGCACGGCGCGCAAGGCCGGCTTGACCACCCAATCGGCAATAGTCCTCAGTTTCATCAGCGATGTGGTCCTGGAAGTCAATCCCATTTCCATCACGTCGCCGGTCGAGCTGATAAGGGGCGTCATGACAGGAGCCTGAACACCGGCGGGCAAGCGCCCTTCCAGCGTGGCCAACTGCTCGGATACCAGTTGCCGGTCCAGATAGATATTGCTGCTGGGAGTGAAAAGTACCTTGACGTCCGACAGTCCTTGAATGGAACTCGACATCACGGACTGGATTCCCGTGACGCCGCTGATGGCGAACTCGATGGGCTGGGTCACCAGCAACCCCACCTGCTTGGACGAAAGTCCGGGAGCTTCCGTCATGATCTGGACGACGGGAGGAGCAAACTGGGGAAACACGTCGTATTTGGCACGCGTCAGCGAATATACCCCGTAACCCAGGAAGGCGGCTGCCAGCGCCAGGGTAATTCCCTTGCGGTGTAACGCGAACTGAACGATGGCTCTCAGCATCCTAGTCGTCGTCTCCTTTTTCGGTGACTTGCGAGGGCTGACTCACCGTCAGTTCGACGCCAAGAACCTGCTCAGCGTCCTGTGTCACCACGGGACTGCCGGGCTGAAAACCACGTGTAACAAACCAACCGCCGGGCACAGGGACAGTGGTCGGGACCTGTCGCCGCACAAAACGCCCCGGGCCCGTGGCAATGTACGCCCATGCTTCGCCGTGCAGCCACACTACCGCGCTCGACGGAACGATGACGCCGCTCCTCAGCGCGCCCACGCCGAAATGCGCGACGAGATCGAGTCCAGGTGCAAGCCCCGGTCGTGCCCGAGTGACGTAGAGGTATCCGACGCCCTGGACGCGCGGGTCCACCTGCGGAAACGCCGATACAAACCGGGCAAATGCGCGTCCGCCAGCCGGTAATTTGAATTCCACCCCTGACGGCGCTGCGAAAGGCTCGTCCGGCGGCAGCGTCATCTCAACCAGCACATCCTGGCGGCGGAGCACGCGCTGGAGGCTGTTTGTATCGTGGCCCATCCATCCCGTGATGGTCGCGCCCCAGTTCTGAAGGACAGCCTCAGCGGCAAGGGAAACGTTCTCGCGCGCCAACTGCGCGTTCACTTTGTCCCCGCGGTAAGCGCCCGCCGCAGCCTGCACGGCCTTCTCGGAAACGTTCTGCTGGTCGCTGTAAAGCTTTTCAAGCCGCTGATATTCGCGCTTAGCGACCCCGGCGGTGATTTCCGCCTTTTGCAGTTGGGCAGTCGCCGCGTCATAGGCAGACACCAGGCTGGCAAGCTTCTGCACCGGCAACACCACAGCCGGAAAAGTCACCTGCTTGCGTTCGCGGGCCACCTGCAGAGGAGCTTCGCGAATCCCGAGGCGGGCCAGCAATTTCGGATTGAGATGAACGATGGCCTGGCCGTTCTGGCGAGTCACGACGGGCAATGATGCAGCACCTTCGCTTCGATGTGCAGGGTGACGCTCGGGCGCGCCCGCCAGGGCGCGCCCGAGAATGGCAGCAAAAAATGCGAGTGCTGCGGCGGCGACAAACCATGAGAGGAATCTCCTTTTCATTGGTCCTCCTTTTGTAGATCCGGGGAAACGCCCGGATGGGTTGACGCGACCGCGCCTGCCCCGAGCGGGCGTGCGACGGCATCTTCAAGCTGGCCCAGCGCCTGCTGGGCGCGGTCGAGCGACTGAAGCGCGACGCCCGCCGCCGCCAGTCCCTGGAGCTTGACGCCGTTGAGCGTCAGCCAGTCCGTCTCCCCCACGGTGACGGAGCGCGCCGACAGCGGCTCAATGACCTGGCGAATCTCGCGCATTGATTTGCCCGCATCCTGCCACTCTGCGAGCGCGGAACGGTAGCTTGCCAGGGCAGCCTCACTCTGGGCTATAGCCTGCGACTGCACAGCCACAAACCGTGCGGCAGCAAGCTTGCGCCCGGCTTCCGCCTGGGCGATCGGCCCCTGATTGCGATTGAAGACCGGCAATGTCACGGCGAGGCCGGTTGTGAAGTAATTGAGGCCTTCTTCATAGTCATAGCCAGGCCCGATCTGGATGTTGGGGTGCTGGCGGGCGATTTCAAGCTGCAGCGCCGCCTGCGAGGCCGCATATTCGGCCAGCGCCTGCCGCACGTCAAGGCGATTGAGCACGGCTTCACGCTGGATGAGTTTGGGCGAGAGGGATGCAGTGGCAGGCGGGTGATCAAATCCCGGCCAGCTTAGCCGGATTCCATCAAGCGCCCGTTCCGGCAAGCCGATGGCTGAGGCGAGTGCGGCACGGTCAACCACCACCCGCCCTTCCGCTGAGCGGGCGGCCAGCCGCGCATCAAGCAGTCCCGTTTGTGCCGCGGCCAGAATGGGGCGCGAAATGTCGCCGGCCGTAAGCCGTACGGCCAGGCCGCGCACCTGCTGCACGCGCAGGCGATCCGTAGCATGGGCCAGTTCGGCTTGCGTTTCGTCGAAAAAGTAATTGACCAGCGCCGCCCGTACGCCGCTGCGGACCTTCCAGGCCGTGGCAGCCAGGTTGAAGCGCGCCGCCTGGCTGAGCGCCCGCGCCTGCTTGATCTTGTAGCGCCGGCGCCCCGCCCTCTGCACAGGCTCCAGGAAATTGAGGGCCAGCAGCCAGGGGCTAGGAATGCCTGGCCGCAGGCTCACCGTCGGATTCGGCCGCTCGCCGGCTGTGATGATGGCCGCTCGCGCCGCCTCCGCCTGGGCGCGCGCGACCTGCATTTGTGGATTGAAGTAGAAAGCAGCCAGCGCCAGATCATTAAGGTCCCAGGATTTCAGCGGCCAGGCAGAGAGCTTGTCGTGCAGATTCGTCTCCATAAACCGGCGCAGTCCCGGGTCGCTCAGCGAGCGGCCTTCAAGCTGTGCCGCTGTAACCGCCGGGGCGATGGGTTTGGGGTGGTAATGTACGGCGGGCGCGCACCCCGTAAGTACCGTCGCGGCGGCAAGTGCAGCGATTAGCCACTTCATCAGCCGTGCTCCTTTCCGGGTTTTCCCTTGGAACGGGGCCCGCACAGCCGGAACTGGCGGCGCCATGAACCAAAGGTATCCAGTATTTGGATGGGTTGCGCCGCGCAAAAAGACACTACGCCGCGCACGATGCTCGTCGGGTTATGGAGGAGGGTCTAAATGCGAAGCGGCGCCGGAGGCGCGTGGATGGTCTGTATTGGAGTCGGGGCCAGAGCGGCCCACAGCGGTTCAAGCGGAGCGGCAGGAGCGACCGCCACGCTCCGCATAGCTCGCAGACTGCGGTGAAAACGCTCGCGCAATTTCCGGACTTGCAGTGGAGCAAAGGCAAAAGCTGCGGCCACAAGCACCACCGTGCCATTGGCCTGGCGTTCCATGTCAGACAATGTCTGGCGCGGCGAATCCCAGTAGTCCACCACCGGGTCCAGCGGCCCCCAAATGTACCAGGCAAGCCACAGCAGCACAAGAATACGCAGGATCCGCCCCTTCATCACCATTCATAGTATTACTCCTTCGTCCTCAAGGCAACAGCGCGCAGCTTGAAAAGCAATTGCGCATGCATGTCTAGAGGGCGGAGGTGCGCCAGCTTCTGCTTCAAAACCAGCGGTCCGTTGTGCGCCCACTTGAAGGCCAAAGCATTGGAGATACATAACGCAGTCAGGAGTACCTTGATGTCGAGATAGGCTCTGCACCCGGACCTCACAGATTGACGCAACCGCAAAGTGCATGTAAGTCTGTGATTGCGCGGCTAGGAGGGATAGGTGAGCGGTCGAAGCCGGCGGTCTTGAAAATCTAATCAGGACCTTGTTATAACCTATCGGTTCGAAAGCAGATTGCCATGCAACACCTTTTAGATCAATAAGTTACTGGCTCGTAGGGAGTTGTATTGAGTTGCACCACAATTGGTGTAATTGTATGCGGGGTCCCCACAACAGTCCCCACACTATCAGACCGTTCATTCCCCCGTGTCATGCTCTCTGAAATATGGGTCGTCAGCGTCCTCAGCGTGTCTCACTTTCGGACTTGAGATGAACGGGGCTGACCCTGCGGGCGACTTTCCCGCCGCGCCGCCCCCTCGGGAGGCGGGTCCTCTTCCTTTGAATCTTCTTGGTACTGGAACCTCAACGGCTATGAATAGGTCGACGCCAAGGTTGAATTGTAACTTCAACAAGTTGCAGGGGGTTTCACACCAGCTTTTTTCTGGAGGGATGTAACCTCTTGAAAACACATGGGCGTATTTGAGAGCTGCTTTGGAAGCCAGAATGCTGATCAAGGTCACTGCTAGTGGTATGACTACCCGCAAGATAAGGATGGAAAGGCATTCACGTGTTCCAAAAGAATGCGGGGGCGAGTGGATTTCGGAGCAGATGGGGAGGTCCAATGAGAAAGACGATCTGGGTTGTTGTGGCAGCACTAGCGATACTAGCGGTGTGTTGGCCCGCAAAGGCAGACACTACGGTGGGAGGAATCACTTACTCGTTCACAAATACTGGTATGGACGCACCGAATGTCTACGACGTGACACTTACGATGGACACGAGTGGTGCCGTCACTTCAGGTAACCTCGGTGCATTTTCAGTACAATTCAACGACGCCACCCTTGTTGCTTTTGATCTACCCTCCGATTACCCGAATTGGAGTGCTTTCCAGCAGGGGACCAGTACAGGGCCATCGCCAACGGATTGCCAAATCAACGGGTCCGCCAATCATTGGTGTACTGAGTGGATAGGCTCAGGCTCTGGTCCCGGCGTTCCCGACGGCACGCTGACTTTCAACCTTGACGTAACGATGCCGTCAGGCACTTCACTGCCAAGCGTGGCGGGCATACAGGCGTTCCAGGGACAGGGGGCTCTCGCAATTTCCTACGATGATGTTTCAATTCCAGTTAGCACCCCTGAGCCCGGCACGTTGGTGCTTCTCGGGATCGGCCTGGTCGGCCTGTTAGCCTTTTCAGGACGCAAGATGAGGTTCTGTTGAAAGGTTATAGGCCACGCACGGGGAGCGGTGTGCTCGTGAAGTGGGAAAACAACATGGTAAAGCGCTCCCTGGCGATATTTTTGCTCACGGCGCTTGCGGCAGGTGCATCGATTAGCTGCTCATACCTGACCGCAAGTGGCCGTAAGCAGAGGCACTATGCGAACGGGAAAAAGTACTACGCCGAAAAGAAATATCGTGCCGCAGAAATAGAATTCCTCAACGCCATCAAAAACGATCCCAAATTTGCAGACGGGTATTATGAGCTGGGGCTGACGCTTGCCGAGCTCCATCAGTGGCAGGCCGCATACCAGGGGCTGTCAAAGGCGGTCGAGCTGCAGCCGAGGAACGCAAAGGCGCTTCTTGCGCTCGGGAAGCTGCTCCGCGTCGCCGGGAAGTTTTCAGAGGCCAAGGCCAAGGTCGAGCAGGCGATAAACGTAGATCCAAACAATCCGGATGCTTATGCTTTACTCGCCAACATTTGTGTGGGCTTGGGTGACGAGAACGATTCCCTGCAAAACATCCAGAAGGGGATTCAGCTTGCCCCCGGGGAGGCGCGTTTCTTTGAAGACCTGGGTGTGATCCAAGCCAAATTTCGGCATTATCGCGAGGCGGAAGATAGCCTCAAGAAAGCGATAGCGCTTGCCCCCAAAACCGCCGGTCCCTACGTAGTCCTGGGTGAACTCTATGAGGCGCAACGCCTATACACCGAGGCAGAGCTGCAGTTCCAGCAGGCTATCGCTGCCGAACCGAAAAACCCCACACCGCGAGCAGCTCTGGGGAGACTCTACTTGCTCCAGGGTAAGAACAAGCAGGCTCTCGAGGTTTATAAACAGGCCGGGAAAGATCTGAGTGATAATCCCACGGCCTACCTGATGCTGGCTGACTACTATGTCCAGGTAGGAGATGTTAAGAACGCTCTGGTCGAATTTGCGTCACTTTCAAAAGCGCATCCTCACAACCTGCAGGTCAAGAAGGATTACGGACAGCTCCTGATCACACAAGGAGAAATCAAACAGGCGGAGGAGATTGCGGGCCAGATCCTAAAGCAAGACCCGAATGACCTCCAGGGCCTGATCTTGCGGGGCGAAATCCTGGCTGAGCAGGGGAAAACGAATGAAGCGATTCTCCAGTTTCAGAGCACACTGAAAGATCAGCCCGACAATCCCGCTACCCACTACTACCTTGGCCTTACTTATGCCAAACAGGGCAAGCTTGATTTGGCGGAAGCACAGTGGCAATCAGCCCTGAGAGAACGTCCCAGCTTTGCCGACGCCCGAGTGGCGCTCTGTGCTGCTTACCTGCGCCAGAATGACGCCACCGACCTGATGGACAATGCCCAGCAACTGATTAAGTATCAGCCCAACTCTCCCCTGGGCTATATCTACCGAGGTGTCGCTCGCGGCAAGCAAAAAGACCCAACCGGAGCAGAAAGCGATCTGAAGAAAGCTATTGGGATAGCTCCCCAGAACCCTCTCGGATACTACTGGCTCGGTGAATTGTGCCTTGAACAGAAAAGGTTTCCGGAAGCGGAAAAGTTGCTCGAAAGCGCTCTGGAGCTTGATCCGAATTCCTTGCAGGCGCTCACAGGACTTGTGCGTATCGAACTCCTCCGAAAGACGCCGGAAAAGGCCGTAAATCGTGTCAGCGAGCAGATCGCGAAGGAGCCCGGGAATAGTTCCTTCTATTTCCTCCTGGGGGAGCTTCTATCGAGTCAAAAGCGGACGAAACAAGCAGAAGCGGCTCTTAAAAAGGCCGTTGACCTCAATCAAAGCAATCTGCCAGCATCCTATCTTCTGGCTCAAATTGAGAGCGCACAGGGTTCGATTGGCGAAGCGATCGTAACCCTGAAGAATGCGATTCAGCGCAATCCGCAGGATGTGAGGAGCTACACATTACTCGGTGTTCTCGAGGACAAGAAAGGTAACTGGCAGGCGGCACGAAGTGATTACCAGCAGGCGCTGCAAATCTCTCCCAATGATGCAGTTGCTGCCAACAATCTGGCCTACCTGCTTCTCGAACGCGGCGGAAATGTTGATGACGCTCTGGCGCTTGCGCAAAGTGCGCGCCGGAACCTGCCTGATTCCACGAACACGGCCGATACCCTCGCCTTCGCCTATTATCGCAAAGGGCTTTATCAGTCTGCGATAGCTTTGCTCCAGAGCGCGTTGAAAAAGGCGCCTGACAATCCGAACCTGAATTTCCACATGGGTTTAGCGTATGTCAAGCTGCATGAAGTGAACCTCGCCCGCACCCATTTGGAGCGTGTCCTCCAGTTTGACCCCAATAGCCCCCATATGGCGGAAATAAGGAAAGTCCTTGCGGAGTTCAGATAAGACTCTCCGCCTTCTCCCGCCACCCCTGGATAATCCCGCCGGGGATCACTCGCTTGGTACATTGGCGAAACAGCTTTATGGGTTCAGCCCGCACAAACCATTTTTGCCAATATCGAGGCTACAAGCAGATCCGGTTCGCTCGCCTTCGTCACGTGTGCGAAGGACCAGATTCGACCTCTGGCCCGCTTGTACCAGATTCCGTTGTCGTTAAATGAGGGTGAACCGTGACGGTTCGGGTGGTGGGACAGTGAAAATCAGGCAATCAGGCTGCGCGCCAGGGTCTATCACTTTCCAGCAGGCAGCACAGAAGGAGAGATGTCAGGTATCGCCTTCTGCCGGGGAGGTCCAAGGCGAAAACCCATCAGATACAATTCGGCAGCCATGATAAACAGTGCAAGGCCAAAGAAAAGGAACCCGCCCTCATGGTGAAGCCTACCGTATAGGAAGCCTTTATTAACATAGATCGACAGCAGCGTCAGCGCCGCAATCCGAACACCGTTCGAGAAGCAGACAATAGGAATGGCGCTCAAGACCAAAACTGTTCGTTTCAGCTTGGACCGAACGAACAAGTGCGCGGCCAACAGGGTGACAATCAGCAAGGCCATTGTTGAATGAATCCCACTGCATTCGGTGGCAACTTCAATGGTCACGGTCGAAAGCATGAAGCTGAATTTTTCCCTGAATACCGGCACATTGAAAACAGCAAACCAAAAAGATGCGACTTCACTGGACCCCCAACGGACTAAATAGATAACCTTCCCCAACAGGTCATTAGGAATAGGCACGGTCAGCAACAGAAAGATGAGAGCGAACTTTCCCGTCCGGAATGCTTCCCAGCCGAAACATAAAACAAAAGTGCCAGTCCATATGAGTGCCAGCGACATAATTCTCAGAGCGAAGGCGCCGTTCTGTCCCGCGACCGGAGCGTTGGCACCGAAAAACATGCCAATCAGCACTGCAGCCGTGACAATCACAAATCCCACGCGAAAAGAATAGCGGACCGTTGCAAAGATCTTCGCTCTCTCACTGTAGATGATGGCTGCGGCCAGGAACGGAATCACTATCGTATGCGAATACTCATCGACCCGAAGAGACAGGGCGATAAGGTTCTTCACCGCGGCCCAATTAAGAATCAGGGACAATCCGCAGATAAGAAAAAAGAGGATGGCTCTCGGATCAGTGAGTTTTGTCATGCGGATTGGCATCTTGTCTCCGATTATCCGGCCACCCGCGAAGGGAGCCTTTCAGGCCATTTTCTTCAAGGTTCTGGAACACTCGGGCTTCCGAGCCACCCCAATCTAACAGGCGCACTGACGTGGCGTTCGTTCCTCGAAATAAAACTGTGCACGAGTTCGCCTTCAATTCGTGCCGTCAAGTTTCGACGGTATGCTTCTTTCTGTCAGCTTTTGTACCCGGTCAATGGCTATTCATGTCCGCCTGCCCAAAGTGTCGCCGAACGGCCCGGCTGATCGACTTCAGGCTGCGGACGCATGTTTCAGGATGGATTTGTTCAGACTTTTGCTCGGACTCGGAAGCAACCACTCAGCCCATATGCCTGTAAAGCAGTTTTCCGGTCAGCACAAGAATTCTATCCGGAGTATGTGCAAACGCTCGTTTCGCAAACTGCATACCATTCCTGGCATCGGCGGAAGCGGTCTGCTGCGCGGGAAACCTCAGGTAGGTCAGCTCCGAACGGGTTGCTCCCCAGTGATCCTTAAAAGCTATAAGCCCCAAGTTCTGGCAGTCCGACCGGCCAAAGTCCATTTGCTGCAGTCCGGCCTGCTTTGCTTCCTGGATCGCTTTCCAGAACAGCAGGGCCATGCCGCCCAAATTGTGCAATCGCACGTCGGAGCAACCATATTTGTAAACAAGTGCGTGCTTGTACCGCAGCGTCACGATGCTCGCAATGGGCTGGCTAGCTTTCGACGCCACGCGGATTTTCAGCGTCTCTCCCAGGCAGGAAACCAGATTGCAGAACCAGTTCAAAGGTTGCGGAGGCAATCGGTGACGGCGGCGCGTCATGAGAAGAAGCTGGTAAAACTTCTTCAGAAGCACTTCAGACCTGCCCTCTTCGTAGCTTAGCCTTTCGCGTTCCGCCCGAGTGATTTTGCGCCGAATCGAGTCACCGTGAAACCTGTGGTATAGTTCCTCCAAACTGGGCTTCAGGTCGAGCATGTGAATGACGTAGCGGGATCCGGCAGCAAATCCGCTTTGTCCTTCAATACACCGGCTCCAGCCTGACCAAGGCCGGATCTCCACGTATTTCCAGTGTCCCGGCTGACATTTCTGTATTTCATCAAGTAGAAAATGAAAATCCTGAGCGCTTCTCACCAGTGGCTCACAGTGATCCGAGAAGGGCAATGAGACGAGTCTTCGCCCAGTAAGCCAACTGTTTACCTCGCAGAAGACAATCCCATTGTTCAAAGGTGCGTCCGGAGGATCGGGTGTAAAAACCACGGGGCGGTAGCCGTACGTCTTAGCCAGAGATTCGAGCCATGCACGTGTGTGGAATACCGACGCCTTCGGTTGACAATCGAGGAATCGCGGCCAACGATCGTCGAGAAGCGGATCAATCTGATAGACTTCCATTCTCGGTGGTGCCATTGAGGCAAACCCACGGCTCATGGGTGCATCGCCGTACTACCTCCGTGTCTTAAAGGCTTCTTTTTCGGCGAGCACTGTTCCAACATTTCGTAACTCCTAAGAGCGGCGCCTTCTAGGAGCGTGTCGGAGATACCCCCTCTGAAGATTTCGCTTTTCCCTCCCTTGGCCTGTGTGAGGGGAATTCTGAGCCGATGACTCTCGCAAGGCGGCCCGGAAAGTGGGTTGGTTGGGTCAGACCGCCGTTTTCAGGCACTCTGGGGGCTCCATCCCGAGCGGTAGAGCTTCAGCAGGTTGTGCGTGGCGCAGATCAGCTTCCATTCCGCCGACACCTTTCCCAGTCCTCGCAGCAGAAATCTCCGAAAGCCTCTCGCCTCTTTGATCTGTCCAAACACCGGTTCGACGATGGCCTTGCGCCGCCTGTACACCGTCCGCCCTCCTGCCGTCCTCAGCTTGTACCTCATCCGCTCGGCCACGCTCGATGATTCAGGCGGAGGCGGCCCCGTCGCCGCCGTCACTTCATCGCTGTGCTTCTGCTTGTCCGGCGCTACGAACAAATCGATCCCTTCCAGCCTGCCGTCCGTGACACTTGCCTCCATGAAATATCCCGCATCCGCCATCGCTTGCTGAGGTTTGCTCTCCATGAGCGCTATCACCTGCTCCAGCATCGGCACCAATTGCTTCTTGTCATTCGCCTCCTGCGTCACTTCGGCCGCCACGATCACCTGGGCCTTACTGTCCACCACCGCCTGCGCGTTGTACGCCTGCACAATCTCCTTCGTCGCCCCGTCCTTCATGATCCGCGAATCCGGGTCCGTAAAGTTCCGCTGCGCTTTCGGCTCCGGCTTGGCCTG
>JAKAWN010000202.1 GCA_021827245.1 Acidobacteriota bacterium | reverse complement strand
ATCTCATTGTGGCCATGATGCTGGAGAGCGCCGGCTTCCGCATCGTTGATCTGGGGGCCGATGTTTCGCCGGAAAAGATTGTGGAGGCGGTTCGGGAGCACCATGCGGAGCTGGTGGCCATGTCGGCGCTGCTGACCACCACGATGGTGAACATGAAGGCCGGGATCGAAGCCCTGAGCGCCGCCGGTTTGCGGGAGCGGGTGAAGGTGATGGTGGGGGGCGCGCCGGTGACGGAGAGTTGGGCGCGGTCGATCGGGGCGGACGGCTATGGTAAGGACGCTCCTGCCGCCGTGGACCTGGCGCGAAGCCTGGTCGCGGCATAATGCCGGCATATGGAAGTGCAGAAACGCCTGCCCCATGTACTGAGCAGCCTGACAGAAGGAGATAAGCGATGACCTCACGCGAGCGAGTAGAGATGGCGCTTGAACACAAAGAGCCGGACCGCGTTCCGCTGGACCTGGGGGCAAGCACGGTGACCGGGATGCAGGTTGATACCGTTTACAATCTTCGCCAGGCGCTCCGTCTCGACGAGCCGGGAACTCCTGTCAAAGTCACGGAGCCCTACCAGATGCTTGGGGAAATCAAGACAGACCTCATGGCGGCGCTTGGAGTCGACGTTGTGGGACTGGGAAAACCAGCGACGATGTTTGGTTTCAAAAACGAAGGCTGGAAGCCTTGGACCACTTTCGGAGGCACGCCAGTGCTGGTTCCCGAGGGTTTCAACACCGAGCCCGACGCGAACGGGGACATCCTGATGTACCCGGAGGGCGACAAGTCCGTTCCCGCCAGCGGACGCATGCCCAAAGGCGGATTTTACTTTGACTCCGTTGTGCGCCAGCCGCCCGTTGACGATGACAATCTGAACGTGGAAGACAACCTGGAGGAATTCGGCCCCATCAACACGGATGATCTCGATTTTCTCCGGTACGAAGCAGAACGTTTATCGACCGAAACCGACAAAGCCATCCTGGGCAACTTTGGTGGTACTGGTTTTGGCGATATTGCGCTCGTGCCCGCACCATGGCTGAAACATCCGAAGGGCATTCGCGACATCGAGGAGTGGTACATCAGCACCGTCGCGCGGCGCGATTATGTTTACAAAATCTTTGAGCGGCAGTGTGAAATCGGCATCAGAAACCTTGAGAAAGTCTACGCGGCCGTCGGCAATCGCGTGACGGCGGTCTTTGTTTCAGGGACCGACTTTGGCCAGCAGAACGGTCCTTTCATTTCCGTGAAATCTTATCGCGACCTTTTCAAGCCGTTTCACCGGGAGGTTAACAACTGGATTCATAAGAACACTCGATGGAAATGCTTCATCCATTCCTGCGGCTCAGTTCGCGCGCTGCTGCCGGACTTTATCGACGCAGGTTTTGACATCGTCAACCCGGTTCAGTGTTCTGCCGCCGGCATGGCGCCAGAAGAGCTGAAGAAGGAATTCGGCGACCGGGTAACCTTTTGGGGCGGCGGCGTTGATACTCAGCGAACACTTCCCTTCGGCACGCCAGAAGAAGTCCGGCAGGAAGTTTGTGCGCGGCTGAAGATTTTCGGACAATCGGGCGGGTACGTTTTCAACACCACGCATAACGTGCAGGCTCGCGTGCCAGCCGAGAACGTTATGGCGATGTACGAAAGTGTCCGCGCGTGTGGGCGTTATCCGCTTTGATTTTGGAAATCATGTTCCGCCAACGATCTTGAGTCAACCTGCAAATGGTTCCCTGTCGATGAATTCTTCCTGACCTGGCAAGAGGGGCGCATCATTCGGTTCATTGTCTTCGGTCTACTTGTACGCGCCCTCCTGCCGTGCCGTTTCGATCATTGCCCGGACGTTTTCTGGAGGCGTGGTTGGAGGAAGCGCACATCCAGCGTTCAAAACGAAGCGCGCTCCTGGCTTCCATACCGCGATCAGTTGGCGTGTAGACTCTCGAACTTCTTCAGGCGTTCCGCGCGCAATAACTCCGCTGGGGTCGATGTTTCCAAACAACACATGGTGCGAGCCTACGGTCTGCTTTGCCCGCTGGGCGTCAGTTTTGTAATCCAGTTCGAAGCCGCAGGGGTCATATTCCGCAAGGAGATCGAGAATCTTTGTCGTGTTCCCACATATGTGGATGACGACAACAATGCCCTCTGCCGCCAGGTCTTTAACCAGCCGCACGTGGTAAGGGAGGGCGAATCGCTCGAACATTTTCGGCGAAGTTACATCGGGGCCCGCGAGGCTGTCGCCCATCGATGTGAAATGCGCCCCCGCCTTGGAAAGGGCGCGATGGACGGCCAAGTGGCTCTGGTAGCAAACCTCAAGCAATTTGTGGATTGCAGGGTTGTCGGGATCCAAGGCAAGCTCTACCAGGAAATCTTCAATCCCCCGGACCAAACAGGCCAGAGAGAAGGCTGCCTGGTCTGCGTTCCCGCGGATGGCAACCTCACCCCCGACCTGCTTGTTGATCAGCCGGATTGATTCGATAAGAGCCGGGATTCGCCCGTCGGTTTGGGGGTTCACGACTTTGAGCCGGTCAACTTCCTCAAGACTTTGAATAGCCGGCGCCATAATGCGTCCAGGTTCGTCGGGCGCGCATTTCGATTTTGCCCCCATCGCCTCTGCCAGCATGGTGGTATCCGTGTCGATGAGGATGCAATCATGCCCGTATTTCTCCAACGCCGTCAGGTGCGCGCGTGCGATGGCTTGGGGGTCGGTGCGGTATCTTTCCATGGGGATCGCCGCTTCGCGAGCAGCCATCATGAAGTTGTGCAGGCACACCGGTACGAGGTCCGGTGTTTGACCTCTCAGGACCGCTTGGACGCGTTGAAGTGAGTTCATTGTTCTCTGACCTCCATAAGGAATCCCGTTCGCTGGGACTCGTTCATCCTGGGCTATCTGCATTCAACTCTGTCTCTGCGCAAAATGATACGCGAACTGCCTTCGCGTTGAAAGCTCCCAGCCTGCCGAGGCTCCTCCGATCATATTAAGCTGGCCTCTGAAAACTCAGCTTATACTGCATCCTTGCCACGAAGGATTTCAGCCTCGATCTGCGAAAATTCGGCCTTCAATTTAAGGTCTTTATGGCCAACTCAGATCTCGGTACTCAGAGGTCAGGATCCAAAACTGTTTTCTTCGTAGTTTTTGCGGTATATAGTGTGGGTCTTGAATTCGCGCTCGCGCAGATCGCACTATATTGCGCCGCCCGTGAGCGGCGGCGTTGCGCGGGGGAGCGTTTAATGAAGCGCTCATCTGGATTGATTCTATTCTTTCCCTTCGTATTGCTCCTGGCCAGTTGCGCCAGCCGGACGCGGAATTTGCAATCGAAGATCGACCAGTACATGCAAGCCAGCATGAAGATTGACCACTTTATGGGGTCGATCCTGGTGGCGCTACACGGCGAGGTGATCGTGAGCAAGGGCTATGGGATGGCTAACGAAGAGCTCGGAATCCCAAACACGCCGCAGACGGAATTTCGAATCGGGTCGATCACGAAACAATTTACCGCGATGGCCATTCTCCAGCTCGTGGCAAAGGGCAAACTGAACGTCCAGGACCATATTTGCGAATACGTGCCGGATTGCCCCAAGGACTGGCAACCGATCACGATATACAATCTGCTCACGCACACTTCCGGCATCCCCAATTTCACATCATTTCCCAACTACTTGAAGGAGGAAAGCCAGCCGACCACGCCTACCGAGCTCCTTGCGCTCTTCAAGGACAAGCCGCTCGATTTCAAACCTGGCACAAAGTTCAGTTACAGCAATTCGGGCTACGAGGTGCTTGGCTACATCATTCAGCGTGTTTCCGGCACGACTTACCAGGACTTTCTGCAGAAGAACATTTTCCAACCGCTTGAAATGGAGGATAGCGGCTACGACAAGAGCCATCCTACTGCCAAAATCCACGCGCAAGGTTACACCTATACCCCGAGCGGATACAAGCCGTCGCGATACGTGAACATGACGGTGCCCTTCAGTGCCGGCGCGCTCTATTCAACGGTCCTCGATCTCTATAAATGGGATCGTGCTCTTCACGCGGGCAAGCTGATTCCCAGAAAATTGCTGGATGAAATGTTGGCGCCACAGGTATCGATGGGCGGACCTCTTAAGGCCCATTACGGCTTCGGGTGGGTCATTTCCACAGAGTACGGCCATAAGGAGATTTCGCACGGTGGCGGAATCGAAGGGTTCACCTCACTCAACAGTTGGTTTCCCGATGACGATGCTTACATCATTGTGCTCGACAACGTAACCTCTCCTGAAGTCGGCGCCGTCGGCCGGGCGCTCGCCGCCATCCTGTTTGGAAAGAAATATGAAATCCCCCGGGAACGTAAGGCAATCGCCATGCAGCCTGATGAACTCCAGAAGTTTGTGGGGCAGTATCAGCTTGCTCCCAAATTCATCATCACTATCAGGCGAACGGGCGATCAACTGGAGGCACAGGCGACCGACCAACCGAGCGTTGCGATTTTTCCGGAGTCCAAGCTTAAGTTTTTCTACAAGGTGGTTGATGCCCAGCTCAGTTTTGTGACGAGCGCCAAGGGCGACGTGACCGGCCTCGTCCTGCACCAGAACGGGCAGGGCGTACCGGGGAAAAAGATCAGCAACACGGTACCTGCGTTTCCCAAAACGATTTCGATGCCGGTCAGTGTCTTGGAAAGATACGTTGGGAAGTACGAGCTTGCGCCTGATTTTGTCATCACTATCACGCTGGCGGGCGATCAACTGCAGGCACAGGCGACCGGACAACCGAGTGCGCCGATTTTTCCGGAATCTGCGTCGGAGTTTTTCTATAAGGTTGTGGATGCCCAAATTACCTTTGTGAAGGATTCTGGAAGCCACGTCACCAGCCTCGTTCTTCATCAGGGCGGGCGCGACATGCCGGCAAAAAAGATCAAGTGAGCGCCGGGCCTTGGCCTACGGTTCCGGAATTGTCGACCCACGGAGGCAGACACTTCTCGTATTAATCTGAAAAACGGCACGGGAGATTGTGCCCGAGGGGAGGAATCCATTGAAACGTCGAACATTTTTGCAGGGTGCAGCAGCAGCCGGTGCATTGACGCTGATTAAAGATTGGCCCCACGTGACGTGGGCCGCGAACGACGAGACTCTTCAAGAAGGTTTCATTCATCCGCCGGCCACGGCGCGCCCTAAAACCTGGTGGCACTGGATGAACGGGAATATCACTCAGGACGGAATTACACGTGACCTTGAGGCGATGCAGCGTGCGGGCGTGGGAGGATTCCAGATCTTCCAGGTGGGTACAGGCATACCGAAAGGCCCGGTCAATTACGGCAGCTCAGAGTGGCTTCATCTTCTGCAGCACGCGATGAAGGAAGCCGAGCGGTTGGGGCTTGAGTACGACATGATGAATTGTCCCGGCTGGTCATCAAGTGGTGGCCCTTGGATCACTCCTGAGCTTTCCATGCAGCAACTGACCTGGAGTGAGACCCGCGTCACCGGCGGCAAAGAGATCAATATTCAGTTGCCCGAACCCTACAAAAAGCGCGGATATTACCAGGATGCCCTGGTGCTGGCTTTCCCGTCACTCGAAGGCGAGGAACGGCCCCTGAGGGACCTGCTCAGCCGGATTACTTCCAGCGGCGGCGCAATCGACGCTGGCCAGTTGACCGATGGCGATCTTTCAAAAGGCGTCGAAATTCATCCGGCCACAGCCGGCGAGCCTGCATATCTTCAGTTGGAGTTTGATGAACCCTACGCGGCGCAGTCGATCGAAGTTTATACGGCCCCGCTTGCGCATGCTGGACCTTCCCGCTCCCTGACCATAGCTTTGGAAGCCTCGGCCAACGGAGTTCAGTTTCAAAAGGTGTGTGATCTGGAGATGTTGGGTCACGGCCCGATCGAAGTTCCGGCCATCGCCAATTTTCCGGTGACGCGGGCAAAGTACTTTCGGCTGGTTACGTCAGAGGCCACCGGGGTCGCCGAAATCGGAATCTCCGGGGCCAGGCGCATTTCCAAATGGCCGCTCAAGGCCAACTTCACTCACCGCCGCGGGGATAAGCCTTTCAAGGCAACGGGGACTGTCCCGAAGGGGTCCATGATCGATCCGGCATCTGTTGTGGACATCACCGAGCACATGGATAGCAATGGCCGCCTCAGATGGCAGGCCCCCGCTGGCAACTGGACGATTCTCCGCATGGGGCAGACAACGACCGGCGTTGAGAACCATCCCGCTCCGGATGGCGGTTTGGGTCTTGAGTGCGACAAGTACAGCAAGGCAGCCTATGATTATCATTTCAACCATTTCTTCGGAGAGCTGCTTCCTTCGATGAAATCTCTTTCCGCCGAGGGTCAGGCGGGAGCCACCATTGACAGTTACGAAGTGGGGATGCAGACATGGACTAAAGAGTATCCGGAGGAGTTCCATCGGCGCCGCGGATACGACCTGCGCAAGTACATGCCAGCGATGACGGGCCGCGTGGTGGGCAGCGGTGACATTTCCGATCGCTTCCTGTGGGATATCCGCAGAACGGACGCCGACTTGATGGACGACTATTACTATGGCCGCTTTGCCGAACTTTGCCATCTGCACAGCATGAAGGCTTATGCGGAGCCTTACAGCGGCGGGCCCTTTGAGGAGATCGAGGCGGGCTCCAAGCTGGATATCCCCATGGGCGAGTTCTGGGTTGGACAGAACAACCACTACAGCATCAAGCTGGCAAGTTCCATTGGACACGTCTTCGGCAAGCGGATCGTCGGCGCTGAGTCCTACACCGGGGCTCCGATGTTCGCGAAGTGGCTGGAATACCCCTATGCCATGAAAGGGCAAGGCGACTGGATGTACACCCAGGGCCTGAATGAATTCATTTTCCACGTCTACGCGATGCAACCGCATCCCACAGCCAAGCCGGGAATGACCATGGGACCCTGGGGATGGATGCACTCGCGAACCAACACCTGGTTTATCCGGGAATCAAGCTGGCTCGACTACGTCAGGTGCTGCCAGCATCTGCTGCGTCAGGGGCTGCTGGTGGCGGACCTCATCTACTTCGCGGGCGTGGAAGTTCCCGTGGATACGCCTGTCTGGCCGGAACAACTGAACCCCACGCCGCCCCTTGGCTATTACTACGACGTGACCGACGCAAAGGGCATCCTGAACCGCATGAAGGCCGGGGACGGCCGGATCGTTCTTCCTGACGGAATGAACTACCGGGTGCTGGTTCTGCCCGAAAACCAGGTACTGACCTTGGAACTGCTGCGCAAAGTTCGCGATCTGGTGCGAGACGGTGCCATCGTTGTGGGCCCCAAACCTGAGCATACTCCGGGTCTCACAGGGTATCCGGGAAGCGACGAAGAACTGCGGCGCCTCGCGGACGAGGTCTGGGGCGATCTGGACGGAACCAGCGTGACGGAGAGGTCTTTCGGGAAGGGCCGAGTTTTCTGGGAAGAGTCCATGACTGCGGTGCTGGATAAACTGAACATCAAACCGGATTTTGAGTTCACCTCCCGCTCGGGCGACGCGCCGATCAATTACATCCACCGGCGGGCAGGGGACACTGACATCTACTTTATTGCCAATCGCCGGCGACAGTCAGAAGATCTGGTTTGTACGTTCCGGGTGGAAAACAAGCGGCCGGAGCTTTGGAACCCCGAAACCGGCGAGATGACGCCCGCCGACCTGTACGATTTGGTGGATGGAGGTGTGCGGTTGCCCCTGCGGCTGGGCCCGCACGGGTCGCTCTTCGTCGTATTTCGTTCGCCGGCGGAAACACAGCGCTTGCAGGCCATCACCAGGGATGGCGCGACGCTCATGGGAGTGACGCCCTTTCCGGCGCTTCGTCCGGGGCGTTATCGTGACGTGACGAATAGCTTTACCATCAGCGTTTGGGTAAAGCCGGAAGTCGATCTGGGGTTGCCTCCTGAAAATGCCGCGAAGGTGTTGCACTCAGGATTTACTGCTCACAGCTTTGTCATCTATCCGCCCGCCGGTGAGGAAGTCTACGGCGCGGACCAGGCAGCCTGTGGGCTCGCGGTGGGCCGCGACGGTGTGCTGATTTACGAGAGGTCTCGTCGCGAACCGTGGCCTGTGCTCGTGTCAGGCAGGGCGCTCTCGGGGTGGACGCACTTGGCGGTCGTGTACGAGGCGGGAGTCCCGTCGCTTTGTGTGAACGGCAAGTTGGTTGCAAAAGGCAGAAAATCGGAAAATACCGTTCATCCAGGTCTGGGCGAGGCTTTCCAGCGTGATGGAGCTGTTTATTTCCACGGCGACATGAGCGAGCCCAGGCTGTTCAAGGAGGCGTTGGGAGAGGACCACATCGAACAACTGGTGGAAGCCGGGGTGCCCAAACCGGAAGAGCCGCCTGCCCTTGAACTGGTCGGCAATGGAAATCCGGAATTGCTCATCTGGCAGAACGGCCGCTACGGCCTGCGCGGCCCTGCGGGCGGCAGTTCATCCCTGCAGGTTTCGGGCATCGAACCGCCGCAGGAAATCCAAGGCCCGTGGCGACTCAGTTTTCCGCCGGACCTGGGAGCGCCTTCTGAGATAACGTTACCGGAGTTGATCTCATTGCATAAGCATTCGGAAGAGGGCGTGAGGTATTTCTCAGGCACAGCGACCTACACGAACCGCTTCCGCGTTGCGGCTAAACCAACCGAGGGGAGACGCCTCTATCTTGACCTGGGATGGGTGGAAGTCTTTGCGGAAGTCCATCTCAACGGGAAGGACCTTGGTGTTCTTTGGAAGCCACCACGCTGGGTGGATATCACGGAAGTAGTTCGTCCCGGGCAGAACGATCTGGAAGTCCTGGTAACGAACCTCTGGCCCAATCGCCTGATCGGCGATGACCACCTGCCCGCCGAAAATGAATATGAAAATTCAAGTGGGTTGTTCGGCGGCCCGATCAAGAGCCTGCCGCAGTGGTACATCGAAGGGAAACCAAAGCCACCGGGCGGGCGAATCACTTTCGCCACATGGAAGCATTTCCACAAGGACTCACCCTTACTTGAGTGTGGGCTGATAGGTCCCGTGCTCTTGCGAACTGCCGTGCGAAGGCCAGGCAGTTCCTGATCCATGCCAATGATTTCGTGGCGCCTGGCTCGGCGCACGATCCGGGAAGCCATTGCGAAAGAGGCTGCGAAAAAAAGCATCCCCCGGATGGCCTTGGCCGCCTGAGATTCCACAATCTCTGGTGTCACGCCGTCACCGGACTTACCGAAACCGGCGCGAGTGCCAAGGTGAGACTGTGCTCATCTTTGGACTTCCACAGTATAGGTTTCCGTCGAACCATCGTGTCCGGTGACCGTGATGGCGATCCTGTTTTCACTGGGGGTCAGGTTTACCGTGTGCGTCGCCCCAGACTTCACCTCGGCGCCGTTCACAGTCAAGTTTTTGTAATTTGGCCAATACGCGACGGGAGTTACCTCCACCGTGCTGCCCTGATCGGGCATCTTGACGTTGTAATGGGTCACCCACGATGAAAACCACGGCCTCCACACGAGCAGCTTGCCCGCCGGTGTCTTCAGATCTAGGTAATCCAGCGCGGCTGGTGCGGTATGGAGATTTTTCGGGTTGTACCAGAGCCCGGCCAGCCCCAGATTCGCTTCGCGCAATTCAAACTTTTGGCCGCCAAAGCTTGTGAAGACCGGCCTGCCCTGCATCTGACCGCTGAGGACTTTTTCTGTCAGGGTGATCATATCTGAAACCAACTCCTGTGCCGCGGCTCCCTTCAGAGGCACTTTTTCCTGGTAGGAATGGCCCACCAGGAAGGTCAGGTTGTTCAGGCCCTTCAACTTCTCCTGCAGATGTTTCAGGCCCCTAAGATACTGGTCCAGTGCTGTGCAACTGGGCATGAACATGTAAACCATGCTGCCTGAGCTGATTGCGTCGCCGGTGACGAGAATATTGTCTTTGCGGTCGAGATAGACCAGCGAGCCCAGTGTGTGGCCGGGCACATGGATCGCCTCAAATTGACGGCCCCCTCCGAGATCGATGACGCCGCCGTCCTTTATCCATTTGAATTTCGGTGTGATGAAGTCCGGTGGAAGGTGAGAGGCATCCTCTTCCGACATGTACACTGTGCTGTCCTTGAATTCGTTGACCTGCCCGAAATGGTCGCCGTGGCCGTGGGTGATCGCAACGGCGATGGGCAGCGAGGTCAGCGTGCGTATGTATGCGGGAAGGTCACCCTTGCCCATGCCAGTATCCAAAAGGAGAGCGCGATCCTTCCCTTCCACCAGGTAGAAGCTTTCGTTTCCGCGGATGCCGCCGAAATCGAAGATGCGCCAGATGCCGTTGCCGAGCTTCTCAGATGTGTATTCCTTCGAAAAGTCTTTCCGGTAGACCGTAAGGCGATAGCGCGCGAATGGCGCTTCCGGGGTGGACACCGTGATGACATACCGATTGGCGCCTTCCTTCGGATTCACCTCGTGCGGCTCGCCGGATTTCACCGCGACTCCGTTGATTTTCAATCCCGCGCCAGTATTTGCCGGCGTCGTGGCCGTGATGAAAAGCTTCGCGGTATGCACCATACCCACGGTTGCCGTGTAGTTGAACCGCGAAGCAGAAATTGGCTGGTCGAGCGGGAATCTCAGGTACTCGATATCGGTCTTATACGATCCGATCTCAATATTCGTTAGAATCCCGGCTTCCTGTGCCTGAAGCGGGAGGCTGACTCCATTGGTCATGAAAAGTAGCGCTGCTATAACCCCAAGAACGGAAGACACCCTGCTTCTTGTCACTGAATACCTCCTCGGCTGAAGTGACCGATTCTACAACTCGACCATGAACAAATCAATTCGCCTCAAGCTTTTCGATTTTCGACATGGATCTCTATTTCTCTTTTGCTTTCGGAATCTTTCCTGTCCGCAGAACTGCGCTCAACTCATCGCGCAGGATGGCGTCAATCGGAAGAGCTTGGATTTTTGCCACGGCTGTTTCTACCGGATAACAGTAGGACTTCAGTTCCATTTTCCCATCCTCCCACACCGCATACTGAGCCTCAGGACTCCCTGTCTTGGGCTGGCCAAGACTTCCTGGATTAACCATCAAGCGGGAACCGAGGGTCCTCATTATTGGAACGTGAGTATGGCCCGCCAGGATGATGTCGGCATCTACACTCTCGGCCTCTTGCAGCCAGCGTGGTGATTCTGCTTCGCAATAGCCGAAAAGCGGGTCCGAAGGCACAGCGTGGCACAAGTAGAAGCGAGTCTTTCCACGCTGCAACTCGAGATGCAAGGGCAGGTTCCGAAGATAGGTCTTGTAATTGGGCCCCAACACTGAGTCTGTGTAGCGCCGTGTGGCCTCCGCCATCGCTTGAAAGCGGGATGAACATCGCGGGTCCTCATTAAGCCCGATTGAGTTGTCATGGTTTCCGCGAACGACAACGGATGCCTTGGACCTAACAAAGTCAATCACCGGCTCGGGTTCAGGCCCGTAATTGACCAGATCACCCAGCACCCAAAGCTCGTCGTAAGCCTCTCGAAGTGCGGAAAGCGCATCGAAGTTTCCATGAATGTCTGAAATGATGACGATCCTCATAAATAGCTCCTCACCACTAACGGCGCCGATAGATAAACCGACGCATTGAAAAACAATGGACTAGCCTGACTTCCGCGCTCGGGCGAGTGAGGTATCGCATTGGCAATGAGATAGCATTTCATTCCGTCACTATGGCGAAAGGGCGGACCAACTTTTGACCGGCTTCATGACTTCTGCCGATATTT
>JAKAWN010000201.1:5531-11723 GCA_021827245.1 Acidobacteriota bacterium | reverse complement strand
TTTTGACGTCCGCCGGATGGACACAGGATCGAACCATGCGCTCTCCAGCAACACCGTGTGCGTATGGGAGGATATCTCAGACTCCTCTCCGCCCATCACGCCCGCCAGCGCAACTGGACGCGACGCATCCGCGATCACTAAATCGCTTTGGCTAAGCGTTCGGTTCACACCGTCTAATGTCCGCAACTGTTCCCCCGCGCGCGCTGTCCGGACAGTGACATTGCGCCCTGACAGACGGACAAGGTCAAAGGCATGGAGCGGATGGCCCAATTCCATGAGCGCATAATTAGTAATATCGGCGACGTTGTTAATGGCTCGCTGACCCACCGCCTCCAGCCGCCGCACCAGCCAATCGGGTGAGGGCTTGACCTCCACGCCCTCGATCACCCGCCCGCAATAGCGCGCGCACAGCTCCGGATTCAGAATCTCAACGGAAGCCTTAGATGCGGCGGTTGCGCCAATCCCCTTGCAGATAAACTCCAGTGGTTTCAACCGCTTGTGATAGAGTGTGGCCACTTCCCGCGCGACGCCGTAGTGGCTTAAGCAATCGGGCCGATTGGTGGTGACTTCAACTTCGAAAACGATGTCGTTCTCCACCGTCTGAAAAGACTCCACATTCAGTCCCACGGCGACAAGGTCCGTCTTCAGCCGGCGCGCGTCCACCGGAATATCTACGAATTCTTTCAGCCAGTTCAGAGAAATCTTCATTGGTCCAGTCTTTTGGGATCTGCCGTGCTGTGTTTTTCAAATTATAGGGGCAACCCAAACACCAGTGCAGGAGCCGCCGCCGGGACTTCCCCGCCCCGAGAGCAGCCCCCTACAGGCAACGAGTTTTATGCCATCAGAACTGCTCCAAAAACCTCACGTCGCCCTGCTGGAAAAGCTGGATGTCATTGATGTCATACTTCATCATCGCGAATCGCTCCACACCCAGCCCAAACGCCCAGCCAGAGTATCGCTCCGGATCAATGCCCCCGTGGCGCAGCACTTCCGGATGCACCATCCCGCAGCCCATCACTTCAACCCAGCCGCTCTCCTTGCAGACTCTGCAACCCTCTCCGCCGCAAAACACGCAACTGATCGCCAGCTCACCGCTGGGTTCCGTAAAAGGAAAGAAGCTGGGGGAAAAGTTGGTTTTGATCTTGTCACCGAAAAACTTCTTGGCGAAGTAATCGAGTGTTCCTTTCAGATCCGCAAAGCTGATGTCCGTGTCAACCGCCAGACCCTCCACCTGGTGGAACATGGCCGAGTGAGTGGAGTCTGGGTTCTCGTGCCGAAATGCCTTTCCGGGACAGATGATATAGAGGGGTGCACCATGCTTCTCCATAGCGCGAATCTGCACTGGAGAAGTGTGGGTGCGCAATACAGTCTCAGGATTGACGTAAAGTGTGTCCCAGTCATCCCGCGCCGGGTGGCTATCCGGGATGTTGAGTGCGTCAAAGTTGTAATAGACCGACTCAATCTCTGGCCCCGACTCAATCGAAAAGCCGAGTCCCAGAAAGATGTCCTCGATTTCCCGCATCACCCGGGTGACGGGATGAATCGAGCCGAGCGGCCGACGATGGCCCGGCAACGTCACGTCAGGAGTGACCGTCTCCCCCACTACAGGCACACCCAGCACCGGAAGTGGGAGTTGGCCGGTAGCGGAGCGCTTTCCCTGGCGCTTGGCCGTAAGCTGGATCGGCAGGGATTTCAGCAACTCGCCAATTTCAACGGACAACGATGCCTCGCGCAGTTCATTGAAAGCCCGGCCCACAGCCGGCTTCAATTCCCTCGGCGCAGGTTTCAACCAGTGTTCATCGATCAGGGAAATAATTCCGCCCTTGCGCGCGAGCCAGCGATCTCGCAACTGTTTGGCCATCAGGCCACGTTCGCGTTCGCTGGACGCACCCTGGGCCATTAACGCCTGCCGCTCGCCGTTCAATGCGGCGGTGACCTCGGCAAAGAGCTCTCCCACGGTCTCGGGCGTTATCGCACCCAGATCTTTCAGCGTTCTACTGGTTTTTTCGTCAATCGACATCCTGGAACACGTTTGCACAGGCTAGAGAGGAATCCGGCGATCCACTTCCGATCCGGAAATTGTTTAGCCTGCCTTCAAGGCTGTCTTGACCCGGCCTGCAAGCTCAGTAAATGCCGGCTGGTCGAGAGCGGCCATTTCGGCAAGAGCCTTGCGGTCAAGCTCCACACCCAGCTTCTTCATCCCGTGAATGAACTGGCTGTAGGTCAGCTCGTTTTGTCGTGCAGCCGCACCAATCCTGACAATCCAGAGACGGCGAAAATCCCTCTTCTTGCGCCGGCGATCGCGATAGGCAAAGCGCCCCGCACGATCGGCGGCCTCCTTCATAAACTTGTAAAGCTTGCTCTTTTTGAGGAAATACCCTTTGGTTAGCTTGGCGAGCTTCTTCCGCTGGGCGCGGCGCACAGATCCGCGCTTGACTCTTGGCATGGGTTTGCTCCTTTCAGAGAATTTCGGGGCAGCAAAGGCACCCTGCCCTTGGCCTTTCCGCACCCATAAAAGCAAAAAAGCTGCTTACGACAAAGGTTCTATTATAGATCAGAAGTTCGACTGGCGGGAAGTTCCCAACGAGAAGATGTCCTCGCTGCATTTCAGCAGAGCCTGCAAACAACCACGTTCTTCAGAGATACAGGCTAAAACCCCGCTCATTGGCATTCGTCGCAACCGCACAATCGGGTTGGCCCATCCGGATTCGCTGGCTTGCCATTCCATCACAAGAGGAGCTCCAATCCGGCTGTACAAATTCCGCCTAGCCACCGTAAGGCAGCATTGCCTTCACGTGGCGGACGTCGGCATCCGCAATCACGGACGACCTGCCCAGCTTCCTTTTGCGCTTCCTCGTCTTCGAAGTCAGGATATGGCGCGCGCCCGCGTGTCCGCTCATCACCTTGCCACTGGCAGTCAGCTTGAACCGTTTTGCGGCACCCCTGTGCGTCTTCAGTTTCATCCTAGCCAAAGCTACCCTCCTGAGGTTTCATGCACCGGCGCAGGCTTCGCCTTCTCCTGCGGTTGTTGCTCCAGCGAATCAGCAGAACGTGCGACCGGCTTGCCCGATTTGGCCACGGGCTTCTTGGGAGAAAATATGGCCGACAGGTTAGGTCCTTCTTGTCTTGGGCCGATCTCCAACTGCCCGATCTCGCCCAGATCTTCGGCCAACCGCCTCATCATTTCCCAGCCCAGATCGCGATGCGCGTTTTCGCGCCCGCGAAAAGTGATAGCAGCCTTGACCTTGGATCCTTCCTTCAAAAACTCAATGATGCGATTCCGCTTGGTCTCATAATCGTGCACCGAGATGCGCGGACGCATCTTAACTTCTTTTAATCCGGCTGCCTTTTGATGCTTGCGAGCTTCGTGCTGCCGCTTGCTCAGTTGATACTGATATTTTCCGTAATTGATAATGCGGCAAACGGGCGGGTTTGCCTGAGGCGCCACTTCCACCAAGTCAAGACCTTGTCCCCGGGCGATCTTCAAGGCCTCAAATGGCGGCATCACCCCAACCTGTTTCCCATCCTCATCGATCAGGCGAATTTCCCGGGCGCGAATTCTATCATTGATTCGTACGTAATTCCCGCTGATAAATAGCCCTCCTCGTCCATCGGACCATCATAAGCCAAAATAGTTTAAGTGCTTCTTGCTTTCAGGAATGTGTATGTTTTCTCATCCACTATCAGAAGCTTACCATTTATTAGCTCGTGTGTCGATAAGTTCTCGAAGGTAAGATTTAAACTCCCCAAGTGGTCGAAACCCGGAATCACCGGTATCCCGCCGTCGCACAGCTATCCCTTCCTGCTGCATCTCCCGATCTCCCACAACCAGCATAAAAGGAATTCGCTGCAGTTGAGCGTCGCGGATCCGGGCGTTCAGCTTCTCGTTCCGGTCGTCAAGTTGCGCACGAATATGCGCCTGAGACAACTCCTCCGTGACTTTGCGTGCGTAATCGATGTGCTTCTCGCTGATCGGCAGCACGGTCGCCTGCACAGGCGAAAGCCAAACGGGAAAAGCTCCCGCGTAGTGCTCGATCAGGACACCAAAAAACCTTTCAACGGAGCCCAGCAGCGCCCGATGCACCATGACAGGGGTGTGGGGCCTGCCGTCCGCAGCCGTGTATTCAAGTCCGAAACGCCTCGGTAGATTAAAGTCAAATTGGACCGTTGTCAACTGCCAGGGCCGGCCAATGGCGTCCACTAGCTTGATGTCAATTTTGGGGCCGTAAAACACTGCTTCGCCCGGCATGTATTTGTATGGAATGTTCATCCGCCGGAGCGTGTTGATCAATCCCCCTTCGGCCAAGTTCCACTCCTCAACAGTGCCTGCGTAATGCTCCGCGTGCTGGGGGTCGCGTGCGGAGAGTTCTACTTCATAACGGTCAAACCCGAAAGTCTTCAGCACCAGAAAAGCGAACTCGATACAACCTTGGACCTCGCTTTCGAGTTGCTCTGGCATGCAAAAGATATGAGCATCGTCCTGTGTGAAACCACGCACTCGCAACAGGCCGTGCATCACCCCTGAGCGCTCGTAGCGGTAAACAGTGCCGAGTTCCGCCAGGCGCATAGGCAGTTCGCGGTAGCTGCGCCGCCGGTCTTTATAGATCAGAATGTGGCCCGGGCAATTCATGGGCTTCAGCTGGTAACGGTCGTTTTCCACTTCCATGGGCCCGAACATGTTTTCGCGATAGAAATTCGCGTGGCCGCTGGTCTCCCATAAATGGAGCCGCATGGCGTGGGGCGTATAAACGGTATCGTAACCGCGACTGACCAGTTCGTTACGCAGCCAGTCTTCGATCTCTCTGCGAATGATCCCGCCCTTAGGATGCCAGAAGATGAGTCCGGGACCGGCGTCATCCTGAATGCTGAACAGATCAAGTTCTTTGCCAAGCCTCCGATGGTCGCGTTTCTTGGCCTCCTCGATCTGGGTTAGAAAGTCGTCCAGTTCTTTCTTGGAGAAGAATGCGGTGCCGTAAATCCGCTGCATAGGATGGGAACTTTCGTCGCCCTTCCAATGCGCTCCGGCAACGCTCAGGAGTTTGAAGGCCTTGATTCGCCCGGTTGAAGGAATATGTGGGCCACGGCAGAAGTCCAGAAACTTGCCCGTCCGGTACGCGGAAAAAACTGGCTCTGCTTTTTCGCGGATGAGTTCGCACTTGAGGAACTCGCCCATCCGGTCAAAAACCTTCAGGCCTTCTTCCTTTGGGAAATAGACCCGTTCGTAAGGCAGGTCGGCATCGGCCAGTTCCTTCATCTTGGCCTCAATCCTGGCAAGGTCCGCCTCAGTAAAGGGCTTTTCGCGATAGAAGTCGTAAAAAAATCCCGTGTCGGTGGGAGGCCCGATGCCGGGATGCGCGTCAGGAAAAAGCTCAAGAACCGCGGCCGCCAGAAGGTGTGCGGAAGAATGCCGGTAGATCGTCAGGCCTTCCGGCGAATTGGGAGTGATCACCTGGAACTGAGCGTCGGTTTCCAGAGGTGCAGTAAGATCCACTAGGCTGCCGTCTACCTTAGCGGCAAGGGCAACCTTCGCAAGTCCAATCCCGATCGACTGAGCAACCTCACGCGCAGTCGTTCCCTGCGGAAATTCTTTACTGGTACCGTCAGGCAGGGTAACTTTAACGTTCCCCATTACTTAGAAGCTCTCTCCAACAAAGATGCAAATCGTTACGATAGCAGAGACATTTCCAGGCGGTCAAACCAATTCGCGCATCGGGATTCGCATAGGCTCGTGACCATCACTGGAAGCCACCAATGAATGACGCTTCCGAGGGTTTAATTGAGCGGAGCAAAAAACCTCTCACCCGACTTAGATACGTCGCAGGTTTCTGTTTCTCGAAATGGCAAGCGGGGTGGTTTTGGGCATCCCCTCAAGTTCACTACCTTAAGGGGCAAGTCCAGGAAGAATTATGATGCCGGTCCACGTGTTTGAGTTTCCGTCAATCGCAAGACGGGAAGAGTAATGTGAGGCGCCACAGCATTCAGTTCGAGTGCGCCAGCATTAGTTGGCCGGAATAATCCGCAAGTCGACGAAACTCCAAAGTCAAGGAAGCGTTGACGCACCGCACGGATGGTCTCATCCGGATTTGCATGGCTCAATATCCCGATGGCCGGTCCTGATCCGCATACGAAGACTAGCATCACATTGTCCGTTTGGATTTTGGCAAAGTATTTTTATTCAGACAAATTATTATG
>JAKAWN010000201.1:0-5521 GCA_021827245.1 Acidobacteriota bacterium | reverse complement strand
TCCGCACGGATTTTGAGCACCTCTTCCAGGCCTGGCACAACTTTCCGGTAGGAAGGAGGCAGCGTCGGTTGCAGGCCCGCCTCAGCATTTTTCTTCGACCGAGTGAAGAGGTCTGCAAGCACGCGAGCACGATCGAGATTGACGGATTGATCTTGGCCCGCGAGACCTGCCTGCCTTTGAGTTTCAGTAATGGCAAGGCCCGGCTTCGATTCTGGAGTGACCACGCTCAAGATGAAATCTCCAGGCACGAACGTCCTGCGCAGGATAGGGTAGTGTTGCGATCCTGTGCAAGCAACGAATCCACCATGCCATGCAGCGTACAGATTATCCAATCTGGATTCGTAAATCCGCGCCAAGTCGAAAACGGTCTTCTCATTGAGCCCAAGAGCGTAAAGGCGGTCCGCTGCAATCAGTCCCGCCAGCACCGCCGCAGTGCTCGATCCCAGTCCCACGCCCACCGGTATGGAGTTGTAGACTTCGAAGTCCGCTCCCGTGAATTCCAGTCCCCTCAAGTGGAGCGCGGCTTCCATTGCCCGAACCACCAGGTTAGATCTGTCTCGTGGGATGCGCTTGCCCTTTTCTCCGAAGTATCGAATGCCCACACGGCCATCCGTCCTGGGCGTTACTTTCACATTAAACATGGCGTCAATCGTCAGCGCCGCACAGTCCACAGCGCCTCCGAAATTCCCCACGGATGCAGGTACCTTTACCAAAAGCGAAAGCGGTCTCATGATATTTATCCTTATCCATCAAGGATAGGCGTCCTGTCCCTCAGTTGTGAAATTCGAAATTTTTATGCAGTGGATAGAGACCGCTTATGCTGGTTAGGCGTTCTGCAAAACAGTGATCAGCGCCCATGTCGCTCCAAAGGCACGAGGAATCTGGCACCAACCTCCCGGTGAGAGCCGCAAAAGCATGCCCCGCCAAGCAGTTGGCGTCGTTAGTCAACCAGATCAAAAGAAGTGGAGATATCGATCGCAGCCTTAATCGAACGGGCCACCGGGCAACGGTCGGCCTGGACGGCGTGCACGCGCTCAATAGTCTCGCGATGGGCTTCCGGGGCCCGCAGTTTGTAATGCGCGTGGATGCGGCGGATGACCAGAACGTTTCCGTCTCGTTCGATTTCACCGGTGATTTCAGAAATCAGCCTGCCGTTGCTGGCGTCAATTTGGCGCGCTTCCAGCGCACCGCCAAAAGTGCCGGTCGGTCACCCACTTGCCGCCGCAACAACGTAGTCAAGAGTCGTCGCACGAGGGGGAAGTTTGTCAGGCGGGACCTTGTAGTGCGCGGCAACTTCGGAATGGACGCTGAACACGACGGGGTCTTTTTCGGCAGGCAGATAAGCAAGCCGAAGGGGACCGATTTGCCGTTCAATACGGACCCTCGATGTGTAGGCAACATTAGGATTTTCCAATTCGCTTGGCCTCATCGAAGCAATTCTTCAAGTTTCACGGCCTGATCCGTTTTTTCATCACGGTACTTAATGATGACCGGCGCATAAAGAGAGAGCATCCAGTCTTTCCCACGTCCCCGCGTCACCGCACGGGCTCCGGGAACTACCACCGCACCAGAAGGGATCATCAACGGGCGATCCCCTTCACGGCGATAAACCGTCTCCCGGACAAGATCATAGACGGGTGTTGACCCCGTCAAGATGGTTCCGGCGGCCAGAACGGCTTCTTTGCGAACCAGGGTGCCTTCGTAGACGCCGCAATTGCCTCCCACCATAACGTCGTCTTCGATAACCACAGGCAGTGCGCCAACCGGCTCCAACACTCCACCGATCTGTGCCGCCGCCGAGAGGTGGCATCGTTTGCCGATCTGGGCACAGGAACCGACCAAGGCGTGAGAATCGATCATCGTTCCGTCGTCTACATAAGCACCTGCATTCACGTACATCGGTGGCATGCAGGTCACGTTCTTACCGATATAGCAGCCGTCGCGGATCGATGATCCGCCGGGTACCACGCGGACATTTTGACCCGCCGGAATATGCTTCAGCGGATATGTTTGTTTATCGCGAAACTGGAAACTCGTAGGCGGCATTTCCACGACCCGCCCAATCCGAAAACCAAGTAGAATGCCCTTCTTGACCCAAGCGTTCACCTTCCACCCAGTGGGCGACCGGTCATCGGGCTCGGCGGCACGCACATGCCCCTCATTCAAAACCTTTTTGAATTCCTCGAAGGCAGTGAAATATTCCTCCCCGTATTGATCCGACTGCCGCGCAAAAAGCTCTTCAATCTGCTGTTGAATTTTCATAAGCCATTGAAACCTTGTCGCGAGCCGTTCCCCATCTGACGTTGTGGCCTCTGTCTGCTTCGTCAGAAGAATCCGCAACGTCGAATGATGGAACAACGACTGCAAGCCCAAGTTCTAGGGATCAATCATACTCTTTGGGTTTGAAGCAGCCCCTGCTCGGCCAGAGCTTTTTCCAGGCTGGCGCGATTTTCTGGCTTCATCGCGCACATCGGCAGGCGGTAGACTTCTTTGATCTTTCCCATCATGGCCAGAGCCGCCTTCACGGGGATAGGATTCGTCTCGATGAAATTGGCCTTCATCAGAGGAAGGAGCTTGGCGTTGAGCTTCCGCGCGTCGTCGTATTTTCCGTCAAGCAGAAGGTGGACCAGCTTCGTCATCTGATTCGGAATTTCATTCGAGATGACGGAGATCAATCCCGCCCCACCGAGCGCCATCAGCGGGAACGTAAAAGCGTCGTCTCCGGAGAGCACTTTGAAGCTCGAGGGAACCATCCGCAGGACCTCCATCTGCTGTGTAATGCTACCGGACGCTTCCTTGATGCCGATGATGTTGGGGATCTGGGCCAGGCGGGCCACCGTTGCCGGCTCGATGTTTGATGATGTTCGCGAGGGCACGTTATAGAGTATCACCGGCAGTTCAGTCGACTCGGCAATCGTCTTGAAATGCTGGTATAGGCCTTCTTGGGTCGGCTTGTTGTAATAAGGAGCAACAGAAAGGATTCCCTGGACGCCCAGCGCCTGAATGTCCTGCACCAGGCCGCAGATCTTTCTGGTATTGTTCCCGCCCGCGCCCGCAATGACGGGAATTTTTCCACCGGCTTCCTGGGTCACCACGCGGATCACTCCCAGATACTCTTCGTGCTCCAGCGTGGGAGCTTCCCCCGTGGTTCCGCACGGGACCAGGAAGTCAATGCCCTCGCTGAGCTGAAATTCAACCAGGCTCCTGAGCGCGTCGACGTCCAGTGTGCCATCATCTGAAAAAGGAGTTACCAAGGCTGTGCCGCAGCCTCGAAGATCCAAGCTCATAAAGCCTCCTTCGGAGACAAGTGGTTTCCATGGAGAATACGATTATAAAAGACAAGAGTTGCTGCCGCTACTGCTGTTCTTGCAGAATTTGATCAAAGGGGAACATCCCCTTTTTGCCAACTATCCAGCGGGCAGCATAAAGGGCCCCCTCGGCAAATCCCTGGCGGCTGCGAGCATTGTGCCGGACAAGCACCGTGTCGGCTTCGGAATCAAACCCCAACTCGTGCATCCCGGGAATGTAACCACCGCGAATGCTGGAGGTCGGAATCTCGCGGGAAGGCAAACAGGATTGAACGCGCCGCTTCAATTCAAGCGCGGTGCCCGAGGGCGCATCCTTCTTGAACTTGTGGTGGGCTTCGACGATATAGGGTTCGTACATCGGATAAGAGGCGAAAATTTTTGCGGCCGCGCTGGCCAGCCGGTAAAAGAGCTGTACGCCGATCGAAAAGTTGGCCGCGTAAACAAGACCGATTCCGTTCTTCTCGACAATCTGCTCCACTTCCGCAAGCCGGTCATTCCAGCCCGTAGTCCCTACCACCAGGTTGACACCCAGCGCGGCAACGCGGCGAAGGTTATCGACCACAACATCTGGCGCGGTGAAGTCGATAGCAACATCGATGCCTCGAAAATTCTCTTCTGTGATGGCCACGCCGCCCGGGTTCGATTCGATCGTGAGGATCAGCCGCAAGTCGAAGCCACGTTCAGGCGCCAGACGCGCAACCACGCTTCCTGTCTTTCCGTGGCCAAGCAGGGCCAGGTTCAGATTGCGTTGAGTTTGAGGATCAGCAGAAGGTGTATTCATGACGATATTCCAGCGCTGATGGGTTCAACGGATAGCGTAAAGTCTGGAGTTTTCGGGCTCAGCGGCTCCTTGTTTCAAACCGCAAGGAGCCGCGGAGTATCTGGGACCCGAGAGCCTTCGCTACCCTGCTTCACTAATCCAGATACCCTTCGGACTTCATCAGTTCAGCGTTCAGCAGAGCCGCACCGGCCGCGCCCCTAATCGTGTTGTGGCTCACTGTGGTGTATTTGAATTGCAGCACTGGGCACAGCCGCGCGCGCCCGATCACCGCCGCCATCCCGCCCTCGACGTCGACGTCGAATTTCGGCTGAGGCCGGTCGTGCTCCTCACGTACGATAACTGGATGTTTGGGCGCAGTCGGCAGTCCGCGCTCCTGGGGGACGGAACGGAATTTTTTCCAGGCTTCAATCAAGTCTTCCAGTTTCGCTTCGGACCGCAACGAGAGTGAAACAGCTTCTGTGTGGCCGTCTTCTACCAGAACGCGGTTGCAGTGCGCGCTTACCACAAAATCTCCTTTGGTAATCTGCCCGTCATTCAGCTTGCCCAGCAGTTTGTGAGCCTCGCGTTCCACCTTCTCTTCTTCACCGGAGATGTGCGGGATGACATTGCCCAGGATGTCGAGCGTCGGGACGCCCGGATACCCGGCACCGGAGACAGCCTGCATGCTGGTCACAAGAACTTTATCCAGGCCAAACGCTCGATCGAGCGGCGCGAGTGAAATTACGAGTCCCACAGTGGTGCAATTGGGATTAGTGACGATCATGCCCTTCCAGCCGCGCACCTTGCGCTGTGTCCGCACCAAAGCCAGGTGGTCCGGATTCACTTCCGGAATCAGCAGCGGCACATCAGCATCCATGCGATGGTTGGAGGAATTGGACACCACGACATGGCCGGCCCGCGCAAACTCTTTCTCCACTTCGCCCGCCACCTTGGAGTCGAGCGACGAAAAGATCAATTGCGGAGCGTGGCCCGGCTTGCACTCGCGCACCTCCATGCCGCACGCTCCGGGAGGCATGGGGCGCCGAAGGCGCCAGTTGCATGCCTCTGCGTATTTCTTTCCGGCCGAACGGTCAGACGCCGCAAGCCAAACCGCTTCAAACCACGGGTGATGCTCCAGCATGCTCACAAACCGCTGGCCCACCATTCCCGTGGCTCCCAGGATTCCAACTTCAACTTTTTTCATAACGCTTTTCTCTCTATCGCTCGCTTAGCACAGCATGTAAAGGTCTCGCCTGTGACTGGCCTGTCAAGCGCGACTCTTCAATTCTCTTACCAGGCGTGCGTAGAGTTCAACCGCACGCACCAGGTCGGATTTCCGTATGCACTCGTGCTCCGTGTGGGCGACGCGAATTGAACCCGGGCCCAATAACAGCGGACGTCCCCACCGCGTCAGGCTCGGCAGGTCGGTCGAAAAAGACACCACATCAGATCG
>JAKAWN010000200.1 GCA_021827245.1 Acidobacteriota bacterium | reverse complement strand
AGCGCACCATATTGCTAAGTGAATTAGCGAATATCGTCAGGCAGATGCTTTACGACAAAGGATATTGCTTCAGAAACTGACGATCCCCTGGTGCTGGGCGACTAAATTCTTAGGCGAAAGGTTTTCCGTGGAAATCCAGGCTAGTGGCGGCAGCGTCGCCCAGCAGCTTGCCCCAATCCTCGACGGGGCGGTTCGAAGTCACGAGCGTGCTGGTCCGCTCGTAGCGGCGCATGATGATTTCGAGCAGCTCTTCGGCGGCGGTCAAGGGCAGCTTGCGCATCCCGAAATCATCAATGATGAGCAGCGGCACGGTCACCAGCCGCTCCAGGCATTCTTTGCGCTCGCCGTCCAGCGTGGCTTCGGCGAGATCATCCAGCAGCGCATGGGTCTCGCGGTAGAGGACGCGATAGCCTTGTTGAATGACGGCCTGGCCGATGGCCTGGGCCAAGTGACTTTTGCCGGTACCCGGCGGGCCCAAGAATAGCGCGTCCTCATGCCGGGCGATGAAGGCGCCGGTGGCCAGCTCGAAGACCAAGCTGCGATTCATCTTCTTGTTGAAGGTGAAATCGAAGTTGTCGAGGGTCTTCAGCGGGTCGCGGAACTGGGCCTGCTTACGCCGGCGCTCCAGGAGCCGGTCGGCGCGGCGCGTGAGTTCGTCGGTAACCAGGCAGGAGATCAGATCCAACGGGGCCATCTGTTCAGCCTGGGCCTGACGCAGGCGGGTTTCGAGCACCGAGGCCATGCCGCCGAGTCGCAGTTGCCGTAAAGCACGATCGAGTTCAACCAGATTCATTGCGTCTCCCTTCTTTCAGTTGAGTTAAACTCCACGGTGGCCGGGGCGGAGGATAGGGCGACGCAGGGATGCGACCCGAGCGCCGACCCCGGGGCCGGGATGGATGGGGAGCGGGCGCAGCTCGCTCCCGCCGTCCAGATCCATCCTGGCCAGAAAGCGATAAATCCTGGGGTCTGGGGCAAAGCCCCAGAGATGTTTCTCCTCACGAGCGCACCTCCTCGGAAGCCTGCGATTCGTCCGTTTCGAAAAGCGAACCCTGCTTGTCTTGTTCTTCGAGGCGCTGCTGGATGAGATCGCAGTAGTGGGTGAGTTCGCGGATCAGCGGATCAATCTGCTGCAAGCTGAGGAGCGCTTGGGGACGCCGCTCCAGATAGCGGCGCACGAAGCGGTATTCGTGAACATCGAGTTCGAGCGCCGTCGCGCAGGCTTCTTGGACGGCGGCGAGACCGTATTTTTTGGCCAGGGCGAGTACGCCCAGCATGCGGCGCACGCCCAATTCGCCTTGCTCCTGATGAATCGCCTGACAGAAGGCGCCGATGTGCGTGCCGGCGCGCTCGGCTCGCGCCAGCAACTGCCGGGTCGAGAGCGGCGTGCGCTTCGGATAATCTTCCTGCTGGATGCGGTAGCCGCCGCGTTTCTGGCGGACGTGCTCGCGCAGGAGTTGGCCGGTGCGGGGATCGAGCAGGCGCACATAGAAGTCGTTCCACTGCACGTTGACCAGGCGTCCGATCCAACCGGGCGGCGCGCCGTAGTAAGCCGCTTCGACCTCAACGCAGCCGTCCAGATGCACGGTGCGCTGGCCGTACTGGTAGTAGCGGAAGGGTTCGAGCGGTAAGGGCACAAGCGCCGGTTTTTCTTCGGCGAACATGGCGGCGACCTGCCGCTTAGTGGTGCCGTGGATACGTGTGTCCGCCCAGTGCGCTTCCCAGCGATCTAGATAAGCCTGAGCTTCTTCCAGACTCTCGAAGCGCAGGCCCTTGAGCGGCGTTCGCTGCGCGTGGCCGACCCCGGACTCGACTTTTCCTTTTCGATTCGGATCCTGGATTCGGCACGGCATGGCCACGACGCCGTAGTGAGCCAGCACGTCACGGTAAAGGGGGTTGAGCGTGGGATCGTAAACGTCGGGGACCAGCACGCCCTCGCGTAGATTATCGAGCACCACCACACGCGCGGCGCCACCCAGTCGGCGAAAGGCTTTCTCGTGCAGTTCCGCCCAGGTGCGCGAGTTGGAGCGGAACACCAGTAGGCGGACTGCCTTGCGGCTGTACCCCAAGGTCATCACGAACAGGCGAGTGCGCCGATACTTGCCCGACTGCGGATCGCGCACCATGGGACCGGAGCCGTAATCCACCTGAGCTTCCTGGCCGGGCTCGGTCACGATCACCGGATGAGCTTCGGGCGTCTGCGCGCCGCGTAGCCGGCGCACGAAGCGTCTGACGCTTTGATAGCCACTGGTGAAGCCGTTCTCGGAGACCAGATCCTGCCAGATGGCCACAGCGTTGCGGCCGCGGGCAAGCGCCAACTCGATCAGCTCGCGGTAAGGTTCCGAGGCGCTGGCGGTGGGACCGCGAGTCGGACGCTCGGAGTCGGCGGTCACCGGAATGGCCGGTTTTGCCGGGTTCGTTTTCGATGTCGGATCAGGGGTGGATGATGGTGGATGAAGGTCAGGGGACGCCGCAGAGGCTGAATTTACCGCGCCAAAGTCGGTGATCACCTATATGGCCGGTTTTGAAACGGCCACGTCGGAGGCCACGGGATTGGACGGTTTTGAAGCCTTCCGCCGCCCCCATCCGCCCGGCGGTCGCACCTCAATGCCGGCCGCTTTCAGATAGGTGCTGGCGGTCTCGCGGCGCACGCCGGTGGAGCGTTCGATCCGTCGCAGCGACCAGCCGAGGCGTCCCAAAGCTATGACTTGCTGTTTTTTATCTTCACTCAAGACATTGGCCATGCCGACCGAGGGTACAAATCCTCGCGCCGGAGTCAATGTCCCGGAGCTTATCTCCGTTGGCCGGTTTTCAGGTGACCATCAATGGCCGGTTTTGGGTGACCGCCGAGGCCTAATAATCCCACCAACCTCGCGGTTAACATCGTTCAGCACGCCGAAAATTGATTTTAGGTCTTCCATGTCTCCCCAATCTATCCTCTTCGGTCATATTAAGACCGGCTTATTGAAGCCCAGAAGAAATAGGTGTCGTCGATTGCACACCGAAGTTGGTGGGTAACGAGCCTCTTCCACCATTGACCCTAATATCCGGACAAGCCCCTCAAGCGCTTCACGCGCTGCGCTTCGGGCTGGTCACAACAATCGTGCCGGAAAGGATCCAAACGGGGAGGCTCACTTCCTCAAAGCTTCGCCGCGACATCAGATTGAACCAGGCGACTCGTTGGGGAGTTACTGCCGTTTCGACCCCAAGGCATCGAATAGTTTCTTGGCTTCATCAGCGGTCGAGACGGCTTCTTCGAAACGGCCAGATTGCCGATGTGCCTCTGCTAGCCTTTGGAGAATCCAAGCCACCCGCCAACGGTAGTTTAATCGACGGGCGACAATCAGCGCGCTCTGGAGTCGTGTCTTCGCCAATTCAGGTTTTCGCTCAGCGAGATCGAGTTCAGCAAGAAGACCCTCGGTTATCGCAACCCCACCAATACGCCCCAAGCGCACGTTAATGGAACGGCTCATTTCTAGCCTTTCTCGTGCCTCAAGTATTTGGCCATCCTTCCCCAGTAGTTCACCGAAATCTCCGTATGCCTCGGCTAGCGCGGGTGTATCCCCCAAAGAAGTAAGAATCTCGATTGCCTCTGTCAATCTCTGTTTGGCTTCGATTATGTGGCCCATCCGGCCAAGCGCATACCCCAGGCCCCGGAGTGCGGCTCCCCTTTGCGCCATCACGAGTTCGGCTGAGTCGATGGCTGCGTCATACGCAACGCGCGCACGCTCAAAATCACCTCTCGCCACATGGGTTTCTGCCTCTAATAGGAGAGAAGCACGGGAGCGGGTGGGGCCGAGGTGAAAAAGCTCCGTTTGCACGCCTTCGTAATCATCAACTTCGTAAAACGCCCGCGCCCGGAGAAAATGAGCATTGGCCATCAACTCGGCACTTTTTGTTGAGCGCTCGACCAAAATCTGAGATGCGCGCAATGCGAGTCGAGCCTCGCCGCGATCGATAAGTGATTCGACAAGAGCATGAGCCTCATTCAGATCTAGACAAGCGACCTCATCTAGAATTGCCAGGAACGAGACCGGATCAACGAACGCGATCTCTAATAGCAGTTGATGCCGAAATACAGAGAGAGCCAAAAGGTCTCCGGCCACCATGGGAGGACTGAGAGCGTGGTGAGACCTAGCCACGACGAAGGCCGCAACTGGTAGAGCAGGGGGGAACGATGCGGTCTTCTGACAAAGTTCGCCCAAGGAATTCGGCAAGTTGGGTCCGATGCCCAACGCAGCAATGTACTCGAAAAAACGAGGGTCTGCAAAAGAAACATAAGTCATGAAGTCTTCAAAGGACTCTACGAGAACGGAATTGGCAACAAGTGAGGCGTAATTCTGGGAGCGTTCTCCTGTTTCCTTCTCAATTAAATTTGCGCTCTCCAACCGTATGTCATCGATGGGAATTCTGCTTGCACCGTCGAGTAGAAGGAATTCGGCGATTCTCCGGACAACTTTAGCGCACCCTGGGGTTTTCGGTAACCCCTGCACTTTGGTAATTCCTAGCACCTTTTGTCGAAAAATCTCCGTATAGATTGCGGCAACCGAGAATCCAGCCTGCCACGTATGGGTATCAGCAGATTCTAGGATTGTCGTCACGAGGCCTGGAAGCCTGGCTGATGCATCGCCAATTTCTTCCAATCGAAGGACAATCTCATGTCTTCGACTAATTTCTTCACATTCGTCAGTTCCTAATCGGATTGGTAATTTGTCAGCTAGTTCCAGCAGTTCATTCTGACTGAGAGTGGGCATCTGAAATTCACGAACGAGGTGTAACGGCAGCGCGCTCGGATGCCGATCGAAGAAATCCAAAAGCCTGTCCGACCGGGCCGTGACAACTAGTCTGATGGACGAGGATTGAGTCAGTCCTTCAACCCACCGAAAAAGCGAAAGCAAGATCTGATCCTCTTGACCACAACAGCCCACGTCGTCTATTGCGAACATCGACCGTCCGTCCGTTGAAACAACACCGATACGATCGAGCGCGGGTGCAATCTCACCATCCGACTTCAGAACGGTTGCGAGCGAATCAGGCAAAACAGGGATTGGCAACCGATCCGCAGTCTCAAGAAACGCAGCCCTGCCATTGGCTAAGCGCCCACTGGCGATCTGGCAAAGCCAACTAGTCTTGCCACTTCCTTCGAGGCCCGAAACCATAAGCAAAGGCCGGTCTCCCGCCAAAAAGGCCTCGAACGCCGCGTCGGCTTCAATCCGTTGCACCATGTGCTCAGGTCGAAAGATTTTCAGGTCAATTAACCGCCGAATTGTACGCTGTGTTACATCGCGGGCCCGCTCGTTAAAAACATCGGGCGGGGCCGTCGAATCAATGCGCTCAAGCAGCGAGATCTTCTTTCTTAAACAAGCAACCAGGGTCTCATAATGGTCGCAACTCCTAAACTCACCGCCAGAAACAGATGCATAACTTAAGTTGTTAGCTGAGGCCCCACGATATATGAGCAGACTTCTCGGCTCTCCGATTAGATCTCCAGCAAGCAGGAATGGGGTACAGTTCATACAGGTTTGACCGCTTTCCGTCAGAATGCGACCGTCACTGCGTCCCTGGAATTCAGCCAGAACTGGGTGGGCTAAAAGGCATTCTTCAAACAGAACACTCCCTTTTGCCAATACGTCTGTAATGAACTGAGGATCTGTTCGGTTCTCGCTGTGGGTTCTCAGGTTCCGCCAGCTAATGAGCCGTTCGAGCGTTGATTGTGCTTTCCCCTTCTTCATTAATGAAAACCAATCCTTCAGGTCAGGATGAAACCCGGCAGGAACCACCGATATGAGAGTTCGAAGAAGGTCGTACCAATTCCCAAGCTCAAACCTGCGTGAGAGCAGCAACGTACGAACCTTGTCGTCGCGACATTCAGGCGTGCTTAAATAAGTGGACGCGAGTATAAGGGCGTCAATGCGGAGTAGGAGCTCGAAACCAAGAAAGAGGGCGTCGACGCGGTCGACAGGGTTTCCTGCCGAGCGAAATGCCTTGATAGCTGGTATAGCGGGATGCTCGATTTGCATTCTATTCAAATCATGGGGTCGTAGTCGGTGGAGTTCCGCAGATAATCATTGTATATATCTCCCCGTATCACACCTTCCTTCTCCAAATGACGGATCGTTCCTTCGATGATCGTAAGAACAGATTGCGCACGTGCGAAGAAGCCTCGGTGGTCGCGAGTGCCAAGTTCGGCGCGCGTAAGCATTCCTCCGAATTTGGGGGGCAACCACGGGAGCCCGTTCGCCAAGAACCGGCGCCACTTCGGATCAGGAACAAGGCTGCCGTTTGTCAAGAATAGCAATCGGATGGCGTAGTCGAGGGCGTAATCAACTGTCAAATGTGCTGACGCAATATCCCCCCGGCGAACCCATAAGTCAAATGGCAAGGACCACACGTACCCGTGCTTTTCGCGGCCGAACCACGTGCGTGGTTCGAACCCGATCCAGCCAATATGAAAGATTAGCTCTTTAATCTTTTCTACCCTTTCATTATCCCTGAGACGAACCCAATGCTCGATGTCGCGGAGGAGGGCTGTGTTTCGCGCAAACAGTACTACACCCTCCCCGAAAGCTTGGCGACGCGACTCGTCCCATCGACAGGGTGGCGCAATTTTTGTGTCCACTGGATATACGTCAACGCTGAGACCCGCTAACCATCGTTCCCCGCGCCAGAACCCGCGAATTTCGGAACCGTGACCAAGCACCGCCAAGTCTAGGTCTGAAAACTCGTCTGCGAAACCGCGAGAGAGCGCACCCAATCCTAGAATTACATCCACGGACTTCACCGCACGAATCCGCCGAATTAGGACTTCGGCAAGAGCCGCAAGCCGGAGATACTGGTTTCTGCCATGGAGTGTACGAAACTGTTCCGAGTAAGGTGTCAGACGAGGATAGGGGCTCAGATAGCGATAGTAGGCCAAGACGCGTCTGTTGTCTTCAATTCGATGACCTGAGGATGAGAGTTTGAACCCTGCTGCGCGGATAGTCTGAATTGACGCGGAATTGTGATCATAGACCTCCCCTCGCACTTTCTGGCATCCTACATCGCGGAGGGCAGCAAGCACCCAATGAAGCGCATATTCACCCACCCCCTTACGTCGCGCCCATGGCTCCAAGTAAATTCCTAGTATTTCCCCGATGGTTCGTAGATGGCGATAGTCCACATATCCTACCCCGGCGTTTGCGAACTCGATGACTTGACAACGGTAATTCCAACCAGATTGTTGCATCTTGCTCTGGTATTGGAGGACAGAGTGCACGCTTAGATGGGTACCACGTAGGAAGACACCTTCGCTTCGGCCTTGGTCTACCCACTTCGCCACTTGACTCGCGTCGTTAGCAGCCATGGGGCGGAGACTCACGGGTTTCTGGGGGATAGTCAAATCGATTCTCATTCAGAAGCCTCAATTGGAGCACCTGCCATGCGAGCGAACAGTGCGTGTTGAGAGTTTGCCACCCACCGGGGTTTCCGGTCACGACCGGCTTTCTTCGGCGGAGTATTGTGGATTGCTTTATCCGTTCGACCGAGAGTGGCAATGGTGGTTTTCCAATTACAAAAGTGTACAAGATTGCGGAGTAATCGTGAGAAGCTCCTACTCGAACCGTTCGGCGTGCACATTGACAGACCTTTCGAAGAAGTTCGCTACTCCGTCATCTTGCCCACCGCTATTTTCTGGGCTGTGGGAAAGCTGTTACATCCGATTCTCGGGCTCTTCATGGAAGACGACGGACTTTGAATCGCCAATCGCAAGCGCTTCATGAACCCTCACTCGAACCTTTCCCCTAAAGATGGCAGTGATAATTCTGTAATCTCTATCATATGGCCTGTCTCGTCGCTGACTGCGGAGTCTCTTACGACCGCTCCTGTCTAACCCCAATTCCACACGGTCAGCTGCTGGCCTTCCGAAGTTGCCAGAGATTGTATGGATTCACGTCACCTGACTTGATTTGACGTATCTGGCCTGTGCCGTAATCAAGATACTCGATTGCGTTCTCGCGGGCGCTGTTCCAGATCAGAAAGTCCTTGCCGGCCTTAATGATAAACGGATGAAGGAGCGATTTGTTGTCCCCCGAAGTGCCGTTCCGAACCATGAAAACTGGATTGGCCGGGAGAGGCGGCTTATTCTCTTGAGTTGATTCAGGCAGTTGATCGCGATTCCACCCCGAACACGAGTCAAGGCTGCCATCTTGTTGGGCGGTGGCAAGACTGGAATCTGCAATCAGTGGAGTGAGACCTCGTGCCATTCGGAGGAACGTTGCATGAAGCCCGTGCCATATGGGACCCACCTGATCTTCTTCCACACCGCCATGGCCGCGCGTAGAATTACGCAGCCAAACTAGCCAATCCAGCCACCCGAGATGACTCCGTGGCAAATCTCCGGGATAAGCTAAGCCTGAACCCCTGGCATCGCTGATCAGTTGCCGGGGGGCGCCGGCCAACGGCTGTTTCCAGAAAGCGCAGATTGCTTGCGCCAGATCATCTTGCCCCGGCTCAGCGCTAAGCCTTCTTAATGTATCGAGCCAAGTGCCCAAGCCCGGGCGGTTGAGTTGGGTATAGAGCTGGGCTAATAGCGAATTCCCATTATGTGTCCACTGCTGAACCAATGAGTAAATCACGGAAACTCTAATCAGAACCTCAAAACAGTCTAGCAAGCACAGAAACCGCTCGACATTACTCTTAGATAGCCGAAACCTAAGATAGCAATTCGCCAGCGGCGGCAGACCATGGCTGACGATCTTGGAAATCGTCGCTCGCAACTCTGCAGGAAGCTTGTCATCAGATTCACCAATCGGAATGGCCGTTGTAGTCAACTGACCGGTGATTACCGGTATGATCTCCTTGAATTCTTCGCGCTCGCGTTGTTCGTTAGACACCATGAACGGAAGTGTTTCGATGCTCCTGCAATTCTGGATCTGGGCCACATCGTCGGCCGAGCGAATCAGTAACACTCTAAAGATCAGTCCAGCTGCAACTCCGTTGAACTCTTCTACGGCATTGTCGAACTCCCTGTCAATTTCGCCGTATGATCTCCTCACGACCACGAGACACGGAACCTTTTCCACCGCCGATCGCTCGAGTTCGGGAGAGAATCTACCGAACGTCTCCGCTGTCACGAACATAAAGCCTTGATTTATTCCGCGACCCACTGTGGCGGCACGCGTAAGCTCTTTCGCAAGGTGCCGAGCATACCGGGTGGCAATTCCTTTTTCCGGAACAACGAGGCCAATCCTCCCCCATTTCCCTGGCTGGCCCCTCTGGTACTCTTTGAACACTCGCCGCGGAAAATACCAATCCACAAGAAATCGTGACAAACTCGTGATAAATGCAAACGCCATAAAAAGTAAAGCAATTCCGCCCGCAACCAACCACCGAAAGGTTAGGTTCGATACGAAATAAATTGCGACCGTTACCCAGACCGCTAGGAACGCCGCTAGGCGCCTGAAAGACTTTGGGCGTACGGTCGTCGGTAGAATTGAAAAGATCAATCCGAGAAGCAAGATTAAGAAAATCCAGAGACTGAGGAAGCAAAACACGACTTTAAGCGGACGCCACGGGAGAATCCACCACAATAAGGCCGACAGCCCACCGAACAATACGATCGCTCCAACACCAACCCTCAGGAGAAACCGCCGGATAGTGGGATCCTTTGCCACCATCGCGGCTTTCTTCCGCTGCTCCAGTAATTCACTCATTTTAGTCACCCCTGAAAGCATGCCGAGTCCGAGTAGGGCTCAGCATGAACAATGCGATTCAATTTTATTTCAATGATTGCAAAATGTCGCATCTGCGATGCGGGACATTATAGGTTGACGCGCGCCAAGGAGCAAGGTTCTGGCGCCGAAATCTAAGCGTGGTTACCGCTATCATGGCGCTCCTCACTTTCTTGATCGCCGTTTGAAAAACAAGCTGATCATGACGATGCCGAGACCGAGACCAAAGCCTACAAGCACGGAACCCAAGCCAACCTGAAGGGCAAGATGCAGGGCAGGGTGCGGAGCAGGCACCGGGGCCGCTATAAAACTGCCGATAGTCTGAGCGAGGCCAAGAGCAATAGATACAGGGGCTAGGAGAAATAGAATGTTGTTCAGTCGGTCCGCGTGCTTTTGCGTTCTCTCTTGAACCTTGAGGAGCGATCGCTCGTGAATGTCGCGAACCTCCCCGGCGACCTCCGAGTACAACTGATGTACTTGCAGCTTTTCCTGCCACATTCTGTATACTCGATGATGATGCTCACGTTGCATAACTTGATGAAAATATCCATTAGAGGTAAAGAAAAGCAACCGGTCCCGCAGATCGTCAAAGAGCGACTCACGGCGTGCAGGATCTTGTTCTCCCCAATATGCGGCAACCTCATTGGAAAGGCCCATCAGAACGAGTCTCTGGTGTTGAACTAAGAGAAAAAGAAGATAGTACTGGTCCCGTGCCAAGTGGTGTGGAAGATTTTCCTTGAAGAAGGACGTGTCAGGCGCATCGAAAGCTAGGAAACAAGCACCGTCTAGCGAGAATACAAACCAGGATGAGCTTGTATACTGCAAGTAGTCAGGGTTCAGCGGAGAGATATCATTCGGTGCCGGATCTAGCACTTGCTTTGACTCAAAGAAATTCTTCATGCTGTTGAGCAGCCGCATCCGGTGTTCTTCAACATAGCCATTGATGAACAGCCCCACGTAAGGGATCATCTGGCTCTTGATGTACACGCTTCGGAGGCGCGCGCTGATCTCGGCCTGCGAGCCGCTACCCACTAACAAGTACCGTTTTAGTAGTGTGTTAACTATTTCAGCCATATGGAAGGTATCTGGTTCGTCGGCGCCCGGTACTCCGCGAGGGAGCAGTCCAGGGCGGCAAGGCTCCCATTGATCCTTGCCTACTCTGCGACGTGCTTGGAGAACAGGGCTGCGGCTCCCCTCAAGGAAGCGGAAGAGATGAATAAAATCTTGCCAGACCTCTGGAGCCACTGTCTCCGGCCTCACCTGGACGTGGAGGAAGCCAATTCCAATTCTGAAAAGAGTAAGATTGACCTCGGTCACTTCAAAAACCAAGGTCAGCCTCCTCTCTCCTTTGCCGTGCACACAGGTCCATGCGCACCGAGCTCCAAGGAATTCGTGGTGCCCCAGAGCCTCCCCTTGCAGGTCCCATGAAAGGACGGTGGCCTTTTGTGCCAACGCACCCTCGTCGGCAGGACAGTTAAGGAAGTCCGCAACGTGAGGCAATAAATCTTCGTTCTGAAAGGTGTGGGGCATCCAGACGGGACGTCCCTTGAACGAGTCTTTCTTTAGGCTGGCCGCGATAATCTCGAAATCTTCACTTCTGAAGTGAAACGGGTAGAGGAAGGTGCAGAAGCTGTGCGGCAGAACAACAGGATCTTTGGCCATCGAAAAATCTCCGGGCAGTAGAAATCCGATTTTTAACGGCGTAAACAGCAGTGACGCATGCCTGATCGTCGTGCCACAAAAGTCTTAACTAGACCACCGACGCCCAGTGAAGGCCCGCAAAACGCCAGTCTCGAATGTCAGAGCCCCAAATCCAGCAAAAGAACCACCTACATCGTTGGCCTTGAGCAGGCCAGTCCCCCTAGTTATGAGTGACTAACTACTGGAAACCCATTCTACCGAGCTGGCTTCCAAGCGCTTCCGAATGTGTAGTCCGTTTTCCCTTTCCATCGTGTGACCACATTCGTAGGACAAGTAGGCGACTCTCGCATCGTCTCTGATGGAGTTATATAAGAAGAAGTGCTCCCGTCTGCATTCATCGCAAAACATGTAGGACAAGAACGGATACAGAGATCGGA
>JAKAWN010000199.1 GCA_021827245.1 Acidobacteriota bacterium | reverse complement strand
TAATGATTCTGTCTGAAGATGCGCGCAGAAATTCGTCACGCCAAACACGCCGTAGCAGCCCGCGAGCGCAGCCCGCAGACTTTCGGGGTCCCCTAGGTCGCCGCGGGCGATTTCCACGCCTGCCTGCTCCAGGGTCCGGGCTTTTCCAGATTCAGGATTTCGCGTAAGGCAGCGGATCTTGAATTTGCCGCCCTCCAACAGATGTCGAACGACCCCGCCTCCCTGTGCGCCGGTTGCCCCCGTAACAAGAATCGTCTTTGCGTCGGCCATTGTTCGCTCCCCTGCGTTAGTGGGAATTGTGAGTGGGTGATACCGCTTGTTAATCGGAAAGACGCCGGCGCAAGGCCACGCGCCAAGTTTGATGTCAGGACTGTCGGGCCCGCTGTGTTGCCGGCGGGAATGTCCAGTGGCGCACACGCCCGACATCAACATGAACAAAATCGGAAATGGGATAGATCCCGACGCCGCCATCCTGCATGGCCAGTGCCGCTCTCTGCAAGGCGGCCAGGTGGCATCCGGGGATGCGGATGTCCACCGCCTTCGCCTCCATGTGTAGGCTGTGCTTTGCGACCCCTGCCGTGTGCTCCCGCAGATACTCGTTGGTTGCCGGCGTTCTGTAGCCGCAGATGATATGGAACGGCTGGCGCGTTTCAAGTTTCCTGTCGAGCTCATACAGTAAGTCAAGCAGCCGCAAGTGGATGGGCTTGACCGCATTCCGGCGGTAATCGCGCAGGATCCAGTTGATTTCCTTCAAGGCTCCCGGAATGTAGCGGCCTTTGGCCCAGTAAACAGTTTTCAGGTGCTCGCCGGTATGCAAGTTATAAAAAGCCAGTCGCTTTTCCGCCGGATGGACGGTGGCTGTCCGGCCAAGGAGCACACTGGGTACGGCCGCGGCTGCGGTCGCGATGGAACTCAGCTTGACGAAGTCGCGCCGACTCACGCCCTGGCGGAGTTCGGAGTGTGCTGGGCAATCAGTATTTTTCATGAGGACCTTTAAGGAGCCTTTCGTGTGGGCAAGCTCACCACCTTAGCCAGCCCGCGCCTTTCCCCAACTAGATTAACGACTTCTTGCCAGTCTATCATGGAATTCGCCCCGGCGACGTTGGCGATCTGTTTGACCGTTGCAAGTGGGTCGCAGGCCCTTCCGTAAATGTCCTGATGAACTTCCAGGTAGAGTGTTCCATCCGGCAAGCGTGCCAGCAGAACGGGCTGGTACACAATCTTGACGGGCGTGCCGATTGGAACCTCGTTGAAAAGACTCGCGATATTTTCCGGGAGCAGGCGAATGCAGCCATGCGTCTGGAAGTGATAGATGCTGGCTGGCGCATTGGTGCCGTGGATGCCGCAACTGGACGAAATGCGAATCCAGTGCTGGCCCAGAGGATTGTCGGGTCCTGGTGGGACTCTTTCCCTGACAGGCTCACCCTTCGCCAGCATCTCCTCCTGGATCGATTCTGGCACAATCCATGCCTTGTTCTTTTCCTTTTCGAGCACGTGAAAGTCGCCTTGCGGCGTCGGCCAGGATCGCCGTCCCAGGCCTACCGGGTAAGCGGCCACAAGTTCTCCGGAATGAAAATAGAAGAGCATCCGCTGCGGAATGTTGATAACGATGCCCTCATCGAGTTCGCGGAGCACGACATGAGGGTTGTCGATGCGCAGTATCTGGCCCAGCTTCAACCATGCCATAGGTTTAAGGCCGTTCAGTTCTGTTAGCGCCGGGACGTCCATTCCGAAACGCGCACCCACGCTTGTCAAAGAGTCTCCCTTCTGGGCTGTATAGGTAGACTGGCCGCCCGTAATTGTGTTCGAAATCGGAGGCGGCTGCCCTGCGACGAGCGACCCCGCGAGGAATGCCAGAACCAGTCCGATCTTTGGTGCCGAAACGCGGACTTTCGCCATATCAGACTCCAGTTCCCGCACATTCTATGGAAAAAACCTGCGAACTCTCGATGGTTAGAAGCCGCTCTAATTCATTTGATGCTGGTCCTGCGCGGGAGGCACAACTCATCACGAGCGCGTGTGGTGACTTACGCTGCGCCTGCGGCCAGAAATGTCCTGGGAGCCTCCAGAGGGCCACCCAAGCCGTGTTCTAACAGGTTGCTGAAAAACGTGTAGCGGCGGCTTTATGCCGCCATACATCGATTGAAAAGGCTGAAGTTATGGCGACCTAAAGTCGCCGCTACGGCTCAGGCTCTGGATTTTTCAGCAGCCTGCTAAAGTAAAGGATTGATTGATCAGCCCTGAAAAGGGCGGGAGAAACGTGTGGCGTCATGATGTCAAACGGACGACAAGAGCCGTAATGTCGTCATACTGGCGGCGGGTGCCCGTAAAGGAACGCACGGCACTCAGCAACCGCTGCAAAGTCTGTTCGGCGGGTTCCCGGGGCGCGGTTCTCAGAATTTCAATCGCCCGTTGCTCGCCGAAATCTTCTTCGCGTTCGTTCACTGCTTCAATCAACCCGTCGGAGTAAATCAGCAGCAGATCGCCGGATGCCAGAGTGATTTCTGTTGAGAGGTAGGGCGCGTTCGCCTTGATGCCCAGAGGAAGATCCCCAGCATCCAGGCGCTCGAATTGCCCCGAAGCGCGCGCTAGAAAGGGTTCATTATGTCCTGCGCGCACGTAGGTCAGCACACGCGTGGTGGGATCAAATTCCGCAAAGAACGCCGTGGTAAAGCGCCGCCCTTCCAGGCTGTGGGCGCAGGCGTAACGGTTCATGCGGGTGACGATGTCGGTCAGTGAGGACGCTGATGAAGCCACGGACCGCAAGCAGGCATGAAAAGTGGCCATTAGCAGCGCCGCTGGGACGCTCTTGCCCGCCACATCGGCAACTACCATCAGCAGGGGATTGCCTTTGCCGGGAGGAAGGTCCGAGTCAACCGGAAAGGCGTCATAGTAGTCCCCGCCCACCGTGTTGGCGGGCCGGGAACTGAATGCGAGATCGAGCCCCGGTACCCGCGGCGGTGCATTCGGAACCAGCCAGCGCTGGATTTCACGCGCAATCTCCAGATCGCGCTTCATGGTGACGCGGTCGGCCAATTCCAGTGCCAGCAAGAAGATGAGCATGGCCAGCGGAGTCACTGGAGACACATATGGGCCAGCGTGGCTGGGACCCCCTTGCGGCAGTGAAAGGATTCCAAGTACCAGCGCAATCAGCAGAAAGACGCGCCGCGCCGGAGAAAGCTTCAGCAGCATGGCCCAGAACAGCGCGCTGATCGTCTTCAGGATGCGCCGGAAGCGCGACTCGCTTCTCAGTGCGTCCCAATCGACCTCGCGGGTGTAGAGGCTGTAACTCTCTTGGGCTTCAGAGAAAAACTGCGACCACAGCACCCGGATTTCCAGTCCATCGCTCACCCGTTGCCAGAAGTCCCTCAGCCGCCGCTTCATGCGCCCTGGAGGTCGCGGCGAAGGCCGCGCAACCGGCTCCGCCTGTCTGCTGAATGTGGCTACCATTTAAGTCGATTATACGCCGTTTGGAGCGCGGAGACTCGCATGCGACGCTCGGCTGGTGGTACTGTCATCAAAGCGGCAGTGCACCGAGGGAGACGAGGCCAAGGCAGGCCACGCCGCCATTTTGTAATCATTCAACCGCGTGGAACTGCGGGTGCTATGACATCTGGAGGATAGCATGTCGAATCCCGCCGCGCGGCCGGCGGGACCGCCTATAAGACTTCCTCTGGTCGTTTGGCGCCTCGAAGGCAGCAAGCCTGCACGGGAGCGGACAAGCCGATTCTCGCAATGCCCTCTGCATGCGAGGCTATGCAGGAGTTATATTGCTTTTCGCGATTTCTGTGTCGGCAGCCAGCGATTTCAGCTCGGCGATCGATTTGTTCGGAAAGATATTCTTTTCGGCAAATTCCCATCCACGGAGCTTGTCGATTGCCAGTCGGCTCCGCTGGATATAGTGGCGCAGTTCTTCCATGCCGTATTCGTGCGCCAGTTGACGGGCACTGATGCCGGGCCGGATAGCCCTCAGCACGAACCACTGCTCACGCTTCAGCCACTGATCCTGAACTACGTCGTGCGGATGTTCGCGGAGCAATTTGTCACGCTTCTCCAAGTTGAAGTTTTCGTGATAGATGCCTCTGTCGAGATCCAGAGTGATGCGGCTGATGTTGAAGTCTATGCCTTGATTGTAAAGAAGCTGCTCGCCGGTTATGTCATACGCCAGGCAATCCACCGTTTGTGTGGAACTCACAATGTAGTAATGATGATTGATTGCGTGAGCCTGAAGGGAGATGCCCGCAGAGTACGCGCTCGGCCAGATCACCAGCTCCGCCCCTTGATCCGCCAGCCGCCGCCAGACTTCGGGAAAGTTGACATCGAAGCAGGTTGCAAATCCCACGGCGCCAAAATCGGCATGATAAACATGGGTCGCATCACCGGGGGTGGCGGGGGGATGGACGTCGAATTCTGACCAATACGGAAAAACCTTGTTGTATACGCACACCACCTGGCCAGAGCGGTCAAGAAATACCGTGGAATTCAGCCGCCGGGCCCCATCCCGCCTGTCGATAGGCACCGCGATGTAGGTTTTGTGTTTTTTCGCTAAGGCGGCCATGGCCGTTACCGTCGGGCCGTGCAAGGGTTCTTCGCTTTTCTGGTTCTGTCCCCGACAAAGTTCAGGCAGAATAATGACGTCGGGAGAAAGCGCTCCTTCTTCATCAACTCGCTTCGCGATGGCTTCCAAGGGCTCCGTGTCCTTAAACCCGATACTGACAATGCGAACCGGCCGCCCCACTTTTTGTTCCTCGCGATCCCTGTTCGCACCGAGCGTCTCGGCCCCTGCACTACCCAGCCCTGTTCCCGCAAGGGCTCCCATGCCAACCACCGTATTCATAAGAAAATTGCGCCTTTTCATATCCTGAAGCCTCCCATGAAAAGTCACTTCGACTTGTCGATCTAACCCCGGGTCCGAAGCATGCGTGCATTGTAACGCCTTCCGCCTCGCAAAGCGAGAGAGTTCTGTCGGTTCTCAGGCCACGAGCCGTCGCGGGTTTTCCCGTTGCCAGCGTCGAAGGGCGCGCGACTCCTAAGACAGTGTTGCGGCTGCCAAATCATCTTCGCGCGGCTTTGGCCTTCGCGGGCGCGAAGGTCATCTCGCCTTTTTTCAGGTCGGCGTCGACTTCGATGGTTTCGCCGGGCAGCACTTCGCCTTCCAGGATTTTGAGCGCCAGCGGGTCCTGGATGAGGCGTTGGATAGCGCGCTTGAGCGGCCTTGCGCCGAACTGCGGATCGTAGCCGCGCTCGAAGAGCAGATCGCGCGCCTTCGGCGTCAGCTCGATGGTGATCTTGCGGTCGGCCAGCAGGTCGCGCAGGTGATTCAGCTGCAGGTCGATGATCTTTGTAATCTCTTCCTTGCCCAGCGCGTTGAAGATCACGACTTCGTCCACGCGGTTCAGGAACTCCGGCCGGAAGTTTTCGAGCAGCGTGGCCCGGATGCGCTTCTTCAAATCCTCGGAGAGTTTGCCGGGCTGGCCGCCTCGCGATGAGTTCATCGCCTCGTGGATCATGTGGCTGCCGATGTTGCTGGTCATGATGATGACCGTGTTTTTGAAGTCCACCGTACGGCCCTTGCCATCGGTCAGCCGGCCTTCGTCCAAAATCTGCAGGAAGATGTTGAAGACGTCCGCGTGCGCCTTCTCGATTTCGTCAAACAGCAGCACGGAGTACGGCTTCCGCCGCACCTGCTCGGTGAGCTGCCCGCCCTCCTCGTAACCCACGTAGCCCGGAGGCGCGCCAATCAGCCGCGCCACGGCGTGCTTCTCCATATACTCCGACATATCGATGCGGAGCATGGCCTTCTCGTCGTCAAACAGGAACTCGGCCAGCGCCCGCGCCAGTTCGGTCTTGCCCACGCCTGTAGGCCCAAGGAAGATGAAGCTGCCGATGGGGCGGTTTGGGTCGGCAAGCCCCGCCCGGCTGCGCCGCACGGCGTTGGCCACCAGCTTCAGAGCTTCTTCCTGGCCCACCACGCGCAGCCGCAGGCGGTCTTCCATGCTCACCAGCTTGGCAACTTCGCCTTCCAGCATCTTGGACACCGGGATGCCCGTCCACTTTGAAACCACGTGGGCCACGTCTTCCTCGTCCACTTCTTCTTTCAGCATGCGGCCGGTCTTCTCTTTGCCTTCGAGTTCGGCGTTGGCCGAGGCAAGCTGCTTCTCAAGATCCACGAGCTTCCCGTAATGGATTTCCGCCGCTTTGTTCAAGTCGCCTTCACGCGTGGCGCGCTGTTCGTCCACTTTGGCTTGCTCGATGTCCGACTTCAACTGCCGAATGCGCGTGATGATTTCCTTTTCGGCATTCCAGCGCAGCTTCAGACGGTCCGACTGCTCGCGCAGCCCCGCCAATTCCGCTTCCAGCTTCTCCAGCCGCTCGCGGGAGGCAGTGTCTTCCTCTTTTTTTAGCGCCTGCTTTTCGATCTCAAGCTGCGTGATGCGCCGCTCGATCTGGTCAATCTCCGATGGCATCGAGTCGATCTCGATGCGCAGGCTGGAAGCCGCTTCGTCAATCAGGTCGATAGCCTTATCCGGCAGGAAGCGGTCCGAGATGTAGCGGTTTGAAAGCACGGCGGCGGCCACAATCGCCGAATCCTTGATGCGCACGCCGTGATGCACTTCGTAGCGTTCTTTCAGGCCGCGCAGGATGGCGATGGTATCCTCCACGCTCGGCTGGCCCACCATCACCGGCTGGAAGCGCCGCTCGAGCGCCGCGTCTTTCTCAACGTACTTCTTGTATTCGTTCAGGGTGGTGGCGCCGATGCAGCGCAGTTCGCCCCGCGCCAGCGCCGGCTTCAGCATGTTGGAAGCGTCAATCGCGCCTTCGGCCGCGCCCGCGCCCACCAGCGTGTGCAGCTCGTCGATGAAGAGAACAATCTGTCCGCTCGACTCCTCGATCTCCTTCAGCACGGCCTTCAGGCGGTCTTCAAATTCGCCGCGATATTTCGAGCCGGCGATCATTGCGCCCAGGTCAAGCTGCACAATGCGCTTCGATTTCAGGGATTCCGGCACGTCGCCGGCCACGATCCGCTGCGCGATGCCTTCCACAATGGCCGTCTTGCCCACGCCCGGCTCGCCGATCAGCACCGGGTTGTTTTTGGTGCGTCGCGAAAGCACCTGGATCACGCGCCGGATCTCGTCGTCACGCCCGATCACTGGATCGAGCTTGCCGCGCCGCGCCAGTTCCGTCAGGTTACGAGCATAGCGCTCCAGCGCCTGGTACTTCGCCTCGGGATTCTGGTCGGTGACACGCTGCGTGCCGCGAATAGCCACCAGAGCCTTCAGGATGGCGTCGTGCGTCACACCCAGGCGGTTGAGGAGCAGGCCAGCGGCGTCATTCTTCTTTTTGGCCAGCGCCAGCAGCAGGTGCTCGGTGGAGACAAATTCGTCCTTAAACTGCTCCGTCTCTTTCGCGGCCTGGTCGAGAACTTCCTTGAGCGCCGGAGAAAGATAATGGTCCGCCGTCCCGCCCACCTTGGGCAGGCGGTCGATGGCTTTCTCGGCCTCCTGGCGCACGGCTGAGGGCGTCACGCCCAGCCGTTCGAGAATCGCCGGAACAATTCCTTCCGACTGTTCGATCAAGGCCAGCAGCAGGTGCGCGGGCTCCAGTTGCTGGTTGCCAAATCGGCCGGCAACGTCCTGGGTGCCCTGCAACGCTTCCTGGGCCTTGATCGTGAATTTGTCAAAACGGGTTGCCATGATGAATCCTTTGCTTAAGAAAATCCGGGTTGACCGGCCCTCGCCCGCCAACCCGGGATCAACCTTGTCCGCCGCCCGCTGGGCAAGCGGCAGGAACCGGCAGAGGCTTTGAGCCCGCTACCGCTATTTTGCCACGCTGATCTTGATCTTCTTCGCCTTCGCTTCTTCGCGCTTGGGCATGGTCAGCGTCAGCACGCCATCCTTGAAGTCTGCCTCCACTTTGTCCTCGTTGATGGATGCCGGCAGCTCGAAGCTGCGGGCAAAGCTGCCGTACGCACGCTCGACATGATGATAGTGCTCCTCTTTCACTTCCTTCTCATACTTGCGCTCGCCCTTCAGATAGAGCGTGCCTTCGTGCACGGTGACTTCGACTTCCTTGGGGTCGATGCCGGGCAGTTCCGCCTTCACAGTCACGTTCTGCTCGGTCTCATAGATATCGACCGCCGGTATCCATGCACCCGCTCGCGCGCCTTCCTCTCCAAAGGCGCGTCCCAGCGTCTCATTGAAGAGCCGGTTCATGCGGTCCTGAGTCGTAATCAGATCGCGGAATGGTTCCCATCGTACGATTGGCATGGTCTCATACCTCCTTGCTTTACCGTTTGAATTCATTGTAATCCGGGGCCTCGGATTCGCGCCGGGCCTGCCACCAATGCCAGCGAGACCCGGTTTACAATCTCAGGCTTTTGGAACATTGATCTTGATGGTCTTGGGCTTGGCTTCCTCGCGCTTGGGCATGGTCAGGGTCAGAATGCCGTGCTTGTATTCCGCTTTGACATTGCCCGCGTCCACGGAACCGGGCAGCGCAAAGTTCCGGCCGAAGGTCCCATAGCAGCGCTCGACGCGATGCAGGTTCTCCTCCTTGACCTCCTTCTCAAACTTCCGCTCGCCCTTCAGATAAAGGGTGTTGTCTTCCACGCGGATTTCCACGTCGTCCGGATTGATCCCCGGCAGCTCCGCCTGCAACACCAGGCTGTCGTCGGTTTCGTAAATATCCACCGGCGGTACCCAGGCGCGCGGCGTAACTTCCTGCTGATCTCCAAACGCACGGGCAAAGGTTTCGTTAAAAAGCTGGTTAAAGCGATCCTGAGTGGTGACCAGGTCGCGGAATGGCTCCCATCGGGTGATAGGCATGGTTCTTAAACCTCCTCGGTTAAAATCATTAGTCAATCAGAATAATAAAACCTTAGTTAGATATTGTCAAGTATTTTCTAACTTTTAGAGTCAGTCATTTAACTTATTTATTCTTAAAGTGTTAATCGACTCAAGACTGCCTTCTGCCTACCGCATGTCACCTACCACTTGCCAAATCCCACTCACTACCCACCTCCCTCCATTAGATCACACCTCATTACCGCACCCTCACCCGCCGCCACGAAGTCCAAAACAACTTCTGCCTAAGCCTATGGTTACAAATGCCAAACCTGGAGATCTGTGGTAGACTCCAGTTATATCAATTACCTAACGCGGGGCGCGGGGAGGTAAACAATGAAGGGGAATCTCAAGTCAGCGGCTGTCCTGCTTGTTCTAGCGGTGGTGGTTCCCATACTCAGCCAATGTTCCACTGCCACTACAGCGAGCAGGGCAACAGCGACAGCGGCAAACACAGCCAAGACGACCGCCGTGCAACCGGCGGTGTTGAAGGTTGGGGACAAGGCGCCGGACTTTACTCTGCCGGATCAGTTCGGCAAAGAGATCAGTCTCAGCCAGTATCTTGGCAAGAAGAATGTGGTGTTGGCTTTTTACGTTTTAGCTTTCACCGGTGGTTGAACGCAGGAGCTCAAGGCGTATCAGTCTGATCTCGCCAAATTCAAGAAAACGGATACGGAGGTGCTGGGCATCAGTGTGGACAGCGTGCCGGCCAACGCGGTCTTCGCCAAGCAGATCGGCGTGACTTTCCCCCTGCTCAGCGATTTCTTCCGGAAGGTCTCCAAGGAATATGGCATCCTCAATGTGCAGCACGGGTTTGCCAACCGAACCACCTTTGTGGTGAACAAGCAAGGCGTCATCACTCACATTGACAAGGACCAGGAGGCTCTGAACCCGAGCAGTGCTCAGGAGGCTTGCAGCCTGATGGCGCACCGGGAGATGGAGCAGAAGAAAAAGCAGCAGCAATAGCGCATGGTTCGCCAGCGGGATGCCGCGAGCGGCGACCCGGATGATTCATTTGAGAAAGCCAGGATGACACTGAATGTCGGAGACCCGGCGCCGGATTTCGAACTGCCCGATCATTCAGGCCGGCTCATCCGGCTGCGCGATTTCCGTGGCAAGAACAGCGTGGTTCTGGCCTTCTTTGTTTATGCGAACACTCCGGGCTGAGCGCAAGAACTCGCGGCATACCAGGATGGTGTTGCCGACTTTGAACGAATGGGTGCGCAGGTCCTGGGCATCAGCGTCAACAAGGCGGAAGCCAACCGCTGCTTTGCGGAGAAGCTGGGCCTTGCTTTCCCCTTGCTGAGCGACGCGGAAAAGAGGGTTTCCAAAGCGTACGGCGTGCTCAATTTTCTGCGCTTAGCCAACCGAGCCACGTTTGTGATTGACGCGAAGGGAGTCATTCGCCACATCGACCACGGCAGGCAGGCGATGGATCCAGTTTCAGCCAGACAGGCGTGCAGCGCCTTGGTGAGCAACCCAACCTGAAAAGATCAATCGAAACGAGCAACCCGGCCGCTTGTTATTTTTACTGGTTGGCAAGCTGGTTGAGCGTGTCGCCGAGCTTCTTAATTTCGCTCCCGTAGCCCGCCCAATCACCCTGCCGCAGAAGCTGCAGTGCCCGCTCGTACTGCTGGTTGGCTTGGCGGCTCAAAGCCCTGAATTGCTCGAGGTTGGCTGCGGCTGGAACGGGAGGTGCCTCTGCGGGAGCCGAAGGCAGAAGTTTCTTTCCCTTGGCCTTAGCCTTCAGCGTTGGAATCCCTTGCGCCAATTCCGTCGAGATCGTTGTACCGAAGATTTCGCTGAGCGCATCATCGAGTGTGTGCGACATGACCAACTTATCCGAATAAACAACGATGACGCGTTTCAATTGTGGCAGTGCGCCCGACGCGGCAGCCAGATAAAGCGGCTCGATGTACATGAGGGCGTTGTCAATGGGAATCACCAGCAGAGTGCCGTGAATGACTCTGGATCCCACCTGGCCCCACAGTGTGAGCTGCTGGGAGATCCTCGGATCCTGGTTGATGCGCGACTCAATTTGCTGCGGACCGTAAACCAGTTTTTCCTTTGGGAAGGTAAACACTACGACTTGACCGTAGTGCGGAGCGTCACACCGGGCGGCCATCCAGGCAATCATGTTCGATTTGCGCGCCGGGGTAAATGGCACCATCAGGACAAACTCTTCCTTCTTTCCTGCCACCGGCAGTTTCATGATCGTGTAGTAGGGAGACATGGGAGTGTCCAGCCCACGGGCGGCACTCCGGGCCACGCGCCAGAGGTCCTCCTTGTTGAAGAAGACACGCGGATCGGTCATGTGATAAACGGCGTATTTGGCGGCCTGGATACTGAAGTAGGTCTCAGGATAGCGGATGTGCGCGCGAAGGTCCGCCGGCATGTTGCTGAGCGGGCGAAACACGCCCGGAAAAATCCGGGAATAAACCTGGATGATGGGGTCAGTCGGGTCGGCAATGTAGTATTTGACCCTGCCTGTGTAGGCGTTGACGGTCGCTTTTACTGAATTGCGGATGTAGTTTCCCATTCCCGACGTCGGGTCCGAGTATGGGTATCTGCTGGAGGTGGTGTAGCCGTCAAGTATCCAGTAAAGCGACCCGCTCTTGGATATCACTATGTATGGGTCGGGATCAAAACTGAGAAACGGCGTCAGCCGCTCGGCACGATCGAGAATCTGCCGATGGATCATGATGCGGCTGTTGTCGCGAATCTGGGTTGAGAACAGGATGTTTTTCTGGCCGTAGTACAAGGTAAAAAGGATACGGCGCCAGATATTCTCAATGGAAATCCCCCCAGTTCCCTGGTAGGTGCTGTAAACATCGTGACTTCCGGACGGATAGTCGAACTCCTGCTGATTTGTGTCCACAAAAACGGCGCGACCCGCGCCCGGGCCAAAATAAAGCCCTGGACGCGTGATCTTAAAAGCCGGAAGCGCGCTTTGTGGCGGCGCGTCTTCGAGA
>JAKAWN010000198.1 GCA_021827245.1 Acidobacteriota bacterium | reverse complement strand
CAACATCGATCATCATCTTTGGCCCGGCCAGTTCTCCAATGTGGTCCTTAAACTGGGTGAGCAACAAAACGTCTTGGTCGTCCCTTCAGAGGCGGTGCAGGCGGGGCAGCAAGGCGATTACGTTTTTGTGGTGAAACCGGATAAGACCGTCGATGTCCGGCAAGTGAAGGTGGGGCAAGCCGCCAACGGCCAGATGGAAGTTTTGCAGGGTCTCTCCGCTGGTGAAACCGTGGTCACCGACGGGCAGGTGCGCTTGGTTCCCGGGTCTAAAGTCTATTTCACCAAGTCCCTCTGACAAAGCCGGAATTTCATGAATCTCTGTGAACCTTTTATCCGCCGGCCGGTTATGACCAGCCTCCTGATGCTGGCCATTCTCCTTTTTGGTATTCTCGGCTACCGCGATCTGGCCGTGAGTGATTTGCCGAACGTGGATTTTCCCACCATCCAGGTTTCCGCCGGCCTTCCCGGGGCCAACCCGGAAACCATGGCTTCAACTGTGGCGACTCCGCTCGAGAAGCAGTTCACAACCATTGCCGGCCTGGACTCGATGACTTCCACCAGTTCGCTCGGCAACACCCAGATCACGCTCCAGTTCGATCTCAGCCGCAACATCGACTCCGCCGCCCTCGATGTCCAGTCGGCCATCGCGGCCGCAGCCAATCAGCTTCCGGCCAACATGCCTTTTCCCCCGACTTTCCGAAAAGTGAACCCGGCCGATTCGCCCATCTTTCTGCTGGCCGTAACCTCGCCGACGCTGCCGCTCTACGATGTCGACAAATATGCCGAGGACCTCATCGCCGAACAGATTTCGATGGTTCCCGGCGTTGCAGAGGTTGATGTCAACGGCTCGGCGAAGTACGCTGTGCGCGTCAATCTGAACCCCCAGGAGCTTGCCAGCCGCCAGATCGGCATCGACCAAGTTGAACAGGCGATTCAAAACGCCAACGTCAACATGCCCATGGGCACGCTCTACGGCGCTCACAAGGCCTATAACATCGAATCCAATGGCCAACTTTCCGATGCCGCCGTCTATCGGCCTCTCATCGTCGCTTATCGCAACGGAGCCCCGGTGCAGCTTGATCAGGTAGCCACGGTCCGCAATGGAGTTCAGGATGAGTACGTCGCGAACTGGATCAACAACGTTCCCGGCATCATGTTGGCTGTTATGCGGCAGCCCGGGACCAACACGATCGACATCGTCAAGGACATCCGCAAACTCATTCCGCGCTTCTACTCGATGGTGCCGCCGTCTATTCATCTCTCGGTCGAGTACGATCGATCGGTTCCAATCCAAAGCTCTGTCAATGACGTCAAGTTCACGCTTCTCCTGGCCGTCTTTCTGGTGGTCCTTGTCATCTTCCTTTTTCTGCGCAACATTTCCGCCACCGTGATTCCGAGCCTGGCCCTTCCGATGGCGATCATCGGCACCTTCGCAGCGATGTACCTGCTTGGCTACACCATTGACAATTTATCGCTGCTGGCGCTGACTCTGTCGGTGGGCTTCGTCGTCGACGACGCCATCGTGATGCTGGAAAATATCGTGCGCCATATGGAGATGGGAAAGGGACCGCTCCAAGCGGCGCTCGATGGATCGAAAGAAGTCAATTTCACGATTCTTTCGATGACCCTGTCGCTGGCTGTCGTCTTTCTCCCTGTCTTTTTCATGCCTGGGGTCTTTGGCCGCCTGCTCCATGAGTTCGCTGTGGTCATTATTTCGGCCGTCCTTGTTTCCGGCTTTGTTTCCGTCACCCTCAGCCCGATGCTCTGCCGGCGGTACCTGCACCCTGAACACGAGAGATCTCATGGCTGGCTGTATCGGACGCTGGAAAAGATGCTCGATGTGGCCCTCCGGGGGTATGGCGCAAGCCTTCGCTGGGCGATGCGGCACCGCGTCACGGTGATGGGCCTCGGTTTTCTCATCCTGGTGGGTACCGCATGGCAGTTTTGGGCGATTCCGAAAGGCTTCCTGCCCGAAGACGATCTCTCGGAAATTTCCGCTGCGACCGAAGCCAACCAGGGGATCTCCTTCGACGCGATGAAAGCCCATCAGGCAGCTGTCAATCGTATTTTTCAGGCCGATCCGAATGTCGTTCAATTTTTCTCGGGCGTCAGCGGCTCAAACAGCGCCGGCCTGAACAATGGCCACGCGTTCCTCCACTTGAAAGACCGTCCTGATCGCCCCTGGACCAACAGCCCGGCCTACGATCGTCTGGTTGCCCATTACGGGCATGTCCCCGTTCTCGATTCGGTGGTCCGATTCATCCGCCCGCTCTATGAACATCACATGACCATCAATGACGTGATCCGCGAGTTGCAGCCAAAGCTGAACAAGATTCCTGGTATAAAGGTTTTCCTCACCAATCCGCCCGCCATCCGGATTGGCGGCCACATGACCAAGAGCCTGTATCAGTTCACCCTGTCGAGCCCGAATATCGATCAGTTGTATAAGTACGCGGAGATGTTCGAAGCAAAGATGAAAACTCTGCCTGGCCTCATCGACGTCACCAGCGACCTGCAAATTCGAAATCCCCAGGCCAACGTCGTGGTTGACCGCCAAAAAGCCGCTGCATTAGGAGTGACCCCTCAGCAGGTTGAGGATGCCCTCTACAGCGCTTACGGCCAGCGCCTGGTTTCTCCCATTTACACCGCGAACGATGAATACTGGGTCGTTCTCCAGGTGCAGAAGCGCTTTCAAAGCGATCCCAACATGCTCTCCGAGCTTTACATCAACTCTTCCTCCGGACAGCTCGTTCCGCTCAGCGCCGTCTCAAAGTTCACAACCGGCGTGGGCCCTCTCACCGTCAACCATAGCGGCCAACTTCCCTCCGCTACCATGTCTTTCAACCTGGCGCGTGGTGTCGCCCTGGGCCAGGCGGTCACTGAAGTGGACACCCTTGCGAGGTCCATGCTGCCGATCTCCATCACCACCAGTTTCCAGGGCACTGCTCAGGCTTTCCAACAGTCTCTCACCGGCTTGGGCATTCTGCTGATCGTGACAGTGCTGGTCATCTACATTGTTCTGGGCATCCTCTATGAGAGTTACGTTCACCCCATCACCATTCTCACCGGGCTTCCGGCGGCGGCTTTCGGCGGCTTGCTCACGCTCTCATTGTTCCATATGCAGCTTGATCTTTACGGCTTCGTCGGACTGATCATGCTGATCGGCATCGTCAAGAAGAACGCGATTATGATGGTCGATTTCGCCTTGGAACTTGAGCGCAAGGGGAATTACACTGCCATCGAATCGGCCTACCAGGGCTCCATGATTCGGTTCCGCCCCATCATGATGACCACCGCCTGTGCGATCATTGGCACCCTACCGATCGCCATCGGGATTGGCGCCGACGCCGATGCCCGGCGCCCCCTGGGCCTTTGCGTGGTCGGCGGCCTCCTCTTCGCTCAATTCGTGACTCTCTATCTCACGCCTGTCTTTTACACTTACATGGACTCCTTCCTGAAATGGCGGCACGTTAGCAAGCGCCAGCCGGTGCCTGAAGCCGTTGGCGAGCCGGTCCTTGCGCCTGACGCAGAACATCTGTCCTGAACTGAATTGTGTTAATAAGCGTTTTTCGACTCTGAGGAGAGCGATGTTGCGGAAAATGCTCCTGGCATCATTCGCTCACCTCCGCAGGACCCATTTGGCGATTGACACTTGCGCTCCCGTCCGGTAGAGTACCGGCAATCAATTCTGCAACCCAGGTGGTGAAGGTCGATGGCAAACAAAGTGGGTCGGAGAAGTTTTCTGAAAGCAGGCGGCATCATGACGGCGGGCACATTCATGTCCAGCGGCATAAGACATTACGTGATGGCCGAGGAGCAGGGCGAGCCGGCAAGGCCTGTGGCCGCCAACGATCATTTGCAGATTGCCCTGATTGGCGCCGGCGGCCAGGGACAGTTTGATACGAAGACGGCCGCGCAGGTTCCCGGAGTGAAGGTCGTGGCTGCTGCGGACTGTTACGACGGGCGGCTGACCCACTCCAGAGAGCGTTGGGGAGACGATATTCAAATCACCCGGGACTACGCGGAAATTCTAGCCCGCAAGGACATTGACGCGGTCATCATTGCCACGCCCGACCATTGGCACATGCGCGCGGCCATCGATGCCATGAACGCCGGCAAAGACGTTTATCTCGAAAAGCCCATGATCCACCTTTATTCGGATGGGCCCCGAATTATCGCCGCGGCCCAGCGAACCAACCGCATTCTGCAGGTTGGCAGTCAGCGCGTGAGTTCAATGATTTATCGCAAGGCAAAAGAGTTGCTGGCTTCGGGCTCGATTGGCACCTTGAACATGGTCACCGCCTGGTGGGACCGCAACTCTGCTATCGGCGCATGGGATTATTCCATCCCGCTCGACGCCTCCACCGAGACCTGCGATTGGCCGCGCTTCCTCGGTACAGCGCCGAAAATTCCCTGGAACCCGGACCACTTTTTTCAATGGCGAAAGTGGAAAGCCTATGGTTCCGGCGTGGCAGGAGATTTGTTCGTGCACTTGTTCAGCGGCACCCATTTCGTCGTCGGTGTGAATGGGCCCACGCGCGCCATGGCCACCGGCGGGCTTCGCTTCTGGCGCGACGGCCGCGACGTGCCGGATGTCCTGGTGGGGCTGTTCGACTACCCGGAGGAATTTAATCTCACCCTTCGCGTCAACTTCGTTGATGGAGGCTCGGAAAGCCAGGGCCTGGTCTTCACCGGCTCCGAAGGCACCATGACCATCGGCGGAGACGGAGTCAGCCTTTCACGGGTTCCTCGCGCCAAGGAACCGGGTTATTCTGTCAAAAGTTTTGCCGATGCCATGCAGAAAGAATTCCTGGCCGCCTACCGCAAGAAATACCCCATACCGCATCCCACGGGCCCCATTCCGCTGGGCGAAGAGAAATATGTCGCCCCCGATGGCTATAGTGACAGCTACGACCACTTGAAGAATTTCTTCGAGGCTGTGCGGTCCCGCCGTCCGGTTGTGGAAGATCCTGTCTTCGGATACCGCGCCGCCGGGGCAGCCTTGCTCAGCAACCTCAGCTACTTCCGCCAGAAGATCGTCCGCTGGGACCCCGAGAAAATGAAAGTGCTCGATTAAAGCTGGCCCCCCCCCGGCGACGCTTTGCGATCTGAGCCTTGCGCGGAAGCGGAATTTGCTTGACAAATGTCGGCTAGTATGGTAGTCTTTTGAAGATGTTGAAATGGACGGGAGGCCGCCGGGTGCGATGGAGAAGCGATGATAGGATTTGATGCAAACCGGGATGGGAACCTGTACGAGCCGTTGCCGGGAGAAAGTACAGACCTTGTCGAAAAGCGTCCGGACGGTGAGACAAATGGGACAAAAAATATCTATTTTTGCAAAACGAACCGGAGAAATTCTTGAAAACAAAGGATCGGGGTGCAAAAACGAACCGAAACGAACCTAAAAACGAAGCGGAGAAGGTGCTGAAAACATTAGAGTGCATAAAAAACGAACCGGAACGAACCGAAAAACGAACCTACCGAAGTTGTTGAAAACATTAGAGGGCTGAAAAAACGAAACAAGGCGAACTGGAACGAGCCCAGCAAGAAACTGGAGCTGGTTTGACCTCATTGGATTTCGGTTCTGCCGTTTTTTCACCTGTCTTGTCACCGCTTCTTCTCCCGCGGGCTTTTCAGCGCCTTTCCAGCCGATGTGCACAATTTGACTTCCCTGTGGCCAGTAATTAAAATTGAACGTTTGCCCAATTGTAAAATTCTCTTCTAGAGGTGGTTGTTATGGCTGTGAAGGTAGGTATCAACGGTTTTGGTCGGATTGGCCGCAACGTTCTTCGCTCAGCGCTGAACGATCGGAACATCGAATTTGTCGCTGTGAACGATATCACGGACCCCAAAACTCTGGCGCACTTGCTGAAGTATGACTCAGTGCTGGGAAACCTCAGCGTTGAAGTTACCCACGGTGAAGACTCCATTACAGTGGGCGGAAAGACCATCAAGGTGTTCAAGGTTAAGGATCCCGCGCAGCTCGACTGGTCCTCGCTGGGCGCGCAGGTTGTCGTCGAGTCCACCGGGCTTTTTAGAACCGCTGAAGATGCCAAGAAGCACTTGCGCGGTTCTGTCAAGAAGGTAATCATCACCGCCCCGGCCAAAAACGAGGACATCACCATTGTTCTGGGCGTGAATGAAAAGAGTTACGATCCCGCCAAGCACCATATCATCTCCAACGCTTCCTGCACTACCAATTGCCTGGCGCCGGCGGCGAAGGTTGTGGACGAGAGCTTCGGCATCAAGAAAGGCTTCATGACCACCGTCCACTCTTACACCAACGACCAGCGCATCCTCGACCTGCCCCACAAAGACCTGCGCCGCGCCCGCGCCGCCGCGGTCTCGATCATTCCCACCACCACTGGAGCGGCCAAGGCCGTGGGACTAGTGCTGCCGAAGCTCAAAGGCAAGCTTGACGGCTATTCCATGCGCGTGCCCACACCCAACGTTTCGGTGGTGGACCTGGTTGCGCTGGTGGAAAAACCGACCACGACCGAGGAACTCAACGCAGCCTTCAAGAAAGCTGCCGAAGGTCCGCTGAAGGGCATCCTCGAATTCTGTGAGGACGAACTGGTCTCCGTCGACTTCCGTGGCAACCCGAACTCATCCATCATCGACGCCGGCTTCTGCAAGGTGATCGATGGCGACCTGGTGAAGGTCACCGCCTGGTACGACAATGAGTGGGGATATTCCTGCCGCGTCCGCGACCTGATTAGTTACGTCGCCAAGACCCTGTAAGCCTGCCAGCAATATTGATCAGGCGGACGGTTGCAGTCCAATCGTCCGCCAAACCATACGAAGGGAATCCAAGCCATGGCGAAACTATCTATTCGGGATGTTGACCTGAAAGGCAAAGTCGTTTTTATGCGTGTCGACTTCAATGTGCCCTTGAACGACCAGGGGCAAATCACTGATGATACGCGGATTCGCGCCAGCCTGCCGAGTATTCAGTTGGCGCTGGACCGCGGAGCAAAGCTGGTCCTGGCCTCGCATTTGGGGCGTCCCAAAGGAAAGGTGAATCCCAAGATGTGCTTGCAACCGGCCGCGGAGCGCCTGGCCACTCTGCTGGGCAACCCGGTCAGATTTGCCATTGACTGCGTCGGCCCGGAGGCCGACAAGAACGTGGCGGAACTGAAGGAAGGCGAAGTGGTTCTGCTCGAAAACTTGCGCTTCCACAAGGAAGAGGAAGCAAATGATCCGGAATTTGCCAAGCAGTTGGCTGGCCGGGCGGAGGTCTACGTCAATGACGCTTTTGGGTCCGCCCATCGCGCTCACGCTTCGACGGAAGGCATCACTCACTATGTGCCGGTGAAGGCAGCCGGCCTGCTGATGGAAAAGGAACTCGAGTACCTGGGCAAGGCTCTGCAGAATCCGCTGCATCCCTACGTCGCCATCGTGGGCGGCGCCAAGGTTTCCGACAAAATCAAGTTCCTGCAAAACCTGATGGGCTTTGCGGACACCATCCTGATCGGCGGAGCGATGGCCTACACCTTCCTCAAGGCTCAGGGCGTGGAAGTGGGCTTGTCGAAATATGAGGCCGACAAGCTGGATCTGGCGAAGGAACTTCTCGAACAGGCCAAGCAGAAAAAGGTGAACCTCCGCCTGCCCAAAGACCATGTGGTAGCTGAGAAACTGGACGCCTCAGCCAAGGCTGAGACGGTAGACTCGGGCAGCATTCCCGCCGATCGCCTGGGTGTGGATATCGGACCCAAAACAAGAGCCGAATATGTGGCCGCCATCAAGCAAGCCAAAATGATCATCTGGAACGGCCCCATGGGCGTGTTTGAAATCGACCGGTTCGCCCAGGGCACCATGGAAGTTGCGCGCGCTGTGGCCGAATCCACCGCCGTTTCAATCGTAGGTGGAGGAGACTCGGTCGCGGCGGTCCACAAAGCCGGCATCGAGGACAAGATTACGCATATCTCAACAGGCGGCGGCGCTTCGCTCGAATTCCTGTCGGGACTCAAACTGCCCGGAGTCGAAGCCCTGCCGGAAAAATAGCAAGCGGAAGGCAGTGGGCAAATGGGCCGTTACGAAATCGACTTCCTTCCCGAGTACACGGACGAGGCGCTGCTCGGCGAGCTAAGGCGAATTGCCGCATGCCTGCCGCCGGGCGAGCCGCTAACAAAAACCGCCTACAAGCGATACGGTGCAAAGGTAGCGGCAAACACGGTCTCCCGAAGGTTCGGCGGCTGGAACCAGGCATTACAGAAGGCGGGACTGGGGCATCTCTACGTGGGTCAGCCAGTCTCCGAGAAGATGAAGCAACAACCCGCAAAAGGGAAGTCCAACGAGGATCTCATTGCAGAGCTGAAGCGGGTTCATGCCCTAGCGCGGAAGCCCTATCTGACCACCGAGGACTTTAAGCGACACTCAATCGTCGGTGTGGACGTAGTCCGGCGCCGGTTCGGCGGCTTCCGAAAGGCGCTTGCGGTAGCAGGAATATCTAAGTCGCCGAAGGCTTACGATCGCTTCACGGATGCCCAGTGCTTTGAAAACTTAGCAACGGTTTGGACCCATTTCGGAAGAGCGCCCCAGTACCGTGAAATGTTTGAGCAGCCCTCGACTATTATGGGCAAGACTTATGTAAACCGTTGGGGAACCTGGCGCAAGGCCATCATCGCGTTCGCGGGATGGGCTGACAGTGAGGGAGGGACGGGCGAGACGCTTCCCGCGCGGGACCAACCGTCACCACAACCGGCCCCTCTAATCCGAAAGCCGAGAACTCAAGCAGACCGCCGGGAGATTCCGCCGGGTCTTCAATTCAAAGTCTTCAAACGGGACAGATTTCGTTGTGTTGCCTGCGGCAGAAGTCCGGCTACTCATCTCAATACCGTACTCCACGCCGATCACATTTTAGCGGTTGCGAACGGTGGGAAAACCGTGCTGGAAAACCTCCAAACCCTTTGCCGAGACTGCAACCTAGGAAAGGGACGAACGCTAGTGCCTTGAGGTGTCAATTGGCAGCGCCGGGCCATGAAGGGCCCCGAGCTGCCGCGTCAAGGTCCGTCTCGCAAAAATGAAACTGACGTGCCGCGGACTGGTCGCTGGCGACTTTCTAGAAAGGACGAACATATGCGGAAACCTGTTATTGCTGGTAACTGGAAGATGTTCAAAACGCGAGGGGAGACCGTGGCGTTCATTGAGGAACTGAAGCCGCGCGTGGCGAAGGTTGAGCATTGCGAAGTGATCGTGGCTCCTCCGTTCACCGCACTGGCGGCGGCCGCACAGGCCGCAAAAGGAAGCAAGATCGGCATTGCAGCCCAGAACGTGCATTGGGACGCCGAGGGCGCCCACACAGGCGACATCTCGCCCGGGATGCTGCTGGACGTGGGCTGCACGCACGTGATTATCGGCCACTCCGAGCGGCGCCAGGACCACGGCGAGACCGATGAGCAGGTGAACCGCAAATTGAAGGCTGCGCTGGCTGCCGGGCTCACGCCAATAGTCTGCGTGGGCGAAACGCTGGACGAGCGTGAACGCGGCGAGACGCAGAGTGTGCTCGAACGCCAGTTCCAGCGTGGCTTCGCGGGGTTGACCCTCTCGCAGTTTTCCCGTATCATAATCGCGTACGAGCCTGTCTGGGCGATCGGCACAGGCCGGACCGCAACGCCGGAGCAGGCAGAGGAAAGCCATGCCTATTTGCGCGAACTGGCGCACGGGCAGTTTGGCGAACCGCCGGCTCAGGCATTACGGATTCTCTATGGAGGCAGCGTCAAACCCCAGAACATCAAGGGCTTGATGGCGCAAGAGGATTTGGATGGGGCGCTCGTCGGTGGCGCGAGCCTTGACGTTGAGTCCTTCGCCGCGATTGTTGATTATCCGTCGGCTTGAGAACAGGCCGGACGGAGTGTGCATTTGAAAGGGAATTTCGCATGGTTACGGTAGTTACGGCACTCCAGGTTCTCTCGTGTATTCTGATTGTTGTTGTTGTTTTGATACAGGGCGGGGAGAACGTTGACATGGCGGCGGCCTTTGGCGGCTCAAGCCAGGCGGCTTTCGGACCGCGAGGCGCAGTCACAACTCTCGCCAAAATCACCTGGGTGCTGGGCGCCATTTTCATGGCGACTTCGGTTACGCTGGCTATATGGGCGTCTAAAGGGACTTCAAGCTCCGTATTGCAGAATGCGCCCGCGCAGACCCAGACGGTACCGGCTGCTCCTGCTGCGCCAGCCAAGAAATAGTGCACAGCAGCCTCGTACGGTTTCGTGCTTCGCAGTATGGGTCAATTCAGATTTGCCTCCCTCGCGGAAGTGGCGGAATTGGCAGACGCACCAGCTTGAGGGGCTGACGGTCGCAAGGCCGTGGGGGTTCGAGTCCCCCCTTCCGCACCAACTCTTCAGTTCGCTTTTTGCTTGCAATCGGTTACGGACGGCGATAGCATCTTCGTGTCTATGAAATCGAAAAATAGACACCAAGGACTTTCCTGTACGCTCTTCCGAATCCTCATCGATTTCCCCAAGACTCGCGACCAAACGCGTCCGCATCATCAAAAAAGTCCGCGTCACGGGCGGCGTCTGGAAATTTGTCTCCCTCGATCGGACCGGCAACCGCTACGTCTGGGATAAGCGGCCTGGTTACTACTTCCTCGAATGGTGGGACGGCAGAAAGCGCCGCAGGGAGCGTGCCGGGGAACCCCCCAGCCAGGCACTCGAAGCTCAGCGCCGCAAACGGAACGAACTCATCGGGGAAATGGCGGCCCGCGGAAAGGTCTTCAAATCGCCTGAAGAAGGCGGCTCAGCGACCCACATCGAGAAGGCCATCGAGCTTTTTGAGAAGCACGTGAAGGCTCACTCACCGACCAAACCGGCAACTTTGCAGCGCTACCACCAGGTGCTCGACCATTTCGAGCGGATACTGGGAAAGAAGAAATACATCGAAGCGATCACCCGCTCCGACATTGACGATTACAAGATCGCGCGAAGCCGGGAGACCGTTGGCGATACGGGCCGTCCGGTTTCGGCCTCCACCATCAATTTCGAGATCACCATGCTTCGGACCCTTTTCTACTACTTCATCCGGGAGCGCGGGAGCGAAATGGAAAATCCCTGCGCCCGCTTCAAGCCTCTCCGGGCCGAGCGGGAACGCCTCAAACGCCGCCCGCCAACGTATAGCGCGGGGGTCCTCGACAAGATCTTTGCCGAATGTGAAGACACCGAACGCGCGATGTTCGCTGCTCTCTATCTGACAGGGCTCCGGAAGGACGAACTTGCCCACCTCACGTGGAATGACCTCGACCTCAAGCGCGCGACCCTTCGCCTCACCGCCAAGGAAGGGTTCGCACCCAAAGACTACGAGGAGCGCGAAATTCCCATGCCGGAGGACCTCGTTGCGATCCTGAAGAAACTGCCCCGAACCTCAACCTGGGTATTCCCGAGCCGGAAAGGAAGACGCCTTGGCCGGAACGAGATGCTGCGCCGGCTGAAAGCCGTGGCGAAACGCGTAGGCGTAAAAGACGCGACGCTGCACCGGTTCCGTCACACCTATGCCACGCGGCTGCTTGAGAACGGCTCCGACATCGTTACCGTCCAGGACCTTCTCGGACATTCTGATCTCGATACAACGCGCAAATACCTGAGCCCCGACGAAGATCTCAAACGCCAAGCCGTTAACCCAACTTCCACACATTTCAGGGTCTGATCGTGCATTTTCTATAACTTAAGATTTTTTTCGTCACTATCTGTTTGGCGTGTCCACGTCTTGACAGGTCTGATGACCTCGGTCGGGATGCGAAGCGTGGCATAGATTTCGCGATGCGTGGGTTCGGGCGTTGTGGCCTTGCGGATTTTCAGCACCCGGTCGCTTTGGGCTTCGTGCAGCAGGACGGTGACC
>JAKAWN010000197.1 GCA_021827245.1 Acidobacteriota bacterium | reverse complement strand
AATGTTTAATGAAGCGAACTGGGGTTCGTACCTGGACTTTACCCTGGGCCCCTCTCGCAAGGTCTTCATAGATGGGCGTTACGACATTTACGAATATAACGGCGTTCTTTCAGATTATCTTTCAATAACACATGTCGCGCCAGACGCGCTTTTTCTGCTGAAAAAGTATCGGGTCGATTCCTGCCTGATTTATCGCGGGAGCCCGCTGGCAACGCTCTTGGCAACATCGCCTGAGTGGAAAAGGGTATACGAAGACCGTGAAAGCGTTATCTTCGTGCAGAAATCCAAACCGAGAGGTGTGGATCCGGCAACGAAACGTCACCAGAAAGCAAGGTCCCGCATGCCCCTCAGTCAACAAAAGGTAACTCCCAAATCGAAGCAACGCCAAGGTTCGAGCAAGTCGATGCGAATAAGGAGTTAACACACTGATTCTAATGGAAGTATATTTATTTCACTGTATTAAGGGGCTACAGTAATTTGGAACACCAAATGCTCTAGGACAGGCGGGTGTGATGAAAGCAACGTCCACCTAAACTTCACTCACGGGAGGAACAAACCGATGACGGAGCTTCTGAAGAGGCTTTGGCAGGAAGAAGAAGGCCAGGACCTCACTGAATATGCTTTGCTGCTAGTGCTGATTTCCCTGGTGGCTATTGCCTCAATGAAGTTGTTGGGCACTGCGATCAGCAGCGTGTTTAACAACGCCAGCAGCGGATTAACAACATCCTAGGGATGGCTGTAAGTCAGCGGCGAGGTCTTTAAATCACCAGCTGAGGAGAACAGGAACACATCCTCGGCTGGTGAGAAGTCCGACCGAACCAGAGGGAAAGTGACGGTTTGCGGCAAGGCTGCTTCTGGGCGTACCGGGAATGTTGCTTGCCGCGAGTGGTGTTCGAGGGAAACGGCTGAAGAGGGTGGAGTGGATTTGTTGAAGCGCCTAGGCCGCTGAGGGTGTTTGTGTGTCTGGATTGTTCACTAACTTTTCAATAGCCGGTAAAGTATTCCCTTTCACGACCTCGCCAAGAGAAACGAGGTCTTGCCCTAATACTTGAGCTAATGTGGAACCAGATTACAATTTGGATACTGGCGCTGTGTGTTGCACTTTTGGCTGGGTGGCTGGATTGGCGTTCCAGGCGCATTCCGAACTGGCTGACGGTCTCAGGATTTTTTTTGGGGCTAGGGGTGAACGGAGTGCTGTCGCGATGGAACGGAATCAAGGGTGGGCTGGAAGGCGCTGGTGTCGGCATAGGAATCCTCTTCATTCCGGTGCTGCTGCGAGGAATCGGAGCGGGCGACATGAAGCTGATGGGAGCTCTAGGAGCGTGTCTGGGCCCGGGGAAGCTTGTGAGTGTTCTGTTTGTGAGCATTGTTGTTGCGGGAATTATGGCGATAGTTGAGATATTACGAAAGCGGCAGATCAGGGAGACTTTAAGCAACCTGGGAGTGCTGGTACGAGTGTTTGCCACGTTCGGGTTGGGCGCCCGTGAGGGCTTGGTCACATTGGACAATCCTACGACACTGCGCTTGCCTTTTGGCGTTGCAACAGCATTGGCCATGGTTATTGTGGTGTTTGCGAAATCGAGGTTGCTGACCTTTTGATGTGCCAAGGAAAATGACGAGGAAGGTAAAATGAACAGGAACAAAGCTTTGATCGCTCTGGTAGTAGCCATCGTGGTTGCCATCATAGCAAGCCGATACGTCTACCGGGAAATCCAGCGCGCCTCTGCTGTTAAGCCAATTCCTATGGGGCATATCGTTGTTGCGTCCCGTCCGCTCGCCCTGGGCACACCCCTCACCGCCCAGGATCTGAGCCTGATAACCTGGCCGAAGGGCACGGTTCTCAATGGGTCTTTCTCCCGCATCCAGGACTGCATAGGCCGATCTCTCATCAACCCCGTAACAAAAAACCAGCCTATTTTGGAAGGGATCCTTGCCCCGAAAGAGGCCGGCATCGGGTTGCCCGCTGCCATCCCTGTCGGAATGAGGGCTGTTTCCGTAAGGGTTGACGATGTCGTGGGTGTTTCCGGCTTTGCCATGCCCGGGACAATGGTCGACGTGATGGCTACGGGCCAGCCCAGCGGCGGAAGCGACAGTGTCACGCGTACCATTATTCAGGACGTTCGGGTGCTGGCCGCCGGTCAAACGGTGGAACAAGACACTTCAGGGAAGCCAAAGACGGTAAATGTGGTTACATTGCTGCTTACTCCGAAACAGGCAGATCAACTCACGATGGCAAGCACCGACAACAGAATCCATCTGGCGCTGCGCAACACAATCGATACCACAATCACCAAGGAGCCTCCCGTCTTCAAGACCGCGCTCCTTCTCGGCGGAGCGGAGCCCATGCACTTTGGCGGAGGAGGAGGCAAGCCTCGTCCACGGCGCAGAGTGCGTCCTGACAAGCCAGCTGGGCCTGCTCCCTATGTGGTTGAAGTCATTCGTGGCGACAAGAAGTCAGACCAGTCCTTTTCTGCTCAATGAACTAACTTTTAAGCTACCTTTCAGGCGGAGTCGATGACAAGAAAAAACAGTAGAAGCGAAAGATGGACACTTTCCGCAGTTGCAGGCTTAGCCTTCACATTGTCGTTTTTCGTCGTTGCTAATTATGGATCCCCCCTTGCGGCGAAAGCGACCTTCCAGATCGATACGCACATGGCCGCACAGCAGGCGCAAAGCGAAAGCGCACCCGCGCAACAGGCCGGCGGCCCGGAAGCATTGCACTTGCTTGTGCACCGTTCCCTAGTGGTTACCTCGCCCGTCCAGATCACCCGTGTCTCAATTGCCGATCCGAATATCTGCGACGCCGTCGTGGTAAGCCCTACGGAGATCTTGCTGAACGGCAAAACCCCGGGCGCGACTTCCCTGGTAATATGGGGCCAATCCGGGCAGATGCAATCTTTCGATGTTTACGTGGACCTGGACGTTCTGGATCTTACGACCGACATCCGAAACACCTTTCCAAACGATGTGGTCAAAGTGTCTGTCAGCCAGAACATCGTCACGCTTTCCGGCCATGTCTCTTCTGTTGCGGTGGCCGACAAGATCCTCGAACTGGCTCAGTCAATGGTGCCGGAAAAGAAGGACGTTGTCAGCTTGCTGGAAGTTCCAGCTCCTCCGACTGGCGAGGTCCTGCTGAAAGTTCGCTTTGCCGAGGTGGATCGGACAGCGCTTCAACAGCTCGGCGTGAATATCATGAGCCTCCCGCCAGCCAAGAACATAGGGGCAATATCCACGGGACAGTATTCACCTCCCACCATAACTGGTGGGCAATTAACTGGTAGTTCTGGAGGATTCCAACTAAGTAACTTGCTGAACGTGTTTATCTTCCGTCCCGATATCAACCTGGCGGCCACCATCCAGGCGCTTCAGACTAGGAACCTTCTGCAAATCTTGGCCGAACCTAATGTTCTGACGCAATCCGGCAAGGAGGCCAGTTTCCTTTCGGGAGGAGAATTTCCATTCCCGATAATCCAATCAACCGGTACGGCCGGAGGCGTTCCTGCTATCACGATTCAGTTCCATCAATTCGGAGTGAGACTTGACTTCACTCCAACGATACTGCCGGGTGACGAAATCCATCTGAAAGTAAGGCCCGAAGTAAGCTCTCTCGATTATTCAAATTCCCTCACACTTTCGGGTTTTACAATTCCAGCTATTTCGACTCGTAGGGTAGAATCGGAGATGGACTTGCGAGATGGGCAGAGCTTTGTTATTGCCGGACTGATGGACAATCGCGTTACGAAACAACTTGAGAAGATCCCTGGTTTGGGGGATATTCCACTTTTGGGGAAGATATTTCAAAGCGAGAGCCTGCAGAAGAGCAAAACCGAACTTCTGGTCCTCGTGACGCCACAAATCGTCCACCCTCTTCCGCCGGGCCAGGTTCCTTATGGGCCGCAGTTCCCGATGAGATTCTTGCCGCCGGCTACCGGTCCGCGTGGGCAGGCCTCCGGCCGTAGTGGGATGTAGAGGAATGAGTTTGTGAGTTGGAAAGAGGAATAGAGAATGTTAACTGCGGCTGTTGTCGCTACGGACGCCAAAAGTACTTCTTACCTGCGAGCGTGCGTTGAGCAGACAGGGCTGACTGAATCCGTGGTCGAATGGGCGCCATCGGCCGAGCAGCATCCACAACCTGGTGAAAACATTCCCGATGTTGTGCTGCTGGACCTTGCGGGGGGGACAGATGTTTCCCTTGAATTCGGGGCGCACCTCCGCCGCCTTCGCCCTTCAGTTTGTGTTATCGCGTGTTCTCCACTGAAGCAACCCGATCCTGATCTCCTGATGCAAGCGATGCGCAGCGGCGTCAGGGAATTCCTCGCTCATCCGGTTGATGCGATTGCACTGGAAGCAGCTCTAAAGCGAATTGTTGACGAGCAGACGCCAGGCGAAAAATCCCTCGAAAGAAAACTTATTGTGGTTATGGGGGCAAAAGGTGGAGTCGGTTCCACCACGGTGGCAGTCAATCTAGGCGCGCAACTGGCTCGATTAACCCAGAAGCGCGTTATCCTGATTGACCTTGCGCGCCCCATGGGACATGTTTCGCTGCTGCTTGATCTCCGCTCTCGCTTCTCAGTTCGGGACGCGACCGGAAATCTGGAGCGCCTTGACAGCCATTTTTTCAATGCGTTGCTAACACTGCATGAAAAGAGCGGCCTGGAGGTCTTATCGGGGGCATCGGACCCGGACGAATGGGAGGAAATCTTGCCATCATCCCTCATTCGCGTGGTCAATGTGGCCCAGAGTTGTTGTTCCCACCTTGTAATGGACCTCGGATCCAGCTACTCGATACAGTCTCGGCCCTTGCTCCGGATGGCCCGCATGGTGATGCTGGTGGCTGAAGCTGATGTGCCCGCCTTGTGGACTCTGGAGAAACATCTGACGAAAATGTCATCCTGGGGGATCGATGCGGACCAATGCCGCGTTATCATCAATCGCTATCATCGGTCAGACGAAGATGCAATCAAGGCTTTTGAGAAGAGAACCAAGCAGCCGGTGTTTGCACGTCTCCCGAATGATTTCCGGCAGGTCAGTGAGGCCATCAATTTGGGGACTCCCCTCTCCCGCAATCACAATAACCCTTTAGTCTCAAACTTTCAGCAACTGGCATCCCGCGTGGCGGGTGTGAGTATCAATGACCAAGTAAAGAAAAACAATGCGATTTTCGGTCTGTTTTCCAATACGTCAAAGAGGTAAGTAAAGGATGGCTACACCGACTCCAACGCGTAATGACCTGAGTTCCATTAAGGTAGCAATTCACCATAAGCTGATCCAGAAGCTCGACCTTGAGCGCATTAACCAACTCGACCGGAACACCGTCAAAGCGGAAGTCGCGGAAATGGTGGAGGTTCTTGCAGCCGAGGAAAACGCGCCAATGACCCTCACTGAGAGAGAACGGCTCTCTCAAGAGGTGCTCGACGAAGTATTCGGGCTTGGCCCGCTCGAGCCGTTAATGAAGGATCACACGATTTCAGATATCCTGGTTAACACTTACAAGAATGTCTATATCGAAAGAAATGGTTTGCTGGAGCGAACGTCGGCCAGCTTCCGGAATGATGCCCACCTGATGTCTATCATCGATCGTATCGTCTCCGCGGTCGGTCGCAGAATCGACGAATCGTCCCCCATGGTTGACGCCCGATTGGCTGACGGTTCGCGCGTTAACGCTATTATTCCACCGCTTGCCATCGATGGCCCATGCCTTTCGATCCGGCGCTTTGGGCGTGATCCTCTGACCGCAACCGAACTTGTGGAAAACGATTCCCTGACATCCAAGATGGTCGAGCTGCTGCGCGGCTGCGTGTATTCTCGCCTGAATGTCCTGGTATCAGGTGGAACTGGCGCCGGGAAAACTACATTGCTTAACGTCTTGTCGTCGTTTATTTCAAACCGTGAGCGAATTGTCACCATTGAAGATGCCGCAGAGTTGCAGCTTCACCAGGATCATGTTGTGCGGCTGGAAACACGGCCCCCGAACGTCGAAGGCAAGGGAGCTGTCCGCCAGAGGGAACTCGTCATCAACTCCCTCCGCATGCGTCCGGATCGGATCATCGTGGGCGAAGTTCGTGGTGAGGAAGCACTGGACATGTTACAGGCAATGAATACAGGACACGACGGATCTTTAACCACTATCCACGCCAACTCTCCTCGTGATGCTCTTTCCCGCCTTGAGACGATGGTTGCTATGGCCAATCTCAACATACCGGATTCGGCCATTCGCCGCCAGATAGCATCGGCCCTTGATGTTGTGGTTCAGGTAACCCGCCTGAGCGATGGCAAACGCCGCGTCACCAACCTGGCTGAGGTAACAGGAATGGAAGGCGAAGTGGTAACTATGCAGGACATCTTCGTGTACAAGAAAATGGGCATTGGGGAAAACGGAGAGGTTCTGGGACAGTTTATTCCGACAGGTATTCGTCCGAAGTTTGCTGAACGTCTCGTGACGTCAGGCATTCACTTGCCCGCCGAGATGTTCGAGCACACAGTCGCAGGCGTCCGCTAGGGAGATTTAGAATGGCACTGGCATTAGCCGGACTTACATTCCTGGTTATACTTCTTGTTGTCGGAGGAGTGGTTTTTGCTTCAACGGGTGGGCCCGCACCAGACAAGATTGTCGCGAAGCGTTTGGACGCCATCGAGCGCAGCGCAAAACGCGGCAGCGAGTCCTTGGAACTTAAAGTGGTGCGCGATGAGCTTCTTAGCGACGTGCCGGCAATCCACCGCTTACTCCTGAAATGGAAATGGTCCGACAAGTTAAGAAACTATATCGGACAGTCCGGAATGAAAGTCAAGCCGGGCCGGCTAATCCTTCTCTCAGCCATACTCGCAATTGCGGCATATCTGATCGTTGACCAGCTTGCTGGGAATCTCTTGCTAGGTCTGCTAGCCATACCCATTGGCGGACTGATTCCCATTGCAGTAGTCGCCTTCAAGCGCAACCGCCGGTTGAAGGCCTTTGAGAAGATTTTTCCTGAGGCGATCGACCTTCTGGGACGGGCAGTGCGCGCTGGACACTCTTTCTCAACCGGGCTGGAGATGATCACGAGTGAATTACCTGACCCGGTCGCCGGGGAGTTCCGAACTGCCTTTGAGGAACAAAACTTCGGGCTTCCTTTGCGCGACGCGCTCTTGAATCTGGCAGAACGAGTACCCCTGATCGATGTCCGTTTCTTCGTTACGGCAGTACTCATTCAGAAGGAAACAGGCGGCAACCTGGCGGAAATTCTGGACAACCTCGCACACGTTGTACGAGAACGATTCAGGATTCTGGGCGAGGTACGAATAAAGACCGCCCAGGGAAGGATGACCGCAGGAATTCTTATAGCTCTGCCGCCCATCATGGGCCTCGTTCTGAGGGCAATTAACCCTGGCTATATGCGTCCACTCTTTCACGATCCCATTGGGCCTTACGTGTTGGCGCTCGCGGCATTCCTGCAGATCGCCGGGTCGCTGATGCTGTGGAAGATCGTTCACATCGAGGTGTAGGTCAAACGGGAGAAACAGAATGGTTTGGCTAGCTACAGGTTTAACGTTTCTTGCAATTGTGGTCATCGCGGGGGCGTTGGTCTATGCATTCTCGCCGGATGAGTTTCCCATCGCCGGCCGGCTCGCAAGACTCTGGCAGCCTCTGGCCGCTCAGCGGAAGGTGACTTTTCGCGAAAAGCAGACGCAGAAGGCAACTCGCGTCCTCAGCGACGTCGGCAAATTGCTCCCGGGCTCAGCAAAAGATCTTTCCAGCAACAAGCTCATGCTTGTCCGTGCGGGTTACCGACGACCTGAGGCCATTATGGCCTTGCGTGGGGCAAAGATCCTGCTGCCTGTCATTTTTGGCGGGATAGTTTATTTCACCGGCATATACACCCTAAACCCGCTGTTTGTTTGGATCGTTGCTCTAATGGGTGGGTTTATGCTTCCTGATCTCTGGCTCGCACGTCGCGTTAAGAACCGTCAGAATACCCTCCGCAAGGCTCTTCCGGATGCTTTGGATCTTCTAGTTGTTTGCATCGAGGCAGGATTGGGCCTGGATCAGGCCTTCATTCGCGTTTCCCAAGAATTGCGAATCACTCACCGGGATCTATGTGAAGAGTTGGATCTGGTTAATGCTCAAATCCGGGTAGGTCGGACCCGCATCGAAGCCTTGCGCGAGTTGGCATCCCGCACAGGCGTCGACGACATTAAAGCTCTGGTTGCCATGCTGATCCAGACAGATCGGTTTGGAACCAGTGTTGCTCAATCTCTGCGAGTACACGCCGACGACATGCGAGTGAAGCGGCGGCAGCGCGCTGAAGAAGCGGCAGCCAAGACGCCTGTCAAAATGGTGCCACCGCTTGTATTTTTCATTTTCCCGGCACTGTTCGTGGTCATTCTGGGTCCTGCGATGATCACCATTTATCGTCAATTTATCGGTATGAAGCATTAATGCCATCTCGATCGTGAAGAAAGAAAAGGCCGAACTGGACTCAAGAGCAGCAACAAACTCAAAAACTACGGGAGGAAAACATGGACGTAACAACCATTCGCATCATCGCAGGGATTGGAGCAGTTATTGTGCTCTACATCATCATTTGGCGTCGCAAGAGGCAGGCATCTCGTGACTAACCGGAGCGAGTTAGTTTAAGCAGGGAGCAGAAATCGTGGGGAACAATAACTCGAAACGGGTGTACGTATACAACAAGAGCCGCGAAACATTCGTGGCTACGAACGCTTCGGTCGCGGATTCTTACGTGAGCCGACTGGTAGGTCTATTGGGAAGAACTCGCCGTTGGGCACGCCCTGGGCAGGGATTGTGGATCGTCCCCTCCTATGGTGTCCATACTATCGGCATGCTCTTCTCAATCGATCTGGTCTTTCTAGATCGCGGCAACCACGTAGTCCACATTGAAGAACACGTGCGCCCGTTCAGAATCTCAAAGGTCATTCTGAAGGCTGATAGCGTGCTCGAGTTGCCGCCCCATACGATTTTCAGAACTCGAACTCGCGTCGGAGACCATCTCGAGATTGGACCACTGCCTACACCTGCCAAATCGGGTTCTGCATCCACATCGCAACCCTCGGAAGGCATCGCCAAGCACCGGACCACGGTTCGGGCGTAAGAGGTAGGTGCAAGGCGCTGCTCTGGGATTGATGGCTCCATTGAATCCGATTGTCGCACTGACGGTCGCACGTTATTCACCTGGAGCCGTAGACGGTCTCTGCTGCAACGAATCGCCAAGGTAAGCAATTGGTAGCTCCGTCCTCAGACAGCACCGACGGAACAGGCGTGGGTAGACGAGCAGGAAGAAGTAGGTATGCCTTCACGTAACCGAAAGGGACCAGCAGTAATGGTCATTGTACTTTTGGCAACCCTGGCGATTGTGGCGCCGCTTTTGGCTAAGCTTCACGGTGACCCGGCGGCTTGGGTTGCCAAGATACAAGCCTTGAGCACGAGAAAGCCGGGCGCTCCGGGTATACAAATGGAACACAGTGTATGGGTAAACCGAAGATCTGGCCTGTATTACTGTCGCCAAAGCAGGTTCTATGGGAGGATACGGCCCGGCGAATCAATGCGGCAGGGACTTGCTCTCCAGGAAGGCTTTCGCCCTGCCCAGGGACAAGCGTGTCCTTAAGAATCTTCTCTCGCGCCCTTTCATATTCCTGGAGGCCACAACCTTGCGAAACAGACTCATTCAATCCTGCTCAACGGCTGGCACGAACCGTTAGCCCGAGAATCGAGGGAGGCATCGAATAATGATCAGTGCTGAAATCGAAGCGCCCCAAAAGATGCAAGATCTCGGCATACGCCGCAGCTTTCTGGAAGACCTGGCGCTGAAAATTCTCTATTACGAAGGTGAGCTCACGCTACTTGAGCTTTGCAAGAAGATCTGTCTCTCCTATGACATCGTGGAAGGGATTTTCGAGCGGCTTCGCAAGGAAATGCTCTGCGAGGTAAAAGGAATGACGGGGACGATCCACCGCATCGCTATAACCTCCACAGGGCGCACCCGGGCGCTCGAATTACTGATGTTGAACCATTACTACGGTCCTGCGCCCGTTTCGCTGAATGATTATATCGCCCGCATTCACGCTCAAAGCATCCGGAATGCAGAAGTCCATCCTCCACAGGTTCAAAAAGCTTTCAGTCACTTAGTCCTTCCTGAGGAAACCCTGAATCAACTGGGGGCTGCGGTTGTTTCCGGCAGGTGCATTATTCTTTACGGTCCTGCTGGAACAGGAAAGACTGCCATGGCCGAGAGTATTCCCAAGATTTATGGTGACCACGTTTGGATCCCTTACGCCGTTGAAGTTGATGGCCAGATCATCGCGGTCTACGACCCCCACTTGCATTCGCGATTAGCAGAGCAAGAAGAAGCGCTAGGGGAACATGACAGGCGGTGGGTGCTTTGCCGGCGGCCGCGCGTTATTGTGGGAGGCGAATTAACCCTGGAGATGCTCGACCTGCAAATAAACCCACTAACCAAGTTTTATACCGCTCCGCTGCAAATGAAGGCCAACAACGGCGTCCTGGTTGTTGATGATTTTGGCCGCCAGAGAATGCGCCCCGAGGACATGCTGAACCGCTGGATCGTTCCGCTCGACCGAAGAATCGACTTCCTGAACCTCGCAGGAGGAAAACAGATCGAAATTCCCTTCGACCTCTTCGTTGCCTTTGCCACCAACCTCGATCCCAGGTCGTTCGGCGACGAAGCCTTTCTGCGCCGCATTCAAACCAAGATCAAAGTGGATTACGTGCCCCCAGGCCAGTTCCACGAAATCTTTAAGCGCGTGTGCGAGGAATACAGCCTGACCTATGACGCGACGGTGGTGGACGGCGTATTAAGCCTACTTGCAGCCCTGCAGCAGCCGCTCCGCGCGTGCTACCCCCGCGATATCGCCCAGCACATTTGCTGGGCTGCCCGCTATCAGGGAGTGGACCCAAGGCTCGATGGTCCCTCGGTGCGACAGGCTTGCCGCAATTACTTCCTGGAATCCTGACTTGAGGCCTTCACTTACCGTCCGCAGCCTTTCGAAGGCATTCTCCGGCAAGACGAATGGCCTGATCGATGTCTTCGTCTGAATGGGAAGTCGAAAGGAACATCGTTTCGAATTGTGATGGTGGGAAGTACACTCCCCGATCAAGCAGAGCACGGAAAAAACCCGCAAAGAATCCGGTATCAGATTTCTTGGCGGATGCAAAATCCGTTATCGGCCCAGGATTGAAAAACGCTGTCAGCATAGAACCCACTCGATTAACTGTAAGCGGAATTCCTGCTCGTTTTGCCTGTTCCAATAGCCCGCCAGCTAATCTTTGTCCGAGATGTTCCAGCCTTTCATAAGTTCCTGTGCGCCGAAGAACTTCTAGCGTCTTTAGTCCGGCGGCAACAGCCAATGGGTTTCCCGAGAGGGTTCCTGCCTGATAAACGGGGCCCAGGGGAGCAACAAGATTCATCAGCGCGGCTTTTCCTCCATAAGCGCCAACGGGCAGGCCGCCGCCAATCACTTTGCCCAGAGTCGTCAGGTCCGCGTGAACTCCAAAAACCTCCTGAGCCCCTCCATAGGCAATACGGAAGCCCGTAATCACCTCATCGAAAATCAGGACAGTTCCCTGCTCCTCTGTCAGCGCGCGCAGGCGCTCAAGAAAGCCGGGTTTTGGCGGAACAGTCCCCATATTGCCAACCACCGGCTCAATCAGTGCGGCAGCAAGTTGATTGTGGTGTGCCTTGAAGGCGTTCGTAAGCGCTTCGAAATCATTGAAAGGAATGGTGATAGTTAGCTCTGCCAAAGTTCCGGGAACTCCAGGGCTGTCCGGCAACCCCAACGTCGCAATTCCCGAACCTGCCTTAACCAACAAGCTGTCAGAGTGACCGTGATAGCAGCCTTCAAACTTGAGGATTTTTTCGCGACCAGTGGCTGCACGAGCGAGACGAAT
>JAKAWN010000196.1:785-11909 GCA_021827245.1 Acidobacteriota bacterium | reverse complement strand
ACCTGGCGGGAGCGGAAAACAACTTGAAGCAGGAGGCGGCCGGGAAGACTTTTGAGCAGGTGCGGCACGAAGCCTGGGCGGCTTGGAACAAGGCGCTAAGCGTGATACAGGTGTCGGGTGGCACCGCGAGCGAACGCCGCGTCTTTTACACCGCACTCTACCACAGCCTGTTGACGCCGTGTATTTTCAGCGATGCTGACGGCCGCTATGTCGGCTTTGACAACAAGGTTCACCACGTCGCTCCCGGCCATCTGATTTATTGCGACTTCTCTGGCTGGGACATCTATCGCAGTGAAATGCCGTTGCTGGCGCTGATCGAGCCACGACGCATGGAAGACATGGCACAATCCCTGGTGCTGATGTACCAGCAAAGCGGCTGGCTGGATCGCCGGCCGTTATTCAATCGCTCCACAAGTGCCATGGCTGGTAGCCCAATGACCATTATCCTGGCCAACGCCTGGCTGGACGGCCTGCACGGATTCAACATGAAGGCCGCCTGGGAGGGAATGCTGAAGGACGCCACCCAAGCGCCGCCGCCCGGCAAACCCTACGTCGGCGAGGAAGGAATCAAGTGGATCAACAAGGTTCACTACGTTCCAAATGACAAGGTCAGCTACGGCTCCGTCTCGCAGCTTCAGGAAGACTGCATCGCCTACGCGTCGCTTTACGATCTGGCTAAAGAACTGGGCAAGACGCAGGACGCGAAAATGCTCTACCAGCGGGCGCTCTATTATCGCAATCTCTTTGATCCCCAGGACAAGTTCTTCAGGCCGCGCAATTCAGACGGGAAATGGGTTCCGAACTTTGATCCGACGCGTTTGAAGGAGAAGCCCGGCATGCCGCCGCTGGGCTTCATCGAAGGCTCGGGCTGGCATTATCAGTGGCTGGAACCAATGGACCTGGCGTGGGTGATCCATGCCATGGGCAGAAACCTCTTCAACCAGCGTCTGGAGAAATTCCTCAGCTATAAGACGCCGGGATGGTACGGGCAGTATTACAACCCATACAACGAAACCGACCTGGAAGCTCCTTTCGAATTCAACTTCTCGGGCATGCCTTGGGAATCGCAACGTGTGGTTCGGCGGATTCTGCGAGAGAACTACACAACTTCGCCCGACGGCGTTCCGGGCAACGACGACTGCGGCGAAATGTCCTCGTGGGCGGTGATGAGCATGATGGGGATTTATACGGTGGACCCGGCGAGCCTGGCCTACGAACTGGTGAGCCCCGTATTCAGCAAAATCGTGATCAACCTGCAGGCTCCCTATGCAGGAAAAACGTTCACGATCGAGACGTCGAAGAATCAGGAGTCCACGCCCTATATCCAGAGCGTGAAGCTCAACGGGAATGAGCAACAGAAGAACTGGATACCGTTCAAGGACATCAGCGCCGGCGGCACGCTCGAGTTCGCGCTCGGGCCGACGCCCAACAAATCGTGGGGCTCTGCCGCGAGCGATGCACCACCCTCGTTGAGCGAGGAGCAACCCTAAACGACAGGCAGATTGAGGCGCAGCCAGCGAAAGAACTGCATTCTCCGAGGGGGTGGCAGGACGTCACACGCGAAACGAAAGAACCAAGTAACAGGAGAGTCGCCTGCAAGCAAGGCAGGATCTCGGGCCAAAAGGCGGGCTGCCTGTCCACTCCCCATAGTGCAAAAACTTTGACGAATTCATCTCCAGGAGGCATTCATGGAACCTTTACGCCGTGCTTCTGCACCCAGGAGGCACAGTTTATTTCCACAATCGGCCGGATTGTTCGCTCGCAGCATCAGCAGCCCAGCGAGGGCGAAGCGGGAAGTCCGCAAGGGTCTTTTCTGGGCTGCAATCTGCGGAACACTGCTGCTCGCGAGTTTTTCATTCTCGTCCTGCACCACCGCTCAGAAGCCTAGCAAGCCGACGACCCCGAACAATGCTGCCAGCGTCGATCCTATCATTGGAACAGGAAAAGGGCCGGGGGGCAGCCAGAACCTGTTTCCGGGACCCAGCATGCCCTTTGGCATGGCGCAACTGAGCCCGGACACCGAAAGCCACGGCTACGGCTACCACTACTATCAGCCTGACATTCAGGGCTTCAGCATGACACATATGAGCGGGCCCGGCTGCGCCAACGAAGGCGACGTGTTTTTCATGCCGACCACCGGTCCCGTCGAGACTGCGGTGACTGACTTCGAATCGCCCTATTCCCACAGCCAGGAGTCGGCTACGCCGGGATACTATGAGGTCGATCTGTCACGTTGGGGCGTCAAGGCCCAACTTACAGCGACGGACCGGACGGGCCTCGCGGAATTCACCTTTCCGGCAGGAAAACCGGCGAACGTGCTGGTTCCGATCAGCCATACGCTGAACTACACGGCGGCGGCGGAAGTCCAGGTGACCGGCAACAATGAAATCACCGGCTATGTCGAGGACCGCGCCTTTTGCGGTAACAAGCAAACCTACAAGGTCTATTTCGAAATGACCTTCAGCCGGCCGTTCTCTTCCTTTGGAACCTGGAGCGGAAACAAGGACGGAGGCCCTGGCAAGATCTCTTCCGGCACGCGCCGGGCGACGCAGACGCGGCACGGGCAGTGGATCGGCGCATATGCAACGTGGCCGGAGTCCTCGGATTCACAAACCGTTACCGCGAAAATCGGCATCTCTTATGTAGACCTGGCCGGAGCCGAAAACAACCTGAAGGCCGAGGCGGCCGGAAAGACTTTTGATAAGGTGCGAAATGACGCCTACGCGGCATGGAATAAGGCGCTGAACGTGATCGAGGTGTCCGGAGGCTCAGCGAGCGACCGAAAGGTGTTCTATACGGCGCTCTACCACAGCCTGCTGATGCCGAGCATTTTCAGCGACGCGGATGGACGCTATCTCGGCTTTGACCACAAAATCCATCACGTGGCGCCTGGCCATCTGATTTATTGCAATTTTTCCGGCTGGGACATTTATCGCAGCGAGATGCCGCTGCTGGCGCTCATTGAACCGCAGCGCATGGAAGATATGGCCCAGTCCATCGTGCTGATGTACAAGCAGGGAGGATGGATTGACCGCTGGCCGCAGATCAACCTCTATACCAACGTGATGGCCGGCAGCCCGCTGACCACTATCATGTGCATGGCATGGCTGGACGGCCTGCATGGATTTGACATCAACACCGCCTGGGAAGGCATGTACAAGGACGCGACCGAAGCGCCGCCGCCCGGCCACCCTTACAAAGGCGAGGAAGGAATCAAGTGGATCAACAAGCTCCACTACGTTCCGAATGACAAGGTGAAGTACGGCTCGGTCTCGCAGATTCAGGAAGACTGCATCGCCTACGCTTCGCTCTATTATCTGGCCGTGAAACTGGGTAAGACTCAAGAGGCCAAGACGCTCTACCAGCGCGCACTCTACTATCGAAATGTCTTTGACCATCGGGACGGCTTCTTCCGCCCGCGCAACGCCGACGGAAGGTGGGTTCCGCATTTCGACCCGGCACTGGAGAAGCAAAAGAAAGGCGCGCCGCCAACCGGGTTTATCGAAGGCTCGGGCTGGCACTACCAGTGGCTGGCACCGGCGGACCTGGCGTGGGTGATCAAGGCCGTGGGCCCGAAACTCTTTAATCAGCGCCTGGAACAATTCTTCAGTTACCCGAAGCCGGGATGGTACGGCCAGTATTACAACCCTTACAACGAAACCGACCTGGAAGCGCCTTTCGAGTTCAACTTTTCCGGCGAGCCCTGGGAAACACAGCGCGCGGTGCGCCGCGTCCTGAAGGAAAACTACACCACAAACTATGACGGCATTCCGGGCAACGACGACTGCGGCGAAATGTCCTCGTGGGCGGTGATGACCATGATGGGCATCTATACCGTGGACCCTGCCAGCCTGGCGTATGAACTGGTCAGCCCCGTGTTCAGCAAGATCGTGATCAACCTGCAGGCTCCCTATACAGGGAAAACGTTCACGATCGAGACTTCGAAGAATCCGGAGCCCACACCCTATATTCAGAGCGTGATGCTCAATGGCAACGAACACGCTCAGAACTGGATTCCGTTCGGCGACATCAGCGCCGGCGGCAGGTTGCAGTTCGCGCTGGGGACGGCACCGAACAAGACATGGGGTGCGGCAGCGAACGACGCGCCACCATCGCTGAGCCAAAAGCAACCCTGATGTTTGGGTCCAAGAACCCGCGACACACAACAGTGTCTCGGGTACCAAAGAAAAGAACCTTCGGGAAATCGAAGGCCCCCAAAAATCATGGTCTGCGCCAGCGAGCGCAGTGGCGTTGGCCGCTATGCGCTAAAGGCAAATTTCGCCCGACAACCAGTAAAACTTACCTGAGACAATTCCGGCCCTGCGCGTGGAGGACCTGAGTTTTCAAGAGGTTCCGAGGGGTTCCTGTTTATGGCCAGTCTCGTGCTCCTCTCACAGGGGACCACCCTGTTTATAAGGAGAAAAGCAGTGAATCATTCGACAAAAAGCGTTAAAGCTCTGTTCCAATGCGTGCTACTCCTTGTTCCCCTGTTTTTGGCCGGGAGCCTCCAGGCGAGGAACAAGGTGCTGGGGCAAATCCAATTTGAAGCGGCCAACAAGGCGGCCAAAAGTTCGGGCGTGTGGGTTGACGGCCAGTACGTCGGATACCTGAAAGAGCTGAAGGGATCAAGGAAAGTGATGCTCCTCCCTGGCCTGCATAATATCGTCGTGCGCGAGGCGGGCTACGATGATTTCACCCAGACGGTCAGGCTGGAGCCGGGACGAAAAGAAGTGGTGACGGTGGTGATGAAGAAAAATCCTTACGTCCGCTACGGGAACGAAAATGCGCTGGTGAAATTAGCCGGAGGGCCGGATCGTGCCGCGGTGTTTGTGGACAAGCAGTACGTGGGCCACGTCAACCAGTTCAGCGGCCTTGGACATGGAATGCTGCTGACGCCCGGAAAACATCGTATTGTGGTTTCAATGCCGGGGTATCAGCCGTTTGAGACGGAAGTCACTCTGCGCGCCCACCAGAAGCTGAAGATCAAAACCAATCTCATGCGCGATGCAAGGGGATAGCGTCGTCCCCTGTGTAACGGCCGCTTTGCGCCGCTATGGTCCGTTGGGGGGCCGCTCTGCTGGCGATATAAAATCGCCGCTACGCTGCGGCGGGCGTGTGCACGAAAGTCGTCTCCACCTCTACGTTTCCACGATAAACTAAAGGGAAACAGGAGATGACATGAAGGCATGCGTATTGAACTCCACAGGAAAAATTGAAACGAATCCACTTGCTTTGGCTGACTTGTCCGCCCCTGAGCCCCAGGGCGACCAGATCCTGGTTCGGGTTTCGACGTGCGGAGTTTGCCGTACCGACCTGCACGTGATTGAGGCGGAACTGCCGCAGCGGAAAATGCCGGTGATTCCCGGCCACCAGGTAGTGGGTGTAGTGGAAGAAATCGGAGACAAGGTGAAGCGATTCAAGCCGGGCGACCGGGTGGGCATTGCGTGGCTCCATCGCACGTGCGGGAAGTGCGAGTATTGCCGCACCGGGAAAGAGAATCTGTGCGAAAACGCGGAATTTACCGGTTACACCGTCGATGGCGGCTACGCCGAGTACGCGCTGGCAGCCGAGCAATTCACTTATTCCATCCCTGAAGGCTTTCCCGACGCGCAGGCGGCGCCCCTGCTCTGCGCGGGCATCATCGGCTTTCGCGCCCTGCGCCTTTCCGGCATTGAACGCGGCGGCCGGCTGGGTTTTTACGGTTTTGGCTCCGCGGCGCACGTGGCCATCCAGGTGGCGCGGCATTGGGACATCAAAGTCTACGCTGCCACACGCGACGAGCGGCACCAGAAGCTTGCCATGGAACTGGGCGCCGAGTGGGCGGGCGGAACGCTGGCCGAGCCTCCGGTCAAACTGGACGCGGCGATCATTTTTGCCCCCGCCGGTGAAATTATTCCGGCGGCGCTGAAAGCTCTGAAGAAAGGCGGAACGCTGGCGCTGGCCGGGATTCACATGAGCCCCACGCCGCCGCTCGACTACAAGCTTCTTTACGACGAGCGGGTCATCCGCAGCGTGGCCAACAATACGCGGCAAGACGGTGAGGATTTCCTTCGGATCGCGGCCGAAATCCCCATCAGGACCCAGATTGAAACTTATCCCTTAAGCGATGCCAATCGCGCTCTCAACGCCTTGAAGAACGACGCGATCCGTGGCTCAGCAGTCCTGCGGGTGAACGCGGCGCAGGGGTAAGGAGTTTCGCCTGCTTGTAGGGAAGGAACAGAACGGATTTACAGGGTTGATGCCAGGCGGCTCCTCTGTTATTCTAATTCTTCGATGGAGACCAGAAACCAGCGAAACAACCCTTCGCGAAAAGGTGTTATTTCGTAGGTCAGCCTGCAGAGAATGTCTCGGTTCTTTTCGCGGCGATAATCTCTGGTTTCGACGACTTCAGTTCTTGGGCTCATAGAAAATTCCTCAAGCCCAGGAGAGTTCGGGGAGCGGGCCGCCGGTCAGGCGAATCATTGCACGACCGAAATCAACATGTCCGCTCCCCGAATTCAGGGTCCGGCATACCATATAGCAATCCGCAAGCCAAAGTTGCCAGCGCTCATTCATCTAAAAGATTTCAAAGGTGATAGAGTCGACGGGAAGTCTTCGCCACGAAGCCTTGGTGCATTTTACGTCCTCAATTGCTGACACTTGTAACCTACTAGATGCACAATTAGGAGTCACTTCGCAGGAAATAGCAGGAATGTAACGACCGAAAAGTTTTCACAGATGCCCCGATTATTCCAATTCTTCAATACCGACCAGGAACCAACGAAATAAATGATCCCGAAAAGGCGTCACTTCGTATATCAGCCGACACAGGACATCCTCGTTCCTGGCGCGACGGTAAACTATGGCTTCAGAAATTTCGGTTCTTGGGCACATGAGAAACTCCTTCTGGCACGGAGTATCCGAGTTGTGCCCTCAGTCAAGAGATTGGCCAAGATCCGAGGGCTACGCCCCGTACCCCGGATTCTGTTCACGGAGTCTAGCGGAGCAACCAACGTGCCAAAGTTCGGCCAGCCAACGTATCTACCAGTTGCAACGCAAGATGCGCCCCAAGTGCCCGCTGGCACGGTCGGCGTCTCGCGACCCTTCGCTTTCAAGGACCGACAATTGTTACCAGCGTGATAGGTAATTTGGACGCGGTGACAGGAAGGTGTCTCAGGCGTGCTTTCAGCCCGCGTGATCAACCCGCTTGTTGCCCGCGCTAGCGTTCGATCTTGAAACCGATTTTGACTTTGACCTGAAACTCTTCGATCTTGCCTTCTCTAATCCGCGCGCTCTGGCCAACAACCTCCAGCCAGTCAATGTGGCGGACGGTCTTGGCGGCTTCAGTAACGGCGGCCTTTGCGGCTTCAGAAAAACTGACAGGTGAGGTACCAACCAGCTCGGTGATTTTGTATACGCCTGACATATTTACAGTGATCTCCTTTCCGCGTTGAATGGTGGTACTTGCCAAAATCTCAAGGCAGATTTTCGTCCAGCACAAAAGTATACACCCCTGGCGGAGAATAACCATTGAGGGCCACAGAAGTCGTGGACACGGCAATTACTGCGGACGGCCGCGTTCGTACTGACAAGCAAAGCGGCGAGGAATCCAGCCGGTGCGGCGGCAGGGCTGATACAATGAAGGTTCTTCGATGAGCGAGCCAAAGCCCATTCTTGTAACCGCAGGAATCATCATTCGAGCACAGGACATTCTGATCTGCCAGCGCCATCGCTCCGATCCCTATGGGCTGCAATGGGAGTTTCCAGGCGGAAAGGTCCACGACAACGAAGGGCTGGAAGAATCCCTGCGGCGGGAGCTGCGCGAGGAACTGGGAATCGACGCTGCGATTGGTGAGGAAGTGTACCGGCTGCGGCACCGCTATCCCGACCGCTATGTTGAGGTCGTTTTCTTCCGGGTTGAGGCCTACCAGGGCAAAGTTGTCAACCGAGTCTTCGAGGCGATCGAATGGGTTCAGCGCAAGAATCTGGCTGCCTACAACTTTCTTGAGGCTGACTGGGAACTGGTCGGAAAGATTGCCGAAGGAGCAATTTTGTGAGGAGCATTCGCGGATGGAAAGATAACGGCCGGCAATTCATATCGCGTGGGGTTCTGGGGGCGGCCATTCTTTGCGGATCATCCATGCTGCATGCCCGGCCATCGCTTGATCAGGTTGAGGGCGTGCCGGCTCCGTCGCAAAACTATGTGTGGGTGAATTCCGCGCGCGTGGACGGCCATCTGAGTGTGAATTCTTCACCGGCTGGAGCTTTTTCACCGGACAGCTCACTCCTTGCTGTAGCTAACAAGGACAAAGTCATATTGGCCGACCTTGTGAAAGGCAACATCCGAAGCGTGCTTCACCCCAAGCTCCAGAACCTTCGCGATCTGAATATTGAGTCGGCGAATTTCCTGGACGCGAATACGCTCTTTCTGCTTGGGACCGGCATCGTGCACCCCAAGAAGGGGGTGGGCCATCCGACTCCTCTCCTGGGATTTCAGTGGAACGTTCAACAGGACGCCCTCAAGGGAGAGGTTTCGGTTTTTGGAGCCAAGGGAGGATTCGGACGCCCGCGCTATTTCCCGCGAATGAAGTATCTGGGAATGTATAAAGAGAGTTCTTTCATTCTTTGGAGCCCCGTCACCAACAAAGCAGTCGGAATCAAAATCCCAGAGCTTACGCGAGAGCCGCATCTCTACAGTTTCTCTCCCAACGGACAATGGCTGCTGTTAGCCCAGATTTCAGGCAGCGGCTCACCGAACCCAATCGTTGTCCAGTTGAGGGAACATAAATTCGTTGACGTGTTGTCAGGATACCAGGGAACCGTCATGAGCATGAGCTTTTCGAGCGACGGAACGAAGCTTGTGACCGCAAGCGCGGACGGCGAAGTCAGAATCTGGTCCGTCCCGGGATGGAAGCTGCTTGAGACGCTTTCCGGGCACAAGGGTCCAGTGCGCTGGGCGGAATTTTCTCCTAACGGGCGCCTTGTGGTATCAGGCGGGGAAGACGACACGGTACGCATCTGGTCAGCGGATGACGGCAAGCTTATCCAGACGCTCAGCGAGAGCCACGATCCCATCGACACCGTGAGCTTTTCCCCAAACGGTGAGTTTGTGGCCGCGACCACCAGCCGCTACGTGCTGATCTGGAAGAAAACCCCCACGGGCCCATAGCCACGGGAAAACGTACACCACGTCATCCTGAATGAAGCGAAGGACCGGCTTCATTTTTACCGCGAACGTGAAGCAGATGCTTCGCCTCGGTCAGCATGTCTTTTTCCGCAGCCGGTTAAGGGCAAACGGCAGGTATGATAGAATTTTTGTTACCGACTTAGCTTGTTGAGACGTTGCGAGAGACGCGTTGATGCCCAAAGTAGGAATAATCAGCCTGGGCTGTCCGAAAAACCTGGTTGATAGCGAAGTGATGCTGGGATTGCTGGCGCGGCAGGGGTATGAATTGACCTCGCGCGCCGAGGACGCCGACGTGCTGGTCGTCAACACCTGCAGTTTTATCGAGCCCGCCAAACAGGAATCGATCAATACGATCCTGGACATGGCGGAGTATAAGAAGACAGGCGCAGCAAAGAAGCTTGTCGTGGCCGGTTGCCTGGTTGAACGCTACCGGCAGCAAATTCTGGAAGAGATTCCTGAAGTCGATTTTGTGATCGGCACCAACGAGCTGGAGCGAGTTCTTGAAGCTTGCCAATTGGATGGAATGGCGCGAGAGTCCCTGTACGCAGCTGAGCCCTACCTCTACCACGAATTTACACCCAGGATTCTTTCCACGCCTTCTTATTCCGCCTACATCAAGATTGCCGAAGGCTGCGACCATCCGTGCTCGTTTTGCGTGATTCCGCAAATGCGGGGCCGGTTCCGGTCGCGGCGATTTGAATCCGTTGTGCGAGAAGCCGAACGGCTGGCCGCACAAGGAGTACGGGAAATTACCCTGGTGGGGCAGGATACCACCAGCTACGGAGAGGATCTGGGGCTTCGTGACGGACTGCCGTTGCTTCTTCGGGAGCTGGGGAAGATTTCGGAACTGGTTTGGGTGCGCTTTCTTTATTGCTATCCGAACCGCGTGACCGAGGCGCTGATAGAAGCTGTGGCAGAGACGCCGAAAGCGGCAAAGTATTTTGACATTCCCCTGCAGCATGCCAGCGGACAGGTCCTGAAGTCGATGCGGCGCGGTTCAAGCGGCAAACATTTCCTCAGAATGCTGGGGAAGATTCGGGCGGCGATTCCGGATGTTGCGCTGCGAACTTCCCTAATCGTTGGTTTCCCGGGAGAAACCGACGAAGACTTCCAGCACCTAATGGATTTCGTTGCACAAGCCGAATTTGACCATCTTGGAGTCTTTCTCTACTCGAACGAAGAAACCTGCGGCTCTTATAACAATCCTGATCAGGTTTCGGCCGTAGTGGCGCGGCGGCGGCAGAAAAAACTGATGGCGGCGCAACGCAGGATTTCCCGTCGCAAGATGCGAGGCAAAGTAGGCAAAGTTCTTCCGGTCCTGGTGGAAGGAACCTCGGAAGAAACCGACTGGCTGTTTCGAGGGCGTCTCGAGTCACAAGCACCGGGCATTGATGGCCAGATTTACATCAACGACTTCAGAGGGCCGGGACCGAGAGCCGGGCAGTTTCGCTGGGCAACCATGACCCAAAGCGGGGATTACGACCTCGTGGCTCGACTTGAAGAAACAGAATTTGACGTGAGAGAAAGCACGGCAGCAGTAGGTCAACAAGAAAGCAGGTTGGTCCAGGTTCGGCCTTCGACCGAGCGCATTTCAGCGAGTTTCCATGCGGTGCCCCATCTGTAAGCGCGAAATCCCGTACGAAGGAAATCCTTTTCGGCCTTTTTGCAGCGAACGCTGCAAACTAATCGACCTGGACAACTGGCTGGAAGGAAGGTACCGCATTCCGGAAAGCACCGGCGAAAAGCCCTACCGCCGCGAGCCTGCTGACGAGGAGAAAGGTGAAGATGGAAACGACGGCTGAGAAGCCGCGCACTCCAGCCGTCTGGATCGCAACAGTCGCGGGGGCCGGTTATTTCCCTGTAGCGCCCGGGACCGTCGGATCGGCTGTTGGCATCGGTGTGGTGGCAGCATTGAATGCAATTCCGGTCGCCCAGGTCGGGCGCACCGCTTTGTTGTT
>JAKAWN010000196.1:0-775 GCA_021827245.1 Acidobacteriota bacterium | reverse complement strand
GCGGTTGTTTTCTTTCTCGGAGTGTGGGCCGCCGGGCTGAGCGAAAAGTTTTTTGGGCGGACGGATCCGGGATATGTGGTGATTGATGAAGTGGCCGGGCAGATGATTGTCTTTCTGCTGGCGCCGTACGCTTCCTGGAAAATTCTCCTGGCGGGTTTTGCATTTTTCAGGTTTTTTGACGTTACCAAGCCGTTCCCGGCGCGACGGGCAGAGCGTTTGCCGGGCGGTTGGGGTATCATGGTAGATGATGTGATTGCGGGCGCCTACGCCATGGGAACGCTCGCCCTGGTTGGTTATATAATCCGATGAGCTTGTGGAAAAAGGGCGCAAAATCCAGCCGATCTATAGACAAGGCGAACAAGCCTGGCGGCAAACCTCTTGTTGAGCGAGTGAAGCCGCAAGCTGCAATTCCCGGAGGCGAGATTTCGGTCTTTGGAAAAGACCTGGTGTCAAACGGCAATAGCCGTCCCACAGTGCGCTTTGGCGAACAACCCGGAAGCGTGCTCCTGAGCTCGCCTAACCGATTAATTGTCCGCGTTCCGGCGGGCGTTGTCAGCGGAGATCTGATCGTGGACACGGGCAACTCATCCACTTCGCCCGCGCCCGTTGCCGTGGGCATTCTGCTCACCGATACGCTCCATCCTGTGGCCAACCCCGCTGTCGATGCGGCGGGAAACATCTTTTCCACTTTCAGCGGCAGCCGCGGCCAGAAGGTACCCGTCTCCATTTTCAAGATCAGCAACCAGCACGTTGTGAAACCGTTTGTGCGAGCTCT
>JAKAWN010000195.1 GCA_021827245.1 Acidobacteriota bacterium | reverse complement strand
CTCGCGGGGACAAACCAGCACCGCGTCGCCGGTCTCTACGATCACCAGATTTTCCACGCCGATGGTCACAAGATATTTCCTGTTGGCGACAATCATGTTTCCCCCGGAATCAAGGCATAGCGAATTTCCCAGCCTCACGTTGCCCTCGCTGTCCTTCGCGCTGAGATCGTAAGCCACCGCCCAGCTTCCCACATCACTCCAGCCGATATCGGCGGGAACGGCAAACACATCCTCAATCTTTTCCATCAAGGCATAATCGATTGAGATTTTTTCAAGCCGAGGAAACAATCGCCTCAGCGCCCGCTGGTCGTCGATGCCACCCTCGAAGGCAATTCGTTCAAGGCCCGCCGCCATCGCTGGCTGGAATCGGCGCAAATTGGCAAGCAGCGTTGACGCGCGCCAGGCGAACATGCCGGCGTTCCACAGGTAGCGCTTCGACGCCACGTATTTCCGCGCCAGGGCAGACGCGGGTTTCTCCGTGAAAGTCTCCACGCGAAACACTCTTTCGTGTCCGATCTTCCGTTCAAGCCCGCCCAGCCGGATGTAACCGTATCCCGTTTCCGGGCGCGTTGGTCGAATGCCCAGCACGACAGAACGCCCCTCAGTTTCAGCCCAGCGGCACGCAGCTTTCAAGACATTGCGGAAAGCCCCGGGCTTGCGAATTACGTGGTCGGCGGGTAGAATCGCCATGATTCCTTCCGGATCGCGTCGCAGAATTTCGCGAGCGGCAAGTCCAATGGTCGGCGCAGTATTTCGCTGCGCAGGCTCCGCGACGATCTGGCGTTCCGGGATGTACGGTAGCAGGCGGACAATCTGCGATCGCACAAGACTGTTCGTAAAAATATAGATTTGTTCCGCTGGCACAATTCCCGCCACTCGTTCGACCGCCTGTTCAAGAAGGGTTGTGCCTCCAAAGAGGTTCAGCAACTGCTTTGGCATCTTGCGGCGGCTGAGCGGCCAGAAACGCGTGCCGCTTCCCCCGGCCATAATCACCACGTAAACGTGAGCGTAGAATGAGTTTCGCGATTTCGTCGCTTTGCCCATTAGCGTCCTAATTGAAGAGAATTGTTTTGATTTGCCCAGACTTGAAGCCTCGCCGGGCGAGTGGCCGCCTGAAATCCTTGTCAATGTCCGGTACATAGAACTTGAGGATGCGCGTCTTCTCAACGGGCGCCAGACGGTATTGCCCTGCCCCTGGCGGTATCACCCACGTGTCGCCGGCGTGGTAGCCCAGCCAGCCCGCAGCCGTTTCCACTCGCCCTTCGCCCGCTACGACTGATAGTGTTTCGACGTGCTCGGCCGCCGCTTTGAATCGCCCCATCTTCCGCAACCGCAGTTCCTCGATGGCAAAGTACGGGCAGGCAAGAATGTACCGGCGGGACCCAAAATGCTCACGAACCACTCTACGCGGAAGGTTGCGCAGCGGCGGCGCATCAGGTTTGATTACCTCAAATCCTTTGTCCAGATGAAGCGGACGAGGTTTTCCATCGAGACCCACCCTCCCAAAATCGTCCAGCCGATAGGTCATGTCGGAGTTCTCTTCCGCTTCAAAAAGAACCAGTCCCGGCCCCAGAGCATGGACGGTTCCTGGGGGGACAAAAATCGCCTCGCCAGCTTTTGGGTGAAATCGGTAAAGGAGATCCTTGCTTTCGCCCCGCGCACACGCAGCTCTAAGCGCTTGCGGCGATGTTTCCGGCTTCAGACCCAGCAATATTTCCGCCTCCGGCTGCGCATGCAGGATGTACCACATCTCGCACTTGCCCAGATTTCCAGGCTCGTGCTTGCGCGCGTAACGATCGTCCGGATGAACCTGGAGCGAAAGCCAGTCGCTGGTGAAAATGTACTTGGACAGGATCGGAAAGCGGCGGTCTTTCCAGTTCAGGCCATTCAGTTCGCTCCGGAACTTCCGGGACGCCTCGCCCAGTGTGAGCCCCGCGGCGCGGCCATTCAAGATCTTTGAAGTCTCATCCGTGATCCACACTTCACCGATCAGACTGTCAGCGGCCGATCGGACGGAAACTCCACGATCATCCGCAATCTCAGCAGGCTCAGGCCACTCAAACACAGGAGCGAGGTCTTCTCTCCCCCAGATTTTAGGCTTATAGATCGGAGAGAGCTTGAGCGGCGTGTCCAGTTTTGGCATATGTCGCTTAAAGCAGCAGAAGGACGCCGCCACTTGGGCGCTTCGCTGCGGCGGACCTCATATCGGCTCTTTCAATTGAGGAACCTGCCCACCTGAAGGCGGGCACTAATTCGACCGGCACGGCTGTTTCGGCAACCCCTACAGTTCGCTGAAGAATTTCTTCATCCGTTGCAAGCCTTCTTCGATGTTCTCTTGTGAAGTTGCGTACGAGAGCCGAATGTGCTCATCGGTACCGAAACCCGGCCCTGGCACAACTGCCACGTGCGCTTCTTCCAGCAGCCTGTCCACCAGACCTTTGCAATCGGCCACGCCATCTTTCTTCAAGTAAGCGCTGACGTTAGGATAGACATAAAACGCGCCCTCAGGCATTCCACACTTGATTCCCGGAATGGCCCGCAGGCCGGCGACGATCTTGTCCCTGCGCCGCTGGTACTCGGCAAGCATCGTTTGGACAGAATCCTGGGGCCCGCGCAACGCTTCAAGAGCGGCCTTTTGCGAAATCGAAGTCGGGTTGGAGGTCGAGTGACTCTGCAGCTTCAGCATATTGCTCAGCAGATTCTTAGAGCCCAGTGCAAAGCCGACTCGCCAGCCCGTCATGGCGTAGGTCTTTGACAGCGAACCCACAGTAATCAGAACATCGCGATTTCCCGAATGGCCGAGCGAGAATGGCTTCCTTCGGTCATAGAGGAATTGGCAGTAGCACTCATCCGTCATCAGCAGGACATTCTTGCGGACTGCCAATGCCAGCAGCCTTTCCATCTCATCGTTCGGAATCACCGCACCCGTGGGATTGTTCGGAGAATTCACAATGATCATCCTGGTTTGTGGCGTGATCAGCTTTTCCACCTCCGAGGCGCGCACCTGGAAGTTGTCTGCTTCGCTCGTCTCGAGCGGCACCGGCTTGCCGCCCGCGTAGTTGACGATGTCCAGATAGGAAACCCAGTACGGCACCGGCAGAATCACTTCATCGCCATGGTTAATCGTTGCCGCGACAGCCTCAAAAATAGCCTGCTTGCCGCCCACGGTCACCAGGCACTCTTCAACCTTGTAATTGGAGCCGAAGTCTTTGGCGTGGCGCTCGACAATGGCCTCTTTCAGTTCCTTGATGCCGCTGGTCGGCGTGTATTTTGTGAAGTTCTGATTGATCGCCTCAATCGCGGCCTTTTTAATATTGTCGGGAGTCGGGAAATCCGGCTCGCCCGCGCCGAAATCGATCAAACTTACTCCACTCGCCCGCAGTTGGGCAGCCTTCTGAACCACCGCCAGAGTGGATGAAACCGAAATTCGTGAAATACGCTCTGAAAGTTGCATAGATTTAAACCTCGCGAAATTTTGAGACTACCTTCTTGCTTAAACGCTCTTCCACCACAGGGGGCACCAGATCCTTCACCGATCCTCCGTGCCGGCAGATCTCCTTCACCAGACGCGAGCTGACATACGCATACGATTCCGCCGGCATCAGGAAAATCGTCTCCAGCTTCGGCTGCAGCTTGCGGTTCGTTAGCGCCATCTGGATTTCGTATTCGTAATCGGAGAAAGCCCGGATGCCGCGAACAATCGCTCGGGCGTTTTTCCTGACCGCATAATCCACCAGTAATCCGCTAAACGTGTCCACGGAAACATTCTTCATGTCGCGTGTCACTTCCTGCAGCATCTCGAACCGCTCCTCAACAGTGAAGAGTGGCTCCTTTTCGGCATTCGTCAGCAGGGCCACAATCAAATGATCGAAAATCCGGCTGCTTCGCTCAATCAGATCAAAGTGGCCGTTTGTTATTGGATCGAAAGATCCTGGATAAATCGCGAGAATGTCTGACATAAGCTGAAGTGTAGTGCGTGCCGGCGCCGCCGTCCACTAAAAGAGCATTCTAGCGGCTGGCCTCAAATATTGTAAACCACATTCTACACAAGGAAGATGGGGTCACCGCAGGCGCTTGTCCCAGCCCGCTGATGACACACAGCCCCCCTCCTAGAAAGCCCACGGTCCTTTTCTGGTGCTTGCATCAGTGATATATTTCCATCGCTTGACCCGGGGCTGCCCGGTTGCGTGTAATCAAGAAATCAATCCGAGCGTCGCTCCGCGGTTGCTCGAACCAAACATCAGCAAGATTGAGAGGATTCCGATGTTCCGTCTTCGTAGCATCGCGCTGGTGATTGCTCTCTTGGCCGGCACATGCCTGGCGCCAGCCCGCGCGCTGCGCGCCAAACATCCAATCCCGCCGACTCGAAATCCCCACAGCCCGGGATTTGTAAAAGCACGCGAGTTGCTCGGTGGCAGCGTCGCTCCGGCGAACGCGGCGATTTGCGCGTTCGTTGCCGTGGTCGCTGGTAGGAATCAAAGTGAAGAGACAAGAGTACGACAAAGACTCGCGCCTCCTCCTGATTGGGCTTTTGTTGTTGAACCGCCGGCCAGTGCATCGCATGCCCCGGCCAAGTCCGCCGACGACACTCCACGGCACGTGCCGGGTAGCCAGGCGGCTTTCACACTCCGGCAAATTAACGATGGGTTCAATCCGCCGGACTGGCATCCCGCCGAGCATCCACCCATGCCTGAGATCGTGGCACATGGCCGGCGGCCGGACGTCCTCGCCTGTGGCTACTGCCACCTGCCCAATGGCCAGGGACGTCCCGAGAATGCCAGCTTGGCAGGACTGCCCGCGGCCTACATCGTTCAGCAAATGGCTGATTTCAAGGACGGTCTGCGTAAAAGTTCAAAAATCACGGTGCCAATCTCTGCGATGATCACCCACGAAGCCAAGGCGACCCCGAAGGAGATCAAGGCCGCCGCCGAGTACTTCTCACGATTGAAGCCAAAGCCGTGGATTCATGTCGTTGAAACCAGGACCGTTCCCAGGACTCACGCCGAGGACTGGATGATGATCCCCGTAGGAAGAGGGGGAACGGAACCGATCGGCCAGCGCATCATTGAGACGCCGGTCAACGTGGAACAAACTAAGCTGCGCAACGATGAATCCGGGTTCATTGCCTACGTGCCAGTGGGCAGCGTCGAAAAAGGAAAGGCGCTGGTCACAACCGGAGGCGCGGCAAAAACCGTTCAATGTGCCGTTTGCCACGGACCGGGCCTCAGGGGTAGCGGTAATGTGCCGTCAATCGCAGGCCGTTCACCAAGCTATATTGTTCGGCAACTTTACGACTTCCGCAGCGGGGCTCGCGCCGGAGCAGACGCGGAATTGATGAAACCCGTTACCGCAAAGTTGACGCTTGACGACATGCTTTCAATTGCGGCCTACCTGGCAACATTAAATCCGTAACTCGCGCTTGTGACAATCCAGAGCAAGTAGCGCGCACGACGTAGCGGAGCGCGACACTCAACTGGAATGCAGTACTGCGGTCGCCATCACGAGCTAAACCTCGCATCGCAAGCCTGCTATAGTTGGAGAGAGGGCACACCGGCGCGATGCGTCGCGCGGCGGTCCCGATACTCAGCTATGATTCAACTTTCTTCAGCCCGAAAGCAATTCGGCTCCAGAGTATTGTTTGAGGGTGTCGACTGGCTCCTCACGCCGGGCGATCGCATCGGCCTTGTGGGCGGAAACGGCACCGGCAAGTCCACCTTGCTCAAGGTGCTTGCTGGACTCGAGACTCTTGACGATGGAACGCTTTCTGCCGCCAAGGGCATCACACGGGGATACCTTCCGCAGGACGGTCTTTCGCTCACCGGCCGCAGCGTGCTCGAAGAGTGCCTTTCGGTCTTTGGGAACCTGATCGAGATGGAAAGGGAGCTCGAAGCGCTCGCTCATCAGATGGCGGAACTTGACCCCACGGGCGAAGAATACAAACGCGTGGCGGAGCGCTACCACAACCTGGAAACAGAGTTTCAGTTGCGCGACGGTTATTCCCTGGAAGCACAGGTTGGCGCCGTGCTCAATGGCCTGGGATTTTCGCGTGAGGATCAGGTGCGTCCGACGGCGGAGTTTGCAGGTGGCTGGCAAATGCGCATCGCATTGGCCAAAATCCTGCTAACCAAACCCAATCTGCTGCTGCTCGATGAGCCCACCAACCACCTGGACCTCGAAGCTCGTAACTGGCTGGAACAGTACCTTGCCAGCTATCCTCACGCTTTTGTCCTGGTGTCGCATGACCGCTATTTTTTGGACGTCACGATAAACAAAATCCTGGAAATCTGGAACCGGCGTGTCTGGTTTTACACGGGCAACTACGATCGCTATCTCGCGCAGAAAGAAGAGCGCAAGACGCAGCTTGAATCTGCCTACAACAATCAGCAGGAGCGCATCCACCATCTGGAAGTGTTCATCAAGCGCTTCCGGTATCAGGCCACCAAGGCACGGCAGGTGCAGAGTCGCATCAAGGAACTGGAGAAGATCGAACGCATCGAACTGCCGCCTGAGGAGAAAACCTTTCACTTCGCGTTTCCCCAACCGCGAGCGAGTGGACGCATGGTGGCGGAGTTTCAAAGCGTGGCGAAAAGCTACGGTGAAAAGGAGGTTTTCGCTGGCGTTGACTTTGTCATCAGTCGCGGGGACCGCGTGGCCCTGGTGGGAGTGAACGGCGCGGGGAAATCAACCCTGATCAAGCTGTTGGCTGGCACCGAAAGGGTGACGGCGGGTCAAACTCGTCTGGGCCACAACGTGGAAGTGGATTACTTTGCGCAGGACCAGTACAAGGCGCTCGATCCCGAAGCGCGCCTGATTGATGACATCGCAAGCGTGGCGCCGGCCGCGCTGAGCGGCCAGATGCAACTGCGCACGCTGCTCGGAAGTTTTCTGTTTTCAGGCGACGAGGTGTTCAAGCCCATCCGCGTGCTTTCCGGCGGCGAGCGCAATCGCTATGCTCTGGCGCGCATGCTGCTGCGTCCGCGGAATTTCCTGCTGCTCGATGAGCCCACTAACCATCTGGACCTGCACGCCAAAGACGTGCTGCTCGAAGCGCTGCAAAAGTACACCGGGACGGTGGTGTTCGTCTCGCACGACCGCTACTTTATTGACAAGCTCGCCACGCGCGTCTTCGAGATCGCGGGTGGTGAGGTCCACGATTATCCGGGCAATTACGAGGATTATCTTTGGCAAAAAGAGGGACAAGCCCCCCGCCCAGGCAGTCCGGAGCCCGAGGCCGTGCCCGCAGCCCCCAGCGGCGGCAACGGCAAGCCCAAAGAGGCGGAAGCGGGAGCGAAGAAGCTGAATCCGATTTTAGTTCGCAAGATGCGCGAGCGTAGCCAGGAACTCGAAGAAGAGATTGCGCGCGCCGAAGCCGAGCTCGCCGATTGCCAGCTTGGTCTCGGAAAAGTCAGAAGCGCGGAAGAATCAGTTCGTGTTTCCAGCAGAATCGACGAACTGCGCTGTGAAATCGATGAGATGACGCACGAGTGGGAAGGAATCGAGCTAGCCCTCGATGAGCCGGCAAGGCAGCCTTGAACGGGCGCAGGCCCGCGCGCGTCGGTCCTGTGTTCGAGTGCTACACTGGATGCGGGCGTGACAATTTTGCTGGAGCGTCAAGGTTGTGAGTTGTGCGTTTTTGGCAGGAGAGAAAGGGACGCCTGGCCGGACGGGCGCGTGCCAGGGCGGACGGCGCGTTTGGCGGACTGCGAGGACTCTGGACCTTCTAGCCTGTATTGTTGCGCTGCCGCAACTGGCGCAGGCCAAGAAACCGTACGGCAAGGTCCTGGACGAGCAAGCCTTTGAGAATGTCCGTGCTTACTGCTTCGACACCGCGGAACTCTCCGACCAAGACGCCTATCTTGGCCGCGGATTCGCCAAGCAAGAAGATAAACCCAAGCACCTGCTGGCCAAACTCCCATGGAAGCTATTGCCAAGTTGCCAGGAAGGCAATCCCGACGCCGTTGTCAAGGTTCACTTCGAATTGATCGCGGTTTATGGCATGCTGTTCGGCGCCGACACTCCGACTCCCATGACACGCAGTGAGAGTACACGCGACGAGTCGAAGGCCGTGCTGGAGGTGGTCGAAAACAATTCCGATCAGATCATCTACAAGGCGGAAGCCACGCCGCTTGCCAACACCTCATCGAACTCTTCCATGCCCGCGCCCGATAATCCCACAGCGCTCCGCCTCCGCGCCCTGCGCAACGTCGTGTCAACATCCGCCCACGACGTGCGACTTGTGACCACGCACGGAAAGTGATTACGGCACCTTCAAATCGGACAAACCGGCGGTCAATCGGAAACCCGGTTGACCTGTGCTACCCGGCCATTACACCAAGTGCAGCATCAAGAGAATACCCAGGGCCAGGCCGCCGGCGAAGCTGGTACCGGCAAAGTTGACGGTGCCGTTGCCGACAAGTCCCCGGCGTTCGATGGTGGCGCCAAGAAGGCTATCAAACAAATTCCCTGCTCCGGCGGCCACCAGCGCGACGATGGCGGTTTCCGGTCTGCACAGCTTCAAGCTGTAGCCGATCGCGACGATCACGACGCTTGCGCACATCCCCGCCAGAGTTCCCATGAGCGAGATTCCGCCATCCTGCCCCGCCCGCACGGGCTTCAGGGTGGTAATCATGTAGGCGCGGCCGGAAAGCCACTGCCCGATTTCGCTGGAGATGGTGTCGCCGGCGGCTTCTGCGAGCGCGGCAATCAGCGCCACCAGAAACGCCGCCTCGTAGTGCGTGGTGATCACCAGCACGGAAAAGAATGCGGCTGCCAGCGTGTTGGCCGTCGCCTCGCGCCAGCTTCGCGCGCCTCGCCGCCCCTCCGCCACTCCGCGCGCCGCTTTCCGAGAGTAGCCTAGTCGCGTGGCCACCGAGCCCAGAACGAAAAAACCGAGCAACAGCAGAAAGCTCTTGTACCCGTAGCCCATGTAGATGAGGACGCCCATCAGCAAGCCCATTGCCGCCCCAGACCGGTTCACCGTTCGCACTGCCAATGCAACAAGCGCCAGCACGGCGTTGATCCCGATCGCCAGCAGCAAGCGCACACCAAGATAGGGCAGGTTGCTTTCAACCGCCGACCATTGGATGAGCAGCACGCAATACATGAACCCGCCACAAACGAGCGGCACGGAGATGTTGTCATCGAGGCCAATCGGGAGGGATTCGACCGCCGCTCCCACTGCGGCGGTTGCGGCGCAAACAATCAGCATTTTCAACGGAGGAAATGACGGCGCGACCCACTTGCCCAGCACGAAACTCCCCACAGTGCCCGCAGCGATGAACGCAGCAAAACCCGACCACGTCTTCCCCCGACTCCAGGGAATCGCCGCGCCGCGCAAGCTCTCGCCAGCCACGCTGGCAAGCCCGTCGCCCAGCGCCATGATGGCCCACACGGCCGCCACCACTTCCATGCGCCGGCCGAAGAGTAGGATCAGCAGAAGCACTGAGATGGGATAGAGGACAATCCCCGTCCACTGCACGGGCCGGCCTTCGCCGGCCTCGCCCACCCGATGCTTGCCCAAATCCAAATCCAGCCGGGGGAGAATGAACAGGTTGAAACTGAGCGCCAGCACGGCCGCGCCAGCCGCCTGAACCCAGGTCAGGAAAGGCAGTAAGAAGGCAAACGACAGCATTGAGATGTGGATGATCTTTCGCGTGGAAAGCATCGGCCGCCGTCCAACGTCGTTGAAAACAGAAGCGTCACCCAAGTTTGGCCTCCAACGTCCTACGAATTCCTTCTTCAAGCGAAGTCATGCGATACCCAAGTTCCCGGCTGGCCTTGTCACTGGAATAAACCCAGTCGTGCTTGAAGATTTCCACCACTCCCGGTGTCAGTTGCGGCCGGTGGTTCGAGAGGCGTGCGCGCGCTACTTCCAGTGCGCCGTATGCTTTCCCCATTCCAAAAGAGAGGTGCCGCACCGGAAATGTGACGCCCGCCAGCCGCCTGATGATGCTGAAAAGGTCATTCAGGCTTCGATTGTCCCCCGCAAGAAAATACTCTTCGCTTACCCTGCCCTTTTCAAGCGCCCCCAGGTGTGCCTGGACGACGTCGGCATTGTAAGCGAAACTCCAGCGCTGTTCGCCTGAACCCAACAACCCAGGAAACTTCCCTCTCAGATACGGTTGAATCATTCCGCCTACAAGGTTGCCTTCCGTCAAGGGCCCGGGACCGTAAATCACTCCAGGAAGCAGGGCGATCACCGGAAACCGCTTGAAGCCTTCCGCACGCAACCACTCAAGCGCCCTTGCTTTGGTTTCCTCGTACTCGTTCGAATATGGCCCGTGGTTTTGCAATCCTTCACCTGCGTTCGGGTCGGAGGATGGCCCTGCCGCTATGAATGAAGAAGTGTAAACCACTCGCTCAACGCCGGCCCGGTCTGCCGCTTCCAGCAGCGATTTCAGTCCATCAATATTAGTTCGCCAGAACTCCTGCTTTTCGCTGACCCACATTTTAACCAGCGCTGCCGAATGGATCACCTGCTTCACGCCGCGCATTGCGTCAGCCAGGGTATTCCCGTCACGCAGGTCGCCGGCCACGATTTCGCAGTGGGCCTCAGCCGGGACAAGCCCCAGCCGGTCTGGATTTCTGACCAGCACACGGAAGTGGTCGCCGCGATCAACAAGCGCGTGTGCAATCCGCGATCCCAGGTAACCGGTCGAACCCGTCAAGAGAATCATCGATTTGCCAGTTTCCTCGGCCGACACAGGCGGCCGGCTTTTCGCCGACAAGAACCAATTTAGCCGATCAGGTACGCTGTCGCGAGCCCCAGGTGCCCCACCATCATCATCCAGTACATGTGATGCCACCCCGGGTGGTTTTCTCCTTCCGTTACCAGCCGGCTGGGATCGTCATTGATCAGATAAATCACGTACGATCCCCACGAAAGCATGATGATGCTCAGGATGATGATCGCCGTGGCATTCCCGCTCAGAATCTTCAAGTATAGACCGAGCGGCAGCATCAGCCAGGGCAGAATAAACGAAGGGCTGATGGCCCGCGCGCTGAAGGTTGCGCCGTACTTCACCGGCAGAGTCATGCAGCCGGCCGCGCGATCGCCATCGATGTCGGCAAAGTCCTTGGTGGTGGTTGCGCCCAGCAAGAACACCACATAGATAGAGCCAATGTACCAGGGCTCAATCGAATGGAGAACCGTTGCCACCGCCGCCCAGCCGGCCACCTTCAGCAGCCCGCCCCGGATCAAGGCGATGATCATGTTCGAACCCCAGGTGTGGCGCTTCAGCCGGACCGGCGGCACCGAATAAGCCAGCGTCGCCAGCGCCGCCACCACGTAAATCGCGAAGATTTCCCAGTTGATCACGGCCACCATCGTCAGCGCCAAAAAATAGGTTGCCGCCACAAACACCCATGCCTGCCTGTGCGTCATCTGCCCGGAGGGCAGCGGCCGGTGCGGCTTGTTAACGCGGTCGTTCTCAAAATCACAGATCTGGTTGATGCCGTTTGAAGCTGCGTTCAGAACACCGGCGGCCAGAACAGCCAGCACGATGTGATAAGGAACAACGTGAACGTGCGTGGCTCCATATCCTATCAAGGATCCCGAAAAGATCCCAACCATGGGAGGTATCAGCGTGAACGGGCGCCCAAATGTCCAGTAGAGCTTAACTGAAGTCATCCGCCCGTTATTTTCAGGCTTCTTGGCCGCTCAGGCAAGATGAAATCTTCAGCTTCGAGTCTTTGCAAAGCGGAGCTCGATGCCCAAGCGGCCTATCAGACAGGCTGATCCTTTGGCGGCATTGTCGTGAGATTCACTGCCCTGGAAGGATCACTACAGCAGGAAGAAACGGTGCGAATCATTCGGCCAGTGAGGAAGATAGCGACGCGCGTGTGGCGGAGAAACGCGGGGCTTGCCCCTATTTCAGGAATTGAACACGACGGCCGGCTTCGGTTGGGACCGCAAGAGGGAAGATCCTTTGCCGAGCGCAGAGGCTTATTCCGGGCGGCCGAAGGAATCGTACTCAAAACCTCGTTGTGCCATCAGCGCAGGGTCCAGCAGGTTCCGGCCATCGAGAACCAGGGGCCGCGCCATCGAGCGCCGTATCCGTTCCCAATCCAGA
>JAKAWN010000194.1 GCA_021827245.1 Acidobacteriota bacterium | reverse complement strand
CGGGGAAAGAGGGCGAGGTTCCGATTCCCGCTTACGAAGCGATGCGGAGGGGGGAGGAATTGGGCAGCCGCATGCTGGAAATTCTGCTGCGTGGAGTCTCGACGCGGCAGTATCGGGCCGTGCTGCCGGAGATGGCGGAGACGGTGGGGGTGTCACGGTCGAGCGTCAGTCGCGAGGCCCTGGAAGCGAGCGAGGAAGAATTAAAACGCCTGTGTGGGCGGCGTCTGGAGGAGATGGATCTGCTGGTCCTTTATCTGGACGGGGTGATCTTTGGCGAGCATCACGTGCTGGTAGCGGTGGGCGTGGATGAAAGGGGCCGGAAGCACGTTCTGGGCATTGCGGAAGGCGCCAGCGAGAATCGGACGGTGTCCCAAGGGCTGCTGGAAGACTTGGTGGGGCGGGGGTTGAAGACGGATCGGAAATACTTGTTCGTGATCGACGGTTCGAAGGCTTTGCGCGCGGCGATTAACGCGGTCTTCGGGGTGGACAATCCGGTGCAAAGGTGCCGCCAGCACAAGCTGGAGAACGTGATGGGTTACTTGCCGGAGCATCTGAAGGAGCAAACGAAAGCGGCGATGCGGGCAGCCTTCCGGCTTCCGGCGAAGGAGGGGATGGCGCGGTTGGAGAAGCAGGCGGAATGGCTGGAACGCGAATATCCCAGCGCCGCCGCGAGCTTGCGCGAAGGTTTGGCGGAGATGTTCACGGTCAGCCGGCTGGGTTTGTCGCCGAGCTTGTCCCGCTGCCTGGTGTCCACCAACGTGATTGAAAGCCCGCATAGCGGTGTCCGTCTGCGCACTCGCAAGGTCTGCCGCTGGCGCGATGGCAAGATGGTGCTGCGCTGGGCCGCTGCGGCCTTGCTGATGACGGAAAACAACTTCCGCAGAATTATGGGTTACCGGGACTTGTGGATGCTGAAGGCGGCCTTAGGACGAAAAGAGGTGTCACTTCAACAGGAGGTCGCGTAATATGAACCGAGCCGCCGCTCACCTCCAACGGTACTTGGGACATCTTCCTATCTTTGCTTGTTCCAGCCTAATCTGCTCTTTGGCGTCTGAAATCGCTGTATCCCAAGAAATGTCTTGTTTAATCTCATTTGGTTCTTGACAAATGTCTGTAGACATGTCTATACTACCTCCTGTTATGGGAATTGATGAATACAAAGAACTTCTCTCCAAACTCCAACGAAGATATGCGGAGATTGAGGGCGAAATGACTGACCTCGAAACGCGCAAGTCGGAGCTGGAAAAGGAGGCTGCAAATGTGCGGGCGACCATCAATAATTTGCTGCCCCTTTGCGGAAAAACTCCTGATGTTGATGACCTCTCTCAACTTGGATTTACCGACGCGATTAGAAGGACGTTCGAATCTTATCGAAATCGCATGTCCGCAAATGACGTAAAGGAAGAGCTTTCGAAGAAAGGCTTCGACCTGACCGGATACAAAAGCCCGATGGCGTCCATTTATAGGATTCTGAAGAGACTGGAAGAAAAGGGCGAAATCGAGTCCGAAACAGAAGGATTTAGCGTCTACTACAAGGGCAAGAGAAGACTGCGCTACGCCATTCGCCGAAGAAGAATGACCGCCAAGCAGGCCTCTGCGGGGTCTTCTGAGACCATGGGGAAATAAGAAAGCCCCGCCGTCAGCGCCAACTGACGGCAGGGCCAAACTCAAAGCGATTGCTCGCAGTGAGCCTTCCAAACTCCATTGTGAGCCAATCGCCGAAGAAAGGCAAGGCTCACGATGACCTGTCACAACTGCAATACCCGCTGTAAGAAATTCGGAAAGCACCGAAACGGCCTTCAGCGTTACCGCTGCAATCAATGCCGTAAGACATTCACTGAGGATCATGCTACCCCGCTCGGTAGCATGTACACGTCTGTCGAAAAGGCTTCCAAGGCGATTGAGCTTCTCTGTGAGGGATGCTCGATTAGCACAGCGGAGCGCATCACTGGCCTTCATCATACGACGATACTTTCTCTGCTTGCTCTTATTGGGGAGAAGTGCGAGAAGATTCTGAATGGACGAATCCACAACATCCCCGTGGCTGATGTCCAATGTGACGAACTCTGGGGATTTGTGGGCTGCAAGGAAAAAAACAACGCCAGCGGTGATCCCCTGCGTGGGGATGCCTATTGCTTCGTTGCCATCGAGCGAAATAACAAGCTGGTCCTTGCTTGGCACCTTGGACGGCGCACGGCAAGAGACACCATCGCCTTTACCGAGAAAGTTAACGAATCCACACAGGGACATTTTCAAATCACAACGGACGGATTTAAGCCCTATGTGGATGCCGTTCACTACAGCCTTGGAACTCGCGTTGACTTCGCCCAACTGGTGAAAGTCTACGCCTCTCCCCGCGATGGAGAACATCGCTACTCTCCCGCTGACGTGGTGGACGCTGTGCCTGTCCCACAATGGGGAGAGCCAGAACTTAGCAGGATTTGCACTTCTCATGTTGAAAGACAAAATCTCACTATGCGAATGCAGATTCGCAGGCTCACCCGCTTGACGAATGCGTTCTCTAAAAATGGGCCAATCTCCATGCCGCTTTGGCCCTGTATTTTGCTTGGTACAACTTTTGCCGCATTCATAAAACGCTTCGCTCTACCCCCGCAATGGAAGCGGGAATCACGGATCACGTATGGACAATTACCGAGCTTTTACAGGCGGCTTAATCGGCTGGCCCGTATGGTCTAGACCGCCACCATTTGCTGTATGCTCCATCCCTGAGAAGCCCCGCTGTGAAGCGGGGCTTCTCAGCTTCCGCCGGAATGCAAGTCCGGCAGAAAGGAGGTGGCATTATGTACATGCAAATTGTACGCACTGTACAGCCTGAGCCACCACCAAGCGATTGGCGAGACTTCTGGAACTTTCTCCAGAAAGCCTCTTTGATCCTTGGTGTAGTCGCAGCTATCCGCTCGCTGAGTGGATAGCCCCAGCCCGGGGGCACGCCTCTTTGGGTGCCCCTGAAAAATTCAGGACCGGCAACGCACATTCCGACGACGACCCGATTCCGAGCGCAATTGAGCGATGTTTGCCGTTGTGGTAAAATGGCCGTTCCTGATTCTTGTCTCACTGACATAAGAGATACAATGCTTCAAAGATCTATCGAGCAAACAACCAAGCCATCTTCGCCGGTGGTTGAACTCAGCTTAGCGCACAGTCCCGATTCCGATGACGCGTTCATGTTTTACGCGCTGGCGACAAAGAAAATCCCGACTGGCAAGCTGGCCTTCACGCACGTGCTCGAAGATATTGAAACGCTGAACCGGAAAGCCCTCGAGGAAGTTTACGACATCACGGCGGTTTCATTTCATGCTTACGCGGACCTGGCAAACCGCTACCTTCTGATGTCTTCCGGGGCAAGCTTCGGCGACGGCTACGGCCCCATTGTGGTGTCGCGCGCTTCCCTGCAAGGCGAGGGACTCAAGGGAAAAAGCGTCGCCATTCCCGGCAGGAAGACCACTGCAAACCTGGTGCTCCATCTCTACGAGCCCGACATCGAAACTGTGGAGACGCGCTTTGATGAAATCCTGGACAAGGTTGCCAAAGGTGAAGCGGATGCCGGCGTCATCATCCACGAGGGCCAGCTGACCTATGGAAGTTACGGGCTTTCCAAGATGGTCGATCTGGGAATCTGGTGGCGGAATGAGACCGGATTACCGCTGCCCCTGGGCGGAAACGTGATCCGCCGCGCGCTCGAACCGGAAACCATTCACCGGGCGAACGAACTGCTTCGGGCGAGTATTGTTTATGGCATGGAGCATCACGAGGAAGCTTTGGAGTACGCGATGCAATTCGCGCGCGGGCTCGAACCGGCAACGGCGGAACATTTCGTCTCAATGTATGTCAACCAATGGACTCTCGATTACGGCGAACAGGGGCGGCAAGCCGTGCAAACCTTGCTCGACCGCGGCTTCGAGGCCGGGGTCATCCCTCAAGCCATCAAAGCAGAGTTCGTGGGGCAATGACGGGGAACCAATTCGGTAATGCTATGAACCGTCGCTCAGCCGGCTGAGGAACGTTTGCCTTTGGCCGAATGCAACCAACAAGAGGAAAACACCTGAATGGAACTGAAGCTCGCAAACCACAGCAGTTATCCGCGCATTGGCGATAGTCCGGAAGGACAACTGCTCCGCCGCACAATTGCCCAGCGGGAAAAAGGGGAGAAAACCGACGCGGACCTTCGCGCCGCAGAAGACCGAATGACCGAACTGGCCCTCGCCGAGCAGGACGAGGCGGGCCTGGACATCGTCACGGATGGCCTGATCCGCTGGTACGATCCGGCTTCACACCTGGCCGGAAAGCTTGCCGGAATTCACATCAACGGTCTCCTCAGATTTTTTGACACCAATACCTATTTCCGGCAGCCCATCATCGAGGGAAAGATCGAGCGCACCAACCCTCTCGTCGTTGATGAGTTTCTTTTTGCCCGGAGCAAGACCTCCCGGACGGTCAAAGCGGTGCTGACCGGACCTTACACGCTCGCGCGGCTATCGCTGGCCAAGGATGACGGGGCCGCGCAGCTCAATAGCCTTATCGAAGGATATACAAAGGCGTTGGCCGCGGAAGTAGCTGCCCTTGCCGATGCCGGAGCCACGCTGATCCAGGTGGACGAGCCGGCTATCCTGAAGCATCCGGAAGAATTCGCCCTGCTGGAATCGAGCGTGAAGGCGCTGGCTGCCCGGAAGAAAAGCGCGCAGCTCCTGCTGGCCTTCTATTTCGGCGACGTCGCGCCCCTTTACGCCAGGCTCCAGGCGCTGCCCTTCGACGCGCTGGGCCTCGATTTCACGTACAGCCCCAGCCTGGCCGGCGTGATTGCGAAGGAAGGTTCATCGAAAGCCCTCGCCTTAGGCTTGATCGACGGCCGCAATACGCGCCTGGAGAAAGCTGATGAAGTGGCCCGGCAGATCGAGAAACTCCTCCCCGCCATCAAGGCTGACGAAGCTTACCTGACGTCGTCCTGCGGGCTCGAATACCTTCCGCGCGACCGCGCGCAACTGAAACTGAAGCATCTGAAAACCGTCAAGAACACTTTTCTAGGAAAGGGCGCATGAGCCGAGAGAAACTTCGACAACTTGGAATCGACTTACCCGTTCTGCCTACCACTTCAGTGGGAAGCTTCCCCAAACCGGACTACCTGATGAAGGCGCGGGCGGAATTCGCCAAAGGCAGCATCACGCGCGAGGAGCTGGAACAGACCGAGAAGCGCGCCACTGAGTTCTGGATTCGAAAGCAGGAAGAGCTTGATGTCGACGTGCTGGTGGATGGCGAGATGTACCGCGGCGACATGGTGGCCTACTTTGCGGAGCACATCGCAGGCTTCGAACAGGGCGGCCTGGTCCGCTCTTACGGGAACCGCTACTACCACAAGCCCATCATCGCATCCGAGGTCCGCTGGGAGCAGCCCATCACTGTCTCGTGGTGGAAATACGCGCAGAGCCTGACCAAGCGGCCGGTCAAAGGAATGCTCACAGGTCCGTACACAGTCATGGACTGGTCTTTCAATGAAGCCTACCCCGATCGCAAAGCGGCGTGCCTTGCCCTGGCGCGGGAAATTCGCAAGGAAGTCAAAGCCCTGGTCGATGCAGGCGCCAAAATCATTCAGATCGACGAGCCTGCCACCTCCGTGCGGCCGGAAGAATTGCCGGTGGCCATTGAGGCGATGCGCCTGGTGACGGACGGCCTTCAGGCCTATTTCATCACCCACATCTGCTACGGCGCCTTCGAATTCATCTACCCGCAGATGTTGCAGTTCACAGTGGACAATTTTGATCTTGAAATGTCGAACAGTGGGCTCGACATGCTGGATCTTTTTAAGAAAGACAAGTACACCAAGGACATCAGCTTCGGGGCGGTCGACGTCCACACGCACGTGATCGAGGATGAGCCCTTGGTTGAACAGCGCTTGCGCGAAGCTATGGCGGTTATTCCCAAGGAAAACGTCTGGGTCGATCCTGACTGCGGACTAAAGACTCGCACAGTGGACGAGGCCATCGATAAGATGAAGGTCATCGTTCAGGCAGCCAAAGCTTTGAGAAACTGATGGGCTGTTTCGCGCGGTGATTTTTCTGCTCTGCAATGGCAAGAAAAGCAAAAACCGGCCAGAAACCATTTACCAGCTTTCAAAAGAAAGTCTTACTGGCGCTCGCCAGCGTTGTCGGCCTACGGATGCTCGGTCTGTTCCTGGTTCTTCCGGTTTTCACCCTATATGGCCTGCAGTTCACGCATTCGCGGTTTCTGGTAGGATTCGCCTTTGGCAGCTATGGCCTGACCATGGCGCTCCTGCAAATTCCGCTTGGCCGCCTTTCTGACCGCATTGGCCGCCGCAAGGTTTTACTGCTTGGCATGACCCTTTTCAGCCTGGGATCTTTTGTCTGTGCCGTCCCGGACTTATTCCCGTCGAGCATGCAAATCGGCGTGCTGATCGTCGGCCGGCTGGTGCAGGGCGGCGGCGCCATCGTTTCCGTAGCCTTCGCAGCAGTTGCCGACCACATCCAGCCGGAACGCCGTTCCACCGCCATGGCAGTTCTCGGCATTCCCATCGGCGCGGCCTTTGTCATCGGGGTGATCGGCGGTCCCATCGTGGCAGGAATTTTCGGCACTTCGTCGCTTTTTTGGATCACGGGAGTATTGGGCATCGGGACCGATCTGCTCACGGCCAATTACCTCCCGGACGCTCCTCCCACGGGCCCGGCGCCCGCCCCGCTCGGAGAAATCCTGCGAACCAAAAAGCTGCTCGCTCTCGACACGGGCGGCTTCCTCATGAACTTCTTCATGAGCACCTTCTTCTTCTATTTTCCCTTGATCGTCACCAGCCGCTATCACATGAACATGGCCCATTATTACGAACTCCTGCTGCCCATGGTATTTGTCAGCGGCATCACCATGTTCGCCTTCACGCAAGGGGCGGACCGCGGGCTGGCAAGGCCGCTGGCGGCGATCGCCTTCCTAGTGTTCCTGCCGAGCGCCATCCTTCTGTTCCGTCCGCAGTTTCTGGGACTCGATCCAACTGACCTGGCAGCAATCCTGCTCGGTGGAACCCTCTTCTACATCGGATTTACCGGCCTCGAGCCGATTCTTCCCAGCCTGGTCAGCAAATGTGGCCCGGAAAACGCTCAGGGCAGCGCGCTGGGCGTTTATAACAGCACGCAGTTTCTCGGCAGCTTTGTGGGCGGTTCCGTCGCCGGACTCTTCGCGCACGTCTCCGCCGACACCGGCATGATGGCCACTCTGATGATCGCCTCGCTGGTCGGCTGTGTCCTGATGCTCGCCGTCCGCATCCCGAAAAAAGCTGCGGTGGAACATCCCGCCCACATCTGATTCTGTAATTCCCCATTTCTGGTTTGCAGTGTGGGTTGCCAAGGCTCAGGCACGGCTCTTGAAGGCCTGAGATCGCCACGAACCCTGGCATTCGGAACCGCATGACATATAATATCCGCCCGTGCGACAAAGGTTTTTTGCCTGGCAGCGGCTGTCCCGAGTGACTGCCAAATGAGGAGGTTCAATGAAATCTCGGAATGATCAAAAATCCAACTTGCACCGCTCTCCAGGCCGGAGGGATTTCCTTAAAGCCTCCGTGGCGGGTGCTATGGGAGCGGTTCTGGCGCCTGCAGCGGTCAGGAACGCTTTTCCAGCGACAACCGGCCGTCCTAACATCCTTTATATCCATTCTCACGATACCGGCCGCCTCACCAGCCCTTACGGTTACTCGGTTCCGACTCCGAATCTCCAGCGGCTTGCAGAAGAGGGCATCCTTTTCCGGCAAGCGTTTAATGCCGCCCCCACCTGTTCTCCCAGCCGGGCGAGCCTTCTGACCGGGGAGTGTCCTCACAACAACGGCATGCTGGGACTCGTGAACCGCGGCTTCTCCATGACACCCGAAGGCTACCAACATCACATCGTCCGCACTTTGCGACAGGAGGCTGGATACTATTCGGCGCTAATCGGCCTTCAGCACATCGCCAAAGATCCGCACACGATTGGATATGACTACGTCGAATCTCCCATCCCGCCCGGAAATCGCGTCGCGGGAGTCACCCCTCGTGCCGTTCGCTTTATACACAGCCGTCCCAAGCAGCCTTTCTGGCTGACGGTCGGCTATTTTGAGACTCACCGCCCTTACCATTCGGCTGCCCCTGAAGATGACAGGCGCTATATGGAGCCGCCCAAGCCCATTCCGGATGTGCCGCCCAGCCGTAAGGATATGGCTGATTTCCATGAGACCGTTCGGACGCTCGATTGGGGTGTGGGGGAAGTACTGGCGGCTCTGGAAGCGACAGGGCTGGCAAAAAACACGCTCGTCATTTCAACCACCGACCACGGCATCGCCTGGCCGATGATGAAGTGCAACCTCTACGACGGAGGGATGGGAGTCCATATGGTCATGCGCGGCCCGGGAGGATTCACGGGAGGCAAGGTGTGCGATGCCATGATCTCCCAACTTGACGTGTATCCCACCCTTTGCGAACTGCTCAATATCGAGCCGCCGGCATGGCTCCAGGGCCGGTCTTTCCTGCCCGTGCTGCGCGGGGAAACTCAGGAGATCAATGAGGCTATTTTTTCGGAGGTGAACTATCACGCTTCCTACGAACCCAAGCGGGCCGTGCGAACCAGGAGATGGAAGTACATTCGCCGTTACGACGGGCGCCGTCATCCGGTCCTGCCAAATTGTGATGACGGGCCAACAAAAACCTACTGGGTGGAAAACGGCTGGGCCAAACAGATCGTCGCTCCAGAAGCCCTCTACGATCTTCTTTTCGATCCCAATGAACGAAATAACCTTGCAGGAGATCCATCCCACCGGTCCACGTTGGACGAGATGAGGCACCGTATGGATGCCTGGATGCATTCAACGAACGATCCGTTACTGCTCGGCCCTGTTAAGGCTCCGCCAGGAGCCACCCTCAATGATCCCAATGAAATCTCTCCTGACGACCCTGTAACGGTTTGTAAGTTGAACTCATAATGGATGGGCTGTTTCGTCAATTCCGGGAAATCAAGTCTCAGGGCCAGGCAATCAAGGACGACGCTATCTTCAGTCTGCGTCTTCGTTACTCCGCAGTTGTATTTCGGAATTTCAGTGACGTTCCAGTTGGGCGCCATCGGAGCTCACTCCGGCAGAAACAGCCAGGCTGTTTCGCGTGCACCGAAGGGTCAGGAATGCTGTGAGCCGACTGGCTCCTCGCGGTCAGGACCGGCCTCACTTGCCGCCGCGATGCAGGCCCCGCTTCCCTTCCCGCGCGAGCCGTATTCCTTCTTGAGCTTGTAGGTGATGCTGTCCACCAGCGCCAGCCAACTAGCCTCAATGATGTTCTCGGAGACGCCCACCGTTCCCCAGCTTTCCTGGCCGTCGCTTGACTCGATGAGCACCCGCACCTTGGCGTCAGTTCCACCCTGCGGGTTCAGGACGCGCACCTTGTAATCGGTCAGTCGAATCTCGCGTAGGCAAGGGAAAAAAGTAGTCAGCGATTTTCTCAAGGCTCGATCCAGCGCGCTGACGGGCCCGGAGCCTTCCGCGGCTGTATGCTCTTCGGTGCCGTCCACGCGCAGCTTGATCACGGCCTCGGAATATGGCTCGCTTGCACCCTTCTTTTCCGTAATGACGCGAAAGCCGTCCAGCTCGAAGAGGTCTTTAGTTTCGTGCACCAATTTGTCGAACAGCACTTCAAAGGAAGCTTCGGCGCCTTCAAACTGATAACCAAAATGCTCCATCTCCTTCAGCTTGTCCACCACAACCCTGGCGGCTGGAGAAGACTTGTCAATCTTTAATCCCTTTTCGGCGGCCTTATAGAGAATGTTGCTCTTTCCCGAAAGCTCCGAAACCAGCACTCGGCGTTCGTTGCCGACCACGGACGGTTCCACGTGCTCGTATGCCGCAGATTCCTTCATCACCGCACTCACATGGATGCCGCCTTTGTGGGCAAAGGCGCTCTTGCCAACATAAGGAAGGTCCTGGCGCGGCGGCAGGTTGGCCAGCTCGCTGACGTAACGGGAGACTTCCGTCAGGTGCTTTAGATTTTCCTTGCCGATCGAGCTCATTCCAAGTTTCAGCTCAATGTTGGCGATCACGGAGCAGAGGTTGGCATTGCCGCACCGCTCTCCATAACCGTTGATGGTGCCCTGCACTTGCATTGCTCCGGCCTGCACGGCCACAATCGCATTAGCAACTGCCATCTCGCTGTCATTGTGAGTATGAATTCCCAGGGGCGTACTGACGTGCTTGGATGCCGTGAGGAAACGCTCGCGAATATCGGAGGGCAGCGTACCGCCGTTCGTGTCGCACAGGACAATCGTATCGGCTCCCGCTTCCTCCGCCGCCTTCAGCGTGGCCAGCGCGTACTCCGAGTCCGCCTTAAAGCCGTCAAAAAAATGCTCGGCGTCATAAATCACTTCCTTGCCACGCGACTTTAGAAAGGCTACCGACTCGCGGATCAGGTCGAGGTTTTCCTTCAGAGAAATTCCCAGCGCTCTCTTCACGTGCAGATCCCAGCTCTTCCCAAAAATGGTCACGACAGGCGTGTGAGCTCCCACCAGAGCTTTAAGATTCGGATCGTGGTCGACGTCATAGCGCGGGTGGCGCGTGCTGCCGAATGCCGCCATCTTGGCGTGCTTCAGCGTCAAGCCCTTCGCCCTATCGAACAGCTCCAGGTCCTTGTGGTTCGAGCCTGGCCACCCCCCCTCGATATAATCCACTCCCAGTTCGTCCAGTTTCCTGACAATGTGGAGCTTGTCTTCCAGCGAAAACGAGATGTTTTCACCTTGCGAACCGTCCCGAAGGGTTGTGTCGTAAACTTGAATTTTTCTCATAGTATTGTTAGCGCCCGTAAAATGCGGATGAAATAAGGATGACCCAACCGCCGCCTGAAGTCAAATTGTACCTTAATTCCCAAAGCTATTTACAACTGCCGGTATGCTATGTTAGCGTCTCTGCGCTGCCAGAGAAGACAATCAGCCTCGGCGCCTCTGTGGACAAGCCGTCAGCCATTGGCAGGTCAGATCCGCAAACCCCATCATTCCCTTCGCCGGAAGGAGGCTTAGCAGAAAAATGAAGATGGATCGTCGCAACATGTTGAAAGTTCTTCCTGCCATGGCGGGTGGGGCCCTTGCCGGTCCTGCGCGGCTGTCTGCATCAAGCGTATCAGTTCGCCTGGAACCGTCCGGCCAGGAGTCCTATCGGCCTCTTCAAGAAGTCAGTATCAGTGGTATCGAGAGGGGAACCATCGAGGTGACCGACGGAGAGGGAAATCGCTATTTGCGCTCAAAGGCGCAAGATCCTTTCAGGTTCAAGATTGGTGGCGCGCTGGGCACCCAGACCGTCAGTGCATTCGACTCCCAGGGAAAGCGAGTTGGCTCAAAAGGCTTCCAGGTTAATTGCGAAACTGAGGTCAAAGAGGAAAGTGGCGAGTTCCACGATCTCTTAAATGATGTCGCGTGGACCATGATGGATTGGAGTGAAGGAGCGCCGGTCACTGTCATCCGCTATAAGGACCGCGTATATCAGTTTTTTGTTAATTGGGTTTTCGACCACACTCTGACGATGAAGGGGATGAAGTACTACTGGCCTGATCTCAAGGATGCCGTCGATTTCTTCGCAGAAACTCAGCGGGAAGACGGCATGATCTGGGAAAACTGTTATCCGGCCACTCCCGAAGCCAACTACTTCGACTGGAAGTTTGCCCGCGGTGGCTTTGTGCGCCGGTTCGACGGGGGATTCCGGCAGTTGCGCCGCGCGCCTGTCGAAAGCCACGTGGAGCAGTTCTTTCTGGAAGCATTGTATTTCACCTGGAAAGCCACGGGAGACAGCGAATGGATGAAGGGAAAACTCGATTGTGCGATCAAGGCGGTACGATATGCAACGAGTGATCCCTACCGTTGGTCGCAAAAGTACCAACTGATGCACCGCGGCTTCACAATCGATACCTGGGATTTCGTATCCGATGACCAGCAGAAATTCGGCGGCTCAGTCTTCGTGGTCTATCCTGGAGAGAGTGAATTCGGCGTCTTTTATGGGGATAACACGAATCTGATCATCGGGTGCCGGCGTCTGGCCGAGATGCTGATCCACGCTGGGTGCGAACAGGAG
>JAKAWN010000193.1 GCA_021827245.1 Acidobacteriota bacterium | reverse complement strand
TCTCCACGAAAACGTAATCGCCTTGCTGCCCCGCCTGCACCGCCTCTGAAGGGACGACCAAGACGTTTTGTTGCTCACCCAGTTTAAGGACCACATTGGAGAACTGGCCGGGCCAAAGATGATGATCGATGTTGGAAAACGTGGCCATCAACTCGATTGTCCCGGTGGCGGGGTCAACGGTATTGTTGACGAAAGTCAGAACACCGGTTTCCGGGTCAGCGTCGCCCGGCGGAGTGGCCCGAACGAGCAACCGGGATCTGGCCATCGACCGCTTGATCGGCTCCAGATACTGCTGAGGAACAGAAAAATTGACGTAGATGGGTGAAACCTGGTTGATCACCACAAGCACCGGGAGGTCATTGGCCTTCACCGTGGCTCCGGGAGAAATAAGCTGGGCGCCCGTAACACCACTGATCGGAGCATAGATGGAACAATAGGAAAGTTGGATTTTCTCTGTCCGGATGGCAGCTTCGTCGGCGCGGACAGTGGCCAGGGAGGCCGTTGAAGTTGCCAAAGCCTGGTCGTACTGCTCCGGGGAAACAATGCCTTGCTTGTAAAGCTTTTCACTGCGCTGGAGTTCCACCTGGCTAAGCTGTTCCTGCGCCTTGTCCCTGGCGAGCGCCGCCTCAGCCTGGGCAAGGGCGGCGAGGAAGGGATCCTTGTCCAGCGTGACCAGCAAGTCTCCTTTGCGGACAAACTGCCCTTGCTTGTAATGGACTTCCTTGACGATACCGGCAACCTGCGACTCAACCGAAACGGTCTGGTAGGCCTGGCCGGTGCCGATGGCGCTTAAATCGATTGGGATGCTGCTCCGCATAACCTTGGCCACCATGACCGGAACGGGGGTATTGTCCTGCGGTCTCGCAATCGCCCCGCTGGCGTTGGACCCTTGTGCAGGCGTGTCGTTGGCGCTGCACCCGGCAAGAACCAGTACAGACACAAATGCGATAGAAATGAGAATCTTACCAACTCGGATCATTGACGCTGGTTTCCTGTTGTTCTCTGCAATTATCCCACACTTCCTTTTAGAAGGGAAAGGGACCTACTTCTTGACGTTCCTGGAGTCTCATTGGTTACACTCGAATCTGGCACGCCTGACACTGAGCACGGGGTGTTCCGTTCGGCGCCACCACGTGGCAGGTCGAGAAATTTCCGCTGAAGATGTGGAGGGGTGATTGGCAGCTACTTGGCCTCCTGCACAGAAGCATCCGAAAGCGGATTAGAAAGCTAATACTGGTGAACTCTGATGACAGTGTTGCCGCTGAAGGTAACAAAGAGCACGTGGGGCGGTAGGCCGTAAAGCCAATCTTCCGTCTCTTCGCCGTTCGGCTTGGCCTCACTCACTTTCCGGAAAGGTACGCCTTTGGCAGAAAGGACCTCGTCGCGGTCCATTCCAACGAGGACCTGATGGTTCTTGATAGCAACCTTGAATTTTTCAGGCACGTTCGGCGAATAGAGTTTCGTTGGCAGCTTGCGATGGAAATCCAGCACCGCGCTCAGGAGTTTCTTGGCATGGTCAACACTCAAATCTGGCGATTTTTCCTGAGGAAAGGTCAAGGTGATGGAAGATCCGAATGCGATGGGATTCTGGTCCTGCTGCTGATCGATCGGCTGCATCATGCCGCCCATGCCGATCTCGATGTGCTGATACCACTTCTTGTGCCTTTTTCCGCCATTGTTGATCTGAAAGATGACTCGGTGAGGCTTGAACGTGATCTTGGTGATTTCGACGGGTAAGCCCGGCTGGATTGCGGGGCCGTACTCGCGGAGTTGTTGCTTGGCCCGCTCCTCGTCAATCTCACCTTTATCGTTCACAAACAGTCCGTGTTTTCCCCGCGGCAGAACAACCTTGGCCACGGCGATCTCGCGGTCCAGGCCCTGAATCAGGAGGAGCCGACCCAGTTCTTTGTTCGACAGCTTTTTCCCAGCGGCGACGGAAGGGCCAACCAGCAGCACCACAGAAGCCAATGCCAGTGCAGCGCAAAGTCTGCCCGAACTCCACCCGCGTGAGATTCGCTCGCTGGATTTGTGCTCGGTATTCCCCACGGAAAACTCGAATGCGCGCCGCCAGAGGTACTTACTGTAACTCATGGGCTCACCCCGCGCTTTGGCGCTTCCGATGCGTCGTTGCTAAAGCCTTTCGTCCGAGGCAGTGGCCCGGCCACGAAGCCTTTTCGCCTTTTCACTTTCGCCCCCGGGACCCAAGGCCAGGTCCAACATCTCCCTGGTAGAAAAGATGCGCCTGGAGGCGAAAAAGTATATCGTTCCCGCCAGGATTATCCCTAATGTTAGGATACTCCCTTCGGGGCCATACGCGCTACCTGTAAGCCAGCGCGGTCCGTTCACTTTCGCTTGCAGGATCGATTCCGGGAAATTGAGTCCGCTGACGGGAAGTCCGAGGACGAAACCCTGTACAATATTCCACGCGAAATGGATGCCGAACGGCAGCCAGAGAGCACGCGTCCGCAGATAGCAGATGGCCAGAAGAACTCCCACCACGGCGGTGTTCAGCGTCGAGATCCAGGTGTGGAAAGGATTCCTCAGGTGAGCGAGACCGAACAGCGCCGACAGCACGATCGCGGCAAAAACCGGGCCGCCAACATCCACCAGGCGCTGAAAGGGATAACCCCGGAACATCAGCTCCTCGACGGCTGCAGCCACCGTAAACAGCAGGAAAAACAGCAAGCCGGCAAGAACAACTCCGCCGGCGGATGATGGTGTAAGAGAAAACGTCGCCACCCCCAGCAATCCTTCCGCGCCTGCGACCGCCAGCATCATGACCGCTCCGGCAATCAACCCCATCACCAGTTCACTTTTCCATCGCGGGTGAAACGCAAACCCTACCGAGCCAAGCGGCCGACGCTCCAAAAGCCGGGTGAGCATCGCGTACAAGCCCAGCAGTACCGGCAATAAAAGCAGGTTAAGCCAGAACAAGAGGGCCAGCTCGCGCGACAGCGGGCCAAAAGGGGCAGGCATGCTCACAGCGACAAAGCTCACGGTGGTGACCACCGTGAGAATCCCCACCACAGAAACGAGGAGGCGGAAAAAGGGGCGGAGACGCCCATCTTTGAAGAAAACTCTTTCAAACATAACCGTCACTGACTTCCATTGCAGGGTTGCCGAACTTCCATGGTCGCGCCAAACGCAGCGCGCCCGGTGAGGACTTGTACCATTCGAAGGGAGCGAGCCGCTGCAAGGCCGTTGCACCGGGCAGAGGCTCTACGTACCGAACTCAAAGCCGGTGTAAGACCGTACCTTCGGCCCTTATTCTCGTTATTTTAAGCGAGCGATGCAACGGTCATCTTGCTTTGTGACCGTGATGATGGTTTAATTTGCCGCCTGATGGGTGATGGGAGGTAAGTCGATGAGACCAACTCGATTTCGCTTTATCCTGCTGGTGGCGGTGGCTATGGCTATCAGCGCGGGGCTGCTTCTAATCGGCAAGAGTTCAGCTTCAGCAAGCGAGAGGAGCAAGGCGCCTTCAGCCGGCCTGGCCCCCACGCCGCCCATGGGCTGGAATAGCTACGACAGTTACGGCGGCGACGTTAACGAACAGCAAGTCAGAGCTAACGCCCGATACATGGCTGACCATCTCGCAATCTACGGATGGAAGTACATCGTGATCGACTATTACTGGTACTATCCGAGCGGTCAGGTCAAAGGCACTCCCGCCATGGACGCATACGGCAGGCTCCTGCCAGCCACCAATCGCTTCCCTTCCGCGGCCGACGGAGAGGGATTCAAGCCGCTCGCGGACTACGTGCACTCCCTGGGTTTGAAATTCGGCATTCACATCATGCGTGGCATACCCCGCGCCGCTGTGGAGGAAAATCTTCCCATCCTTGGAACCAACGCACACGCCCGCGACATCGCCAACCTGCTGAACACCTGCTCATGGTCTGACGCGATGTACGGCGTTGATGTTTTAAAGCCTGCCGGGCAGGCCTACTACAATTCGCTTGCCAAGCTTTATGCGAGTTGGGGCGTAGACTTCATCAAAGCGGATGACATGAGCCGGGCTGAGGACCCGTTCGGCGAGGTTTACCACGCTCCCGAAATCGAGGCGCTCCGCCGTGCCATGGACCACTCCGGCCGGCCGATGGTTCTGAGCCTTTCGCCCGGCCCGACGCCGCTGTGCGAGGCAGCCAACGTCGAGCACTATTCGCAGATGTGGCGCATCTCGAATGACATGTGGGACAACTGGCCGGAACTACGTGACCAGTTCGGATATTGCCGCCTGTGGGCGCCTAACATCGGGCCGAATCATTGGCCGGACGCCGATATGCTGCCGCTTGGGCTGTTGCGTCTCCGCGGGTTTAAAAACGGTCCGCACCTTACCCGTCTGACCCACGACGAGCAGATCACGATGATGACACTGTGGTCGATTTTTCGCTCCCCGCTGATGATGGGAGGCGACCTGCCCACTCTCGATCCGTTCACGCTGTCGCTGCTGACCAATCAAGAAGTCCTGGCCGTAGATCAGCACAGTACCGGCAATCATCTGCTCTTTACGCGCGGCATGCAAATCGCCTGGGTCGCGGACGTTCCCCGCACCAGGGGGAAATACGTTGCCCTCTTCAACCTCGGCAGGGCGCCCGAAGAAATCACAGTGACGTGGCGCGAGCTGGGAATAACCGGAAAGGCCGCGGTTCGCGACCTGTGGAAAAAAGAGAACCTGGGCAATTATAACGGGCAGTTTTCGGCCGAGATCAATCCACACGGGGCTGGCCTTTACAAAATAGGGCCGCGCTGACCAGAATGCCTCTGGTTCTTCCAATATGGGCCAGTATTCGCAGGCACGCGGCGATCCCTCCCAGTGAAACAGGCACCAGACCGCCTGAAACTGCTCAAGCACGGGGGTCGCCGAATGGTCCGAGGGCAAAGTCCTGGATGAAATGCTCGACGAAGTTAACCGGTCGATGTATTCCACCAAGCCGGCGCACAAAAAATTGTCCGGCAGCGGACCAAGGGTTTCAATGACCCATCCACATCTCTAGCCCAGCGCGGTCGCAAGCGATCGAAGGCATTGCGCTGCTGTCGCACCTGTTCACATACCGGTCCACAAGTCCAGGTTCGATGCCGCACCCACATCGTTCCTCCAGAAGCCCTGAGTTTCCTCAACTTGCCTCCCGGGTGTACACTTTCACTAGCTTCAGCTAAGAGCCAAGAATTGAAAGGATCGTCCTGACTGAGCAGGAGCCTGGCGCAAGCCTGAAAAATGCTTTTCAAACTGTATCAGTGGCTTCCACCCGACGGCGTAAAGATTGTGCTTGTGCTCTTCCTCTCTTTCCTGATCGGGATCGAGCGGGAAGAGCACAAGAAACGGGTTGAACATTACGCCTTTGGAGGAGTTCGCACTTTCCCCTTGATCGGGCTGATCGGCTACTCGATAGCGGTGATGGCGCAGGGCCAACTGCTGCCGGTGACGCTGGGCTTTGTGGTGGTCGCTGGTTTTCTGCTGCTTTCCTACTGGCGCAAGCTGACCAGTGCCGAGACCGCCGGCGTCACCACGGAGATGTCAGGCCTGGCCACTTACGTTGTAGGCGCTCTCGTCTACTACGGCCATTTCTGGATTGCCACCACGCTGGCCGTCGCCAGCGCCTTGTTGCTTGAGTTGAAGGCTGCGCTCGATGGCCTCACCAAGCGCATCTCGCCGGAAGAAATTCTTACGTTCACCAAATTTCTGCTTTTGAGCGTAGTCATTCTTCCGGTTTTGCCCGACAAGGCTTTCGGACCCTTCCAGATCAATCCCTTTAAGACTTGGCTTGTGGTGGTGGCAGTCAGCTCCATCTCGTACGGCAGTTATGTCCTTCAGAAGCTGACCAAGGGCCATGGTGGCGTGATTCTGGCCGCAATTCTGGGAGGCGCCTATTCATCCACAGTCACTACAGTAGCCTTGGCCAAGCGGTCTGCCTCCGGGGAGCATCGCCACCTTTTTTCCGGCAGCATCCTGGTTGCCTCGGGCATCATGTACCTGCGCCTGGTGGTTCTTGTCGGCTTCTTCAACCACGAGTTGATGGTCAAGTTGGCCCCGTCGTTCATAGTTCTCGCCGCTCTCGCTACAGGGGTTGGCTGGTTTTGGTCTCGCCTGCGGGAAGCGGACAGCCGTGGAGTCAATAGGGAATTCGAGCCGAAAAATCCTTTGGAACTGGGAGCTGCTTTTCTCTTCGCCCTCATTTTCCTGATCATGCTCGTGGCGACGCGCCTGGCGGTGCAATACCTGGGGCAAGGGGGAGTGTACGGCCTGGCGACTATTACGGGCGTGACGGATGTAGATCCCTTCATCATGAGCATGACACAGGCGGCAGGAACGCTGGCTCCCCTGCAGGTAGCCTCTGCGGCCGTTCTGATTGCCGCGGCCAGCAACAACCTCGTCAAAGGCGTTTACGCGCGCTTCTTCTCTGATCGGCAAACGGGCACGGAGAGCTTGTGGCTTCTCACCGGGCTGGGGGTACTGGGCATAGTTCCGCTCTTCTGGCTGCTTTGATGCTTTCCGCCGCTCCGTTCCATCGCAATGCCCCGTTCAGGCGGGCTCAGGGCATCTCTCGAAGCGGCTTCTCCTTCAAGGCCTTCTCGATGGCTGCTTCGGCGACGGGAGCCAGCAATGCAAACCCGCGGTCATTGGGATGAAGGCCGTCATTCGAGTAGCCGTTCTTGAGCATGCCCTTGCTGTCCACCAAGGCCGAGTAATAATCAGCAAAGGTCGCATGGGCTCTGGCCGCATAGGCCTTGATCCATGCGTTCAATTGAAGGATCTGCACAGGAGGACGGTTTTGGGTTTGCGGATGCTCGGTGTAATCACTGACCGGAGTAAGTGAGCAGAGAATCACTTTGATGTGGTGCACCTGCGCCAACTCGGTGATCGCCTCCAAGTTTTCCTCGACCATCTTCGCCGTTTCAGGCCCGGTGTTGCCGGCGATGTCATTCGTTCCGGCAAGGACGATGACTGCCGCGGGCTGAAGGTCGATGACGTCAGGAAACATCCGGACGAGCATCTGCGAAGTTGTCTGGCCGCTGATGCCGCGGTTGACGTAAGGCTTGCCCGGAAAGAATTTCTTCAAGTTCCAGATGTCCGTAATGGAATCTCCAAGAAATACGACCCGGCCGGGTACGCGCGGCTCCGCTTCCAGGCGCAGATCGTCCCGGTGGTAGCGGCCAAGCTGGTTCCAGTCCTCGAGTTCGCCGGCAAGCCGCTGAGCTGTGAAAAGAAGACAGCATCCTGCCTTTGGCGGGTTGAATTCCTGCACCAGTTGTGCATGCAGATTTGCGGGCAAGGCCAAAATTTGAAGGAATAATAACGCGACTAACGTTGTCAGCAGACGCATTGATTCTCCTCTCAGGATTCAGAATGCTGTTTACTATAAATTAGTTTCTAGCCTTGGAAAATGATCTTGTTCCCCAGTCACACTGATTGTATGCGGCCGGGCTGAAGCCGGAGCCGGCATCGACCTCCTGCATTGGACAGGAATTCGCATGGAAAAAGAGCGAATGCGAAGCGCCGCACCTGTACGATGAGGCCAGAATCCCAGGACAGCCCGCTAAGGACGAAAAACCGAGGGAAGATGAGAAGAGCCAGATTCCATTTCAACCTTTGTGGAAAGAAAGTTCAGCAGATCCTTCAGCGTGAGAACAGCCACCAGGCGGCCGTCCTCAACCACCATCAGGCGGCTGTTCTGGGATTTCCGCATCATGGCAAGAGCCTTGACGGAGTCGGTATCAGGAGCCACCGTATCGTCAGCACAGTAAGGCCGCATAGCAGCCTGCACGCTGCGCTGTGCCCACTCGCTGCGCGGGACCTCCCTGACCTCTTTTGTGGTAATGCAACCCAGCAGCTCCTGGGAATCATTGACCACGGGAAACATCTTGTAGTGGTACCGGTAGATGTAGTTCTCGACAAGGTCTTCGAGTGAGATTGCAGGAGACACGGTGACGGGGGTGGTATTCATAAATCGCCGGATCGGCTCGCCCTGAAGCATTCTTTGAACCAGCAACTGCTGATATGAACCTTGAGCGGCGCCCCGCAGGAACATTCCAATCAGGAAATACCACACTGCACCAATAAAGTCTCCAATGAGCAACTGGTACACTCCAAATGCCATCAGCAAAATCCCAAAACCCGAACCGATCGTGGAGGCGATTCGAGTGGCCTGCCAGATGTTCCCCTTCCAATACCAGAGCGCCGACCGCAGCACGCGCCCGCCATCCAGGGGAAACGCGGGAATCATGTTGAACCCAGCCAGGAGCCAATTGATCCAACCGAGATAAAAACAGACACCCACCGCGACGACGGGCCAGATGCCGTGCATGACCATTGCAATTCCTAGAAAAACCGCGCCGATAAGGACGCTGGTCAGCGGCCCGGCGATAGCCATCTGGAACTCCGCCTTGGCAGTGGGAGGCTCCTGGTCCATCTCCGCTACCCCGCCAAAGATAAAGAGAGTGATGCCTTTCATCGGCAGGCCGTTCTTGCGCGCCACCAGGGAGTGGGCTAGTTCATGGACAATGATGGAGAGAAAAAGCAGGATAGCGCCCGATATGCCCATCAACCAGTATTCGGCGCCGGAAAGGCCGGGATAGTAGTGTGGGAAAACGCCCACCGCCAGGGACCACGCGATGAACACGGCAATGATCAGCCAACTGGCATCCGCACGGACTGCGAAGCCGAACATCTTGAACAACGTGACGCTTCGTCCGAACATGGTGCTCCTCCCTCACTTGACAGCCTCTGAGTTTCACAGCCACGGACCACTCGCAAAACGTTCCGCCTGGAAATTCCTGCCTTCTCGCTTAAACGAGGGATTGGGTTCCAACTTTTCCCTCTATCAGTTATGATGAGGTCGCACATGATGCCGTCATCTTTATTCTATTCCTGCCGCAAGCCCGAAACAATTTAGAGGCCGCCGCAAGGAGACTTCCTCAGGCTTTTCCGCTTGTTCAAGCCCCGTGACGGCACAGATGACGCCACCAGGCATATTCCAGCAGCACACTGCCGCCGCACCGTGGCATCACCTGATATCCACAAACAATAAGCGGGCTGGATGAATCAATAGAAAGGCAAGGTGAGTTCAGCTTCCCCGGTATTGGCACGCAGGAGGGTGACCCGGACAATATCCCCTTCGCGGGCCAGCGCGGTAATGCGGGCTTCCCTGGCGCGCGGCAATCCAAGGTTCGCACCCGCAGTATAAACCGTCAGCGTGGTGGGATAGTTCTGCACCAGCAAAACCTTGATTCGGAGCTGCCTTCTTGCGGCATCCCAGGTTTCGCCCGCGATCTCCACGCCTCCCATGGTGATGTGCCGGTCCGTCCCGATCAACTGGGGATGGCCCTCGTCAGTCCGTACGGAAATCACTTGGCAGGCATGCGGCGGAAGTTCCACTAAATATTCCCCCCTCACCTTGCCCAGAAATTTCTGTTTCCAGAAATCAAACAGCAGGTAATCGCGTCCGGGTTCAAGCCCCGCCTTGGCAAAGTTGAGCACAATCTTTCGCGGCGCCGGAGGATTCAGAAACGACGGCACGGGCAGCAACTGCAGGCCGGGAGGCTTTGATGGCGAGCTAGCGAGCCGCTGGTTCTGCTCGGCTGCATTGCTGAGCTTGGAAGAAATGGCCAGTTGTTCTCCGTATTCGTGGCTCGTTTTCAGGAGCGTGTCATCCCGGCTCAGGATTCTTGACGCGTCAGGCTGCATGCCGGGCGGCATCTCATCCGGTCCCTCGCCCCAATTGAAGAGCCCGACTACCGCCCAGGAACCGAAAGGCCGCCGAATGTGCAGGACCCAGATAGGCCGGTCGGTCTTGAAGGGATAGAGATCCATAGGCGTGATGTCGGCGACAGGCATGATCTTGCGAACCATGTCACGGCGCCTCGGCGACAACTTCGTTTCGTCGTCGCCCAGCATAAGCAATTGGCCGGTAAGCCCCAGAATGGATGTCCAGGTGCGCGCTTCCTGGATGGCAAGAGGAGGGCGAACAACCAGCGCGTCGGGATCGCCATACCAGGCAATGTTATGCGTGTAATAGCCGCGCCGTATGCCGGCAAGCGCTTCGCGCACCCCCCGAAATGAGGGGGGCTCGCCGTCGCCCACCACGTCGCCTGACAAGCGGCCCGCCTGCGCAATGCCCATGGCCTCGGTGGGGTAAACGGGGCCACAGGCGGAGAGAAATGCGTCCGGTTTCACGTCCATGGCTTGCCGAATCAGGCTGAGCGCCAGCCGGAATGCCGTATTCGCGTCCAGCGTGGGATTGTATGCGCGAACCCGGTTTTCCGCCCAGATGTCACGCGTGGCGTTTTCTCCATCCAGCTTGAAGTAGTCGTACCCCCAGTTCAGCGCATGGTCGCGATAGGTGTCATAGAGGTACTTTTGCAGGGCGGGATTTGAAAAGTCGGCCACATACGTGCCGAACCACGTCCCAAGCTTTCCGCTGCCGTTGGCATTGTGCAGGAACCAGTTGGGATGGATGTCGTAAAACTGCTCGTCGGCGTTCCCAAAAACCGAAAGCCAGAGTCCCGCGTACAGCCCCCGGTCATGGATCTGATCGGCCAGCCACTTCATTCCATGCGGAAACTTCTTGTTCCAGGCGTTCCAGTCGCCTCCGATCGGCGAGCCCTTTTCACCGCCACCTGCTGCCTGCCAGCCTGCGTCAACCAGGCAATACTTGAGCCCGAAGGGCTTATAGTAAGCGGCGATGGCCTGCGCGTTCTGCAAAACATCCTTTTCCGTAACGTGGGAAAAGTAGTCGTACCAGGAAATCCAGCCGATTGGCACTTCCGGCCACTTGTTTTTGTCGAGAGGCGCAAAGAATGGTAGCCTCCTTTTGTAGACATGGCGGGTCACCTGAAACCGGCAGCGGGGGGCGATTGCAAGGGGGTCGGAAGCGGTGGCCTGGAAGCCTTTCGCCAACGGTCTGAGGCTGGTCTGGCGGGCCAGCACGGTGATGGCCTGATCCCGGAAACGGTCGTACACACTGTGGTTAAGCGTACTAACGGCGCCGCCGCTTTCCATTTGCATGATGCCATCACTCGGATCGTGAAGGCGGGCCTGGATGGGGTCACGGCCCCCATCAATATCGGCAACAATTGCCGCCTGCGCCTCGCCTCCGGAAGGAAAGCCTGAAAGTGAGACCTCCATAGAAGACCCATTGCCGCTCAAGACAATTTCATAAGGGGCCGGTCCATGAACCTTAAAGACCCAGCGGCCAGCTTGGGAAGATGGTTCTGGAACCAGGCTTACCCCCGGCGCGGTCGAACTGAGCCTCGGATTGCCCGCCGTGATCTCGACGCGCAGTCCATTGATCCAAACGGCGCCATCGTAGCTCAAGGCGATGGTACGGCGGTCGTTGGAAAGTCTGGCCGACCATGGCTGCGCAGGAGGGTGGAAAACCTGAGGGGCCACCACGGCCGGTCTGGAATTGCGAACCGGCCCGATTGGCCGATGCCCTCGCCTAGGGACGCGCTGTGGGCGCGCATGCATCGGAAGTTTTGAACCTCCCAGCATCGCCACTGCACAGACGAGAGTCAAAATGAAGAATTTTGACAGTCGGGTCATTCTATTCCCTCATCCTCCTGCCGCAATCATCCTCGTTTTCCCCAGACACTCTGCCGTCCGTTCGGCGAGGATTATACTCCCAAGGTGACGCACTCCGTGAGATAATTTGACGATGGCCAGCGTGGTTCGCCGGCTCCGCTGAGCGGCGGACTTTGAGACATCCATCATCGTTGACTTTGGACTGTCTGTATTGTAGCTTCATCGCGGAGGTCGTTTGTTAATCGGGAATGAAGCCTGACACGAGCATGATTGAGGTTATCCTCGAGAGCAATCTGAAGAATGTTGAAGTTGCCGAGGAGACCGCCCGTAGCGTTTCTGCCAGGGCGGGCTTTGACGAGGAAGCCGGATTCCAGATCGAGATCGCCGTGCACGAAGCGGTGATCAATGCCATTCACCACGGCAATCAACAGGACCCCCGCAAGAAGGTGCACGTCAAGTTTTTGATTTCTGAGGATGGTCTGGAAATTCACGTTCGTGATGAAGGAAAGGGATTCGATCCTGGTGCGCTGCCTGACCCCCTCGCCGAGGAAAATCTCCTGAATATTTCCGGACGAGGAATTCTT
>JAKAWN010000192.1 GCA_021827245.1 Acidobacteriota bacterium | reverse complement strand
CATAAGGAATTTCATAGGTCGCATCGAGAGGAGCGATATCGAGCGGGAAAGCGACTTTCAACAACACGTGCTGTTCGTGCCAGTCGGCGTGCATATGAACATCCGCGCGGGGAACTTCCGGGTACAAACAAATCTCCTGGACGAAGGCCGAATTCTGAAAGCTTTTCTTGACGCGGATCACGGCGCGAATCGGAGTGTTTTCCACTAGCTTCACTTCGTCCGCGTTCAACAGCTCCGTTTTTTGCTTCTCGTAGTGGAGATTGATGTTCCAGGCGTCGGCGTGCTTGGGTTTGTCAACGAAAGTTCCGAGCAGATTCCCTTTGCCTTCCGCCCGCAGAATGTTCCTTCCAGCCTGTTTGCTCACGAGGCTCGTGACGCACCCTGTTTTCGGATCAACTTCGAGACTGAGAAGCTCGTTCTCCATCCTGAGCCCGCTCACCTTGAGCGTTGAGGCGGCTTCGCGCGGACGGTCGGTCGAGACCAGGTGGAAGACCTTGTATCCGATGGACGGCACGGCGCGCGCGAGAAATCGAACCTGGACCGTGTGCGTCGAGCCGTTGCGCGAGACCTCGGCGGAGGGCACGACATGCCCCGACGGATCACGAACTTCGATCTCTTGAACGGGGCCGGGGAATTGGGCCTCGACTTCAGCAACGTCCGTCCGTTCCCAACTCAGCGAGTTGAAGACGATCACCGGAACTCCAGGACCGCGCGTGTCCACGCTCGAGGCAAGCGTGTGCAGCGAACTGTGGAGCTCGGGCCGGCATGCATCCCGGACGAATTCTAGGCTCTCGGCCTCGTCCTCATAAATCACGTGAATCCCCGATCCGGCCATCTGATCGTGGAATTGCTCGAAACAGACTCGCCGCCAGCAGTCTTCAAATTTCGGCTGAGGATACGCGCGGCCGTGCAGCATAGCCAGCGAGCAAAACTTTTCGGCGTCGAGCATCAAGTGCTCGCTCGCGCGCATCCGCCGCTTGCTTTCCGCCTGCGTCGTATAAACGCCGCGGTGATACTGAAGATAAAGCTCGCTCTTCCACACGGGGAGATTCAACTTAGGCAAGCTGGCATTCACATCGTCAAAGAATTCCTGCGCGGTTGAAAACTTGAAATTCGGAAAGGCGGCCTTCGGCGATTTCTGCCAGCGCACGGCGGCATCCAACATCTGCCGCGTCGGCCCCCCGCCGTGGTCGCCGACCCCGAAGAGCAGCATCTGCTCGCGGAAGCCCGAGCAGAACGGCGTGTCCTGGGCGATATATTCGGAGCACTGAACGGGGTTGATGCGGTTTCCATAGCCGTGCGGAAAATAGGTGAGCACGCGGCTGCCGTCCGGCGATTCCCATTGAAAGAGCTTGTAAGGGAATGGCGTCGTGTCGTTCAGCTTCAACTTCTGCGTCACAAAATAATCAACTCCCGACCGCTTGTAAATCTGCGGCAGTTGCCAGCTATAGCCGAACGAATCCGGGTTCCAGCCGATCTTCACGTCCACGCCGAATTTCTGCTTGAAATATCTCATGCCGGTCAGAAGCTGCCGCACGAGCGATTCGCCGCACGGGATATTCAGATCGGGCTCGCACCACATGCCGCCCACCATCTCCCATCGGCCGTCTTTCACTCGCTGCTGAATCTCTTTGAACTCCTGGGGATAGTAGCGCTCGAGCCAAAGGAAGTCCTGCGCGCTGGATTGGGCATAATCGAGCCCCGGGTATTCGTCCATCAATTCCAGAACCATCCCGAACGTGTCGCGAACAACTTCCAGCGCCTCGGTCCACGGCCATTTCCACGCCAAGTCAATATGGGAATTGCCCACGCCGCGGATGGTGAATTGTTTGATCCAATCCGCCAGCGGCTGCATTTTTTGGTCGGCATCAGCGAGCGACTGGTTAAAAGCTTCTTGGCGGCCCTTGTCTAAGTCGCCGAAATCAATGGCTTGAACCGCCGCCCGAAGTTGTGAATCTCGTTCCGATTGTCCCTCCGGGAAACCTTTTGACGCTGCCTGGACTGCCAGGATTTCTTCCAGCAGGGTCTGTGGATTTGACTTTTCCACCGGATATTCCGCTTCGAGGCGCGCGGAGATTCCTCCGGGGCCGGGCGAATAGGCGGCAACCAGGAACTTCTTGCCCGGCTGGGCGTGGTCCATCAGGAAGATCGGTTGCTGCGTATTCCCTGGCGTCATTTCCGCCATCGAGCCGTTCAAGAACACCCGGATCATTTCAAGCGCTCCTCCCGGCACTCGCAGATTGAGCCGAATGGGCAGGCCTTGAATGTTGTAACCTCCCATCGAGCGCGGAATCTTAACCCACTTGCGGAACCAGACGGCTCCCTTGCCTACCACGCGTGGAGGCGGCTGATACACCGGCCAATCGGAATCATCGAGCGCCGGGTCCTCGGGATGAGGAAGATCATCGGCGTGCCACTTCCAGCCCTTCACTTGCGCTCCGGTCATGGCTTCCAACTTCTGAAGCGCCGAGCGGAAGGGGCTAGCTTCCGACAACTGCTGCAAGCGGCGCATGGCGCGGCGCTGGGGCGATGCGAGCAGCGGATCCGCTATAGCGAGGACATTCTCCGCTAATAAAGATGCGGCTGAAAACTGAAAGAATTTCCTGCGATCCAAGATGATCATTTTCTACTCCATGAAAGTTCAGTGCTTCTTCGGAGGAGAAGGCGGGATATAAGGCACGGCCTGGCTTCCCTTGAAATGCGCTCCTTCCTCATGTGGCAATTCCACCGACGGCGGATACGTGATATGAACCGGCAAAAGATGCGACCGAATTCCAGCCGGAACCGAAATCACGAGTGGAGGCGCGGGCGGCTGACTGAAGTCGAAGCAGTCCGCCATGCCGTTTGCGCGGCCGTCGCGAGGTGTGAGATGCCTGAGATTCCAACGCTGCTCGATGAATTTCAGGACGGAGGTGAAATCGTAGGTGAAGTGCGAAACGTGGTCCTGCTTCGCATACGGCGAGATCACGATCATAGGCACGCGCGGTCCGTACCCATATGCGTCAACCTCGGGCGGTTCCGCGTGGTCGTAAAAGCCGCCATAATCGTCCCACGTCAAGAAGATTACGCTGTCGTGCCAATACCGGCTGCGCATGAGCTCGTTGATGGCGCGCGTGACATACCACATGCCCTGGCCGATCGGCTCCGGCGGATGCTCGCTATCCTGGAAATCGGGGATAAGCCAAGACACTTGCGGCAGGCTGCCGTTCTTCAAGTCCTGGAAGTATTGGCTTTCAGGAACGAGGCGGCTCAAGCGGGAAGGATTTGCGCGGATGCCTTTAAACCCAGGCAGCGGATTCCATAGCGTGAATACCGTTGGGCTCGGATAGGCCAGCCGGGAGAGCAGATTTCGGTTGGCATTGGCAGGCAGCGAGCGCGTTTCCACATAATACTTCCAACTGATGTGCCGGCCGGTAAAGCGCTTGACGATGGAGGCAAAGCTGAAGCCGTCGGGATCGTCGGTCCACCGCTCGAGCCCCTCCAGTGTGCCAATATTATTGATCTCGCCCGATTGCGCCGCCACGGTATAAACGTGATTTGGAGAGCTGCCCGACATCTCAGAGGAAAAGAAGCGGTCACAAAGCGTGTAACGCCGGGCGTAGTTCCAGTAATTGGGGATATCCCGCTCGTCGTAATAACCCATCGTGTAGGGCGAGCCTTCCGCCCAGACGAAGCCATCCATGCGGCCATTGTCGTATGCGGCGTGGGCGGTCTCCCAACTGTGCTCGAGGTCAAGCAGCGGCTGGCCGGCGAGCATGTGAAAAGGCTTCACGCAAGCCTTGCTTCCCGGCATTTTGGAGAGGCAGGAGGAAGGAGGAATTCCGTCGGCGCCGGGATATGTGCCGAAATAATTGTCGTAGGAATGGTTTTCCTGGATGATCCAGACGACATGGTTGATGACTGTGCTGCCGGGAATTTGCGGTGCGTTCGCAGGCGTTTGGCTTCGCGGCGGTGGCGCATTTTGAGGCAACAACGTGGCGGACGCGAGGAACGCTAGCAAAGCCAGCACGATCAGGCCGGCGCGGGGCAGGGAAGTTCGAAGCAAGCTGCTGGGCTTCAATCCTCGATTCAAGACTGACATTTTGCCTCCTCACGAGGTGACTTATATCTAAACAGTGTGCTGCGAAAGCCGAAATTGTCCTGCTGAGCCCGTTCGCTTGGCTCAGAGTAAACTCCGCGAAGCGGAAATAAATGCCGCGATCCTTAGCTTTGCTCAGGATGACAGGCTTAACAACCGTTTTTCAGCAAACTGCCAAGTGCTGAGCTGCTTTATCAACTCGAAAATTCAGATTCGAGACTGGGAATATCCTCCAAACTGCCCGCTACGCCATGGGCGTCTGCCGGGGAAGCGCCGACCAGCGGTGAATCCTCGCCCGGGTCACGCTGCAAATCGAAGAGCAAAGGCGGCGCCTTGTCAGCGGCAGGCGAATAGGAAGTTTTCAGAAGAAATCTGTTCCTGCGCGCGGCTGGCACGAAACCGTCAATCAGCTTGTAACGCCCGTTGTAGGCTAGGCGCCACGAGCCCAACCCTGACAACGCCCAGTCGCGATGGTGAGCCGTTTTGCCCTCCAGCAAGGGGCGAAGCGACCTGCTGTCCATCGCCGCCGGACGTTCAACTCCTCCATAATCCAAAAAGGTAGCGGCCAGGTCCATCGTGCTCACCAGGGCATCGCTCGCCACGTTTCCCTTTACGCCCGGCCCGGCGACGATCAGCGGCACGCCGACCGAAGGCTGATAGGGAACCATCTTGCCCCAGAGCCCGTGGTCTCCCAGCATTTCGCCATGGTCGCTGCTATAGACGACCAACGTGTTTTCGAGTTCGCCCCGTTTCTCAAGCTCCCGAAGATAAACGCCGACCCATCGGTCAATGTTCTCGACCATTGCCGAATAGTTTCTTCGGATACTGTTGTTGACTTGCCGGGAGTAACCGTCCGCGCCGTTGGGAGGCGGGAACTCGATCGCTCGCCAGCCCTCCCACATGTCGCGCGTAACGTCTTCCGGGCTGTGCGGGCCGTCAAAGTTGACGATGAGGAACCACGGTTTGCCTGGCGGAAAGCGCCGCATGAGTTGCAAGCCGTTGCGGGCGATCCAATTATCGCAATAGGCGTCATCGGGAAGCGGCGAAGGCCAGGTGGCGGCGTATCCTCGATGACGCCGTTTTTCCATGTCCGCCACGTAAATTGCAGTGAGTCCGCTTTGGTGAAGATAGGCCATGTAAGGATCCTTGGGCGTTACGGCGCCGGCCCCGATCGCGTCCCATTTGCCCAGGTTGTTGATGCCGTCGGAAAAGCCCCACTGCTTGAGAAAGCGCTTGCCGTCAATGCCAGTGTTGTGGTCGGCCTTGTTCAAGTCGAGCTTTCCGCAGGCCGTCGTCCAGTAACCGCTCGCGCGCAGTATCGAGTAAAACGTGGGCTCATCGGGAGGATAGTCAACGCCGTTGCTTCGGACCCCGCAGCGCATGTAGGCTTTGCCGGAGGCCAGACAGGCGCGCGCCGGGGCGCAAAGGGGCGAAGGCGTGAGCGCGCGCGTAAAACGCACGCCGCGCCCGGCAAGTTGATCGAGGTTGGGCGTCCGGACGGGAAGCAGAGGATTTGTTCCGAGCCAGTCGAAGCGATGCTGGTCAGGGAAAAACAGCAAGACGTTGGGACGGCCGCTGGGCGGTCCAGGGGGCGTGCCCGCCTTGAGGCTAGGGAGTTTGCCTGCCAATCCTCCGGCAACGGCAACGGTGGTTAAGAACTGCCTTCGATTTTGAGCGCCCATAAGTTTGTCTCCCCAGCCCGCCTGGAAATCGCCATGTGCCTGGGCGCGAAGATTTACGGCCTTCATCGCGCGCCACGCATGGTCCCGGTAAGAAGGTCCTCTCATTCATCCCAGAGACCACCGAGAATCACCGAGAACGGCTTTAGAAAAGCAACCGCAGCGCGAATTCGATCTCGCGGCTGCCCCCGGCGTTGCTTATGATCCCAAACCCGGGATTCCCGACGGCCAAACCGGGTTCGTTGAGGTGGGGGTGATTGATCAGGTTAAAGAAGTCAGCGCGGAACTGCAAGTGGCTAACTTCGGTGGGAATGCCGACGTGGAAGTTCCGCATCAGCGTCAGGTCAATATTCGAGAGGCCGGGAGCCGTCAGAATGTCCCGGCCCGAGTTGCCGTAAGTATATTCCGCCGGGACCACGAAGCAGGAAGTGTTGAACCATTCCGCTGTGGTGGGATTGCCGAGTTGTCCGTTGCAAACGCGATCTGGGCGCGACTGCCCGCCGACGTTGGTGTTGTCAAAAGGCACGGTCACGGTCATGGGAAAGCCGGTCCGGGCCGTGAAGATTCCGCTGGCCTCCCACCCTCCGACGATCTTCGCGGCGTCCCCCTGCGAAGCAAACCGCCGGCCGCGTCCCAAGGGGAGCGACCAGACAGTCGCAAAATTGTACACGAGAGCAGCGTTATTGTCGGAAGAGGCGTAGTTGCTATTCCGGTCGTAGGCGTTAGAGTAGGTGTCGCCGCCTCCGCTGCCGTCTTGAGCGTCGAGGCCCTCGTACTGCAAGTCAAAGCCATGGCCCCAGGTTAAGGTGGACAGGAAAGAGAGGCCATTCGAGAACTGCTTCTGCACTCGAGTGGAAAGGCCTTCGTAGTTGCTCCGGTTGAAAGGAGTAATTCGGCTAACATGCGCGTCTGTGTACTGAATGAGCGGGCGGCGGCTGGCCACTGTCCCTGGGCCGGGAACGAGCGGCTGGTTGGCATCGTACTGGCCCCACAGGTGGATTCCAATATTCCCCACGTAATCCGTTTCCCAGACCATGTTCCACGGCAACTGCTTCTGGACGCTGAAATTCCATTCCTGAACGTAAGGGGTCGGGTTGCTTGTCTCCCAACTCCTGAGCGTAACCGTTGCCTTCGGGTCCAAGACGAAGCTTTGAGGATTGATCGCAGCGGGTCGGGAAAACGACGCAGTGCTGAGAATGACGCCTGTGGACGGATTCAGCTTGTCGCTGGTGATGACTTCCCCACCGTATCCAAAGAAGGGTGGATTGTTGGTTAGCCGAGAGGTAATGCCAAACCCCTCGTCCTGGCCATAAAAGATGCCATAGGCTGCCCGGACTACTAAACCACTCACGCCCGGCATGCGGTAAGCAATTCCTATCCGGGGCGCGAAGTTGGTCGTCTGTACGTCCACGAGCGCCCGAGGGAGACGATGATCGCCGGCCAGGATGTAATCGCCATACAAGGGGCCTGAGTCCAAGATGAAATTCGCCATCGCGTTGTGAACTTCGGTGTAGGGATAGAACAGCTCATAGCGAAGGCCCAGAGTCAGCGTGAGATTAGGCGTGGCCGACCAGCGGTCCTGGCCGTAGAAGCCGAAATACTTGCCCCGTTCGACCGGGAAGCCCGTCGTCCCAATGGTCGCCGAATTGGCGATGCCCAGCAGCAGGTCGGCAGCCGCCGAGCCGGTTCCCGAGCGCTTTTGCGGATTTTGCGTAAACACGCCATTGAAGCCAAAGCTCCCCCGGCCGTTGAGCGTGGCGAACGTGCTGGGCCGAATCACCTGCCAGTCCACTCCGAACTTGATCAAATGCTTTCCCTTCGACCATGAAACATTGTCCGAAGTATCCCAGACGCCGGAGCTTTTGCTAATGGGATTGTTGCCAAGGCCTCCCGGCTGGCCGCCAATGTTCGGAAATGCCGTCATCGTAAATAGGGGAATGCCACTATCAACCTTCGGATCGAGCGAGCCAGGAATAATTTCATCGCGTGGGAGCGTCTCATCGTGGCCGGAGGTGAGCCGAGTCCAGCCGAACCGGAACTCATTAATCACCGTCGGACTGAACGTGCGGGTGTAGCCCACGCCGATGCCGTTCGTGGTGTCGTGGCGCAGAACGGGCATGCCAGCGGGCGCGGGCAGGCTCGCATCCGAGAACTCGCTGAACTTGACCAGCGAATACCTGATAAAAAAGCTGTCCATCGCCGTCGGCTGCAGGTCACCGCGCCAGATGGCGTTGTTTTCCGTGTCTTCGTCCGGGTGGGTGGCCGAATAGTTATCGAAGGTCCCAGGAAGATTGGGCAGCGGGTAGCGATCCAGCACCGACTCGCCGACCTTATCGAACATCGAGGATGGAATCGTATAAACCGTCGTGCCGTTGACGGTGCTGCTGGGAAATTCGGTGCGCGCGCAGGTTTTGCCGACGCACTTTGTTGTGTAGGGATTATAGATGGGGACGGGGAAGATTCCGTTCCGCTCATCGTTGGTTGGGACGGTGGTCAGGACGGAAGCGTGATTGCGGTCTGAGGTCCTTTCATAAGCTCCGAAAATCCAGGCTCGATTTTTCTTGATCGGCCCGCCCATCGAGCCGCCAAACTGGTTTCGGATGAAGACCGGTTTGGAGCCGGCGGGGGCATTGAAGGGCCTGGCGTCGAAGTGCTGATTGCGCGCGTACTCGTAAGCCGAACCGTGAATTTGGTTCGTGCCGCCCTTAGTCACGGCCAAAACCACCGCGCCGGCCGAGGCCCCGTACTCGGTAGAAAAGTTGCTCGTCTGAACGCTGAATTCCTGCAAGGCGTCGAGGGGCGGGCGCAGTTCGTCGCGCTGGCGGTTGTCCAAGCCGCGAATGTAATTGTTGTTTCGCTCTCCGTCGAGCACATAGGCGTTCTGAATGCCGCTGTTCCCATAGGCGGCGAAGGTTTTATCGCGGCTACCGCGAGCGGGAACGGCGCCAGCGGCCAGCTTGCCCAGGTCCAGGTAATTCCGCCCGTTGAGGGGCAGATCCATTAGGTCGCGTTCGCCGATGACCTGCGCCAGACCGGCGGATTTCTCTTCGAGTTGCGGTGGACGGCCCACCACCGTCACCGACTGCGTGACCGCGCCCGGCTCCATTTTCAGTTGGAGTGAAACGACTTGAGCCACGCCGAGCGGAATGCCGCTGCGGACGTCGGTCTTGAAACCCTGCGATTCCACGCGAATGTCGTACGTCCCCGGCTGCAAGAGCGCCACCCGCGCCACGCCCTCGCCGTTCGCGGCCAGGGTTCGCACGACGCTACTCGTCCCGGCGCGTAGAATGGTGACATGCGCGCCCGGCATGACAGCGCCCGTCTGGTCTGCAACGGTGACGTCAATCTCCCCGGTCAAGGTCTGAGCGGCCGCCGGAAGCAGGCTGCAAAGGAAAAATGCCACTGCCAGGGCCAGCGGAGAAAACCTCCAGGCCGGCAGTCTGCTTTGTGCATCCGCTCTCATAAATCCCTCCCATGCGATAAATCGCAGTATGTAAGCAACCGTGAATGGCCAAACTTAGCTCCCGCAGGCCCGGTCAAAACATGCCCTTGATCGAGGATCGTCTCTTTCAACTTGCGCCCCATCATACGTCCATGGCGAAAATCTCAACGGGGGTTTTCCACCAACGTCGTTTTGGGATGAACGGCTAATAGCAGGGGCGGCCGGGGCGGTTGCGAAAAATCAAAATCATTCATCAGGTTCCCGAGCGCTGGACTGTTTTCCCGAACGTCGGGCCGAGGGTCCGGTCGGCCGTCCGTCTTGGGATTGAGCCGCTGGCCGTTGAGAAAAACGTCTTCGATAAATTTAAGATAGGCGTCGAAACTGAGCCCCTGATGGTCAATGTATCCCCGTTTTGCATAAGGACTGATCACAAGCGCCGGAACTCGTATGCCGTAGCCTAAAGAATCGACATCGGGAGGAACCACGTGGTCGTAGAACCCTCCCCAGTCGTCCCAGGTGATAAAGATGGCCGTGCTCTTCCAGTCGGGGCTTTGCATGGCGGCATTCACGATTCTGGTCACGTAAGTTTGTCCCACGCTTACCTTGCTGGGAGGGTGCTCGCTATCTTCGCCATTGGGGCAAATCCAGGAGACGGCGGGAAGAGTTCCAGCTTTGGCCGCCTCATAAAAACGCGCCAGATCCTGGATGTCGGCCAGTTGGTCGTCCTCATGGACATCCGTAAAGCCGGGCAAAACGTTCCAGATGACCGGAACGCCGCTAACGGCCTCCTTGGCCTCCGGGTGGGCGCGGGGCATACGAAAACGCCCGGCAGCCCTCCGCCGCCCCGGCGGGGGCGGCAGCGCTCCGTGGTCCAGGTAGTACACCCAGCTCACGCGCGCTTTGTGCAACAGGTAGGTAATATCGGTCCAGGCGAACGGCGTTGGGTTTTTGAGGTTTCTATCCTTGGGCATGAGCGCGCTGACACAGCTCATCGGGTCGTTGGCTTTGCCGCAAGTCGCCGCCCACGCGGAAACAAGAAACAAATGGGACGGAAAACTATACGAATGGACCGATTCATACAGATGGTCCTGGAGCACGAAATGCTTTGCATAAGCCCAGTAATTCGGAATGTCTCCTCCATCGTGGTATCCCATGACCTGATCAACGTCTCTGTATCTTGGTTTCGTAGGATATTGTTTACATCCATGCCCTCTGCCGGCCCCGTAACCATATATTTCTACCGCTCGAATAAACCCATTCATCGCCCCGCCCGCGATATCCACCGCCGAAGCAGCTGCGTTGTGCCGGCCGCCGCAAGTTACGTCGTCGTGGTCGAGATAGGGTTTCACGCAGAGCCCCGTCTGGGGATCGGGAACGCAAACCGTGGGCACCCCCTTTCGCATGGGAATGCCGTCCGCTCCCGGATACACGCCAAAGTACGTATCAAATGACCGGTTTTCCTGGAAAATAATAATGACGTGTTGGATGGGGAGACTTTTCGGGCTGGATGGATCAACGTTTTTGCCGGCCGCTCCTGCTCGGGCAGCAGGCGCTACGATCACGCCTGCGCCCAGCAGAACCGACCCACCTACGAGAACCCACGAACCGTAACGCCAAATTCTTTCTTTTATGGACCACCTCCTCGTTATAGCCGGAGTTTTCATAAAGTCCCGCGCGCACCGCACGCTACCTGGATTAAGTGCCTAACCAAAGATATTTGAAATTTTGACTCCATCGGTCGTTTCTCCGATGATCTTGTTGCTGAGACAAGACGAGGAGGGCGACCGATGGAGCGTTTCGCACGCCTTTTTGGAGGCCTGCTGTTGTTTGTGTATCACTGTTTTGACCGTCTTGTCATCCACGGATATCTGTCGGGGTTGTCGCGGCCCGAGCAGGTTGTCTATTTCTTCCGGCAAGTCGTGGGCGTGCCCGCGATCACCAAGGAAGTCCTCTCCCGCCGCACGGACGATTACCCGCGTTGGGTCGAGGCCTTCGCCGCCGACCACTCGATCCCCTTCGCCTGGGCCGAAAAAGGAGTCCGCAAACAGGACGACCTCCGTCTCCACCTGCGGCGGATGGAGCGGCGGCAGCAATATGGCGTCTACTTCATCCTCAAGAGCATGGAGCAAGGCTCCACGTTCCGCTCCTCCGCGCCCAAGTACCCGACCTCCGATCCCGACTATCGCATCCTGGCTCGGCAGCGCGGTCGTTTCACCCACTACTACTTCTACCTCCGTGACGAGGGGCTGGGAGCGATGGGGATGCGCGTCGCCAGCTTTTTCCCTTTTCAGACCACCTACTACCTCAACGGCCACAGCTTCATAGAGCAGGCACTGAACCGTCAGGGCATCGCCTTCCGCAAAAACGACAACGCTTTCCTGGCGGTCGCCGATCCTCCCGCTCTTCAAGCCGCCGCCAACCGCCTGACCCCGAACCTCATCCGCGAGCGTCTGGAATACTGGACCTTCGTGCTGGGTCCGAAGTTCTCCCAGCGGGAGCGAGCCGCCATGAACCTGCGCCGCTTCTACGCCGTCCGCCAAGTCGAGTACTGTCGCAACTTCGTCTTCCAGCGCCACTTTCCCATCCACAAAATCTTCGAGCGCTCCTGCGAACTGGGCCTGTGGCGACTCACCGCTCACAAGATCTCGGAAATCTTCGGGACCCGGCTTACCCGTCGGCTGCCCGGAAAACTGCACACCACGCTCGAGCAGATCGAGCATGGCCATCACCTCTTTCGCGCCTACTGGAAAAACGGCTTCCTCAAGCAATATGAGAAATTCTCCACCTTCCTGCGCAACGAACTCTGCTCCAATAACCTCGCCGACTTCGGACTGAGGAAAGGTCTACAGCATTTAACCGCCGTGCGCCACAAGTTCCTCGAGATTACCGACCGCTTCGCCACCTTCCAGGCCCAGGCCCTCAACGGGCATGTTGATTTTCCTCTTC
>JAKAWN010000191.1 GCA_021827245.1 Acidobacteriota bacterium | reverse complement strand
CTCCCATACGCACACGGTGTTGCTGGAGAGCGCATGGTTCGATCCTGTTTCCATCCGGCGGACGTCAAAATCCCTGGGGCTGCATACAGAGGCTTCACATCGCTTCGAGCGCGGGGCGGATATTGAAATGGCTCCTGTGGCACTGGACCGCACGGCGCTTCTGATTGCTGAGCTTGCAGGGGGCGAGATCCTGCGGGGAATGCTGGACGTCTACCCGGTCCTGAAACATCGAAACTACATAGAATTGAGACGCAGCGAGATCCATCGCATCCTCGGTGCGGAAGTCCCGTGGGAAGAAACTGAGCGGGTCCTTCGTACGCTTGGCTTCAAGGTTGAGCGGCGCGGCACCGACGGCTGGCGCGTAACTCCGCCTTCGTTTCGTCTGGATGTGGAACGAGAGGTTGACCTCATCGAGGAAGTGGCACGGCACCATGGCTATAATCGGTTGCCCACACGGGTTCGACCGGCTCCGCCCCGGCTTGCGACCGACCAGACGCGAAGCAAAGAACTCGAGATCAGCAGCACCCTTGTCGCGCTCGGCTACCGCGAAACCATTCCTTCAGCGATGATTGATCCGGAAGAGAACTCCTGGTTCACCGATCGTCCGCCAGTGGTCTTGGCCAATCCCCTTAGCCAGGACGCTTCTGCCATGCGCTCTTCTGCCGTTCCAAGCATGATCCATACTCTGAAGTGGAACCTCGACCGCTATCGCAGCGATCTTCTAGTTTTTGAAATGGGAAGGGTTTATAGCGCGCGGGAAGAGGGCCTGCCGGATGAGCGTCGGGTTCTGGTGTTTGGCGCAACCGGAAATCGCCGGCCCGGAAACTGGCATAGCAGGGAAAAAGAAATGGACTTTTTTGATCTAAAGGGCGATCTTGAAGAACTTCTGTACCATTTCGACCTGCCGGGACTCAAGTTTGAGCCCTCGGGCGCCCCATATCTTGAGGAAGGCTTGGCAGGCAGGTTCGTTGCAAGCGGATCAGCCGTTGCTGCTTTGGGCCGGCTGCGCGAGGATCTCGCGCGTGGTTACAAATTGCGCCGGACAGTCTGGCTTGCTGAAGTTGACTTGGATCTTCTTGTGAACGCACCCTTGCGACAGCACAGTTTCAAACCGATTTCGAAGTTTCCACCGGTTGAGCGGGATTTTTCGCTCATTGTGCCCGCAAGCACTGCATATGGGCGTCTGGAAGAAGCTGTCCAAGGACTTGGCATCGAAGAAATCCAGACCCTGATTCCGGTCGAACGGCGCCTCCCGTGGGACAAGGAGCTTCCGGAAGGCACGATTCCGGCCGATCATGTAAGTCTTTTGATACGCATCACTTTTCAAAGCCCGACTCATACGCTGGCAAGCGAGGAGGTTGAGGCCGCATGCCGACGAATCACCGAAGCCCTTGAACCGATGGGAGTTCAAATTCGGGCATAAATATAGAGGGCCGGTAATGGAGCCAAGAGCGATGGATCTGAACGAGAGTTTCCAGCAGTTAGAGGAAAAGTTGGCAAAGGCGGGCGAGGTCTTTAGACGCGCTATCGCAGAAAAGCGGGATCTCGAGGAAGCTTTTGAAAAGTTGAAACAGGACACTGGCGACGGCCAGAGGCGATTGGAGGCAATGCAGCGTGAAATCCAGGCGCTGCGACGTGAGCGGGAAGAAGTTCGGGTTCGAGTCGAGAAGCTTCTGAGTCAAATCGAACAGTTGACAGACTCGGACAGCACGGGATAATAGCTGGGAGTTTGCTGAATGCCATGTTGTACGCGGGGAGCCGCAGATGGCGGGAAGGAGGAACTTGGCCAGTCCACCGGAGCCCATCCGAATCGAAATCTACGATCAGGAATACCACGTCAAAGGCAGCCTCAACCCAGAATACCTTGAAGAACTTGCAAAGTATGTTGACGGCAAGATGCGATCGATCGCCACGCGCAGCCACAACGTGGACTCGTTGCGGGTAGCTGTGCTTGCGGCCCTCAACATTGCCGACGAATATCATCAAATGAAAGCGAAATACGAGGCCACCACCCAACAGGTTGAGCAGAAGGTCGCCGAGTACAATGCGGCACTGGACCGGTGGCTGAAGCCGGCGGTTTGAAGACCTCGGGACATTCCCGAATCGCCCTACAACACACGTTGTTTTCCACCCGCAGTGATCTTCACTCCATGCGGGTGTTTACAGGAAGATCTTGCAGGACACAGTAAGAATTCTTTATATCGGCGATATTTTTGGAAGGCCCGGGCGGAGAGTTCTGAAAGAACGTATGCCGGAGCTGGTGTCCGAGTATGCGCCGGACCTGGTTCTTGCCAACGGTGAGAACGCGGCCGCGGGCTTCGGCATCACACCGCCGTTGGTGGACGAATTGCTCGCGCTTGGTATCTCCGTTTTGACCACGGGCAACCACATCTGGGATAGAAAGGAAATTTTCCCTTACCTGGCTGAACATGCTGATGGCCCATTGCTGCGGCCGGCGAACTATCCGCCCCAGGTTCCAGGGCGGGGAATGTTTGTGGGGAGGACGCCAGAGGGGTTGGAATACGCGGTGATCAATTTGCAGGGCCGGGTTTTTATGCCTTCGATCGATTGTCCTTTCAGAACCGTAGACGCCCTGCTGGAGAGCGTCCCGGAGTCTGTGAAAATACGTTTTGTGGATATGCACGCCGAGGCCACCTCTGAAAAACTGGCAATGGGCTGGTACCTGGACGGTCGAGTGACGGCGATGGTGGGAAGTCACACACACGTTCCGACGGCGGACGAAAAGATCTTGCCGGGCGGAACTGCATATATTACCGATCTCGGAATGACCGGTCCCTTTGACTCGGTGATCGGAATCGATAAGGATATCGCCATCAGGAAATTTCTCAGTCAACTGCCCGATAGGTTTGAAGTTGCCAAGGGGGACGTCCAGCTTTGCGGGGTCCTGGTGGAGGCTGATGCCGCAACCGGACGCGCCGTTTCCATCCAAAGAGTTTTCCGGAAACAAGGTGGGGAGTTGGGCGGCGACGGACGTAGTTGAAGTGACGGCACGCCTGTGCTAGTTTGTTAACTTTTGAGTGTATGGTTCCATGGGTGATGGGTCCGTCGTGAAAACCGGAACATCAAGCACTGATTTACGTTCACAAATCGATCTTGAACGGCTGCCCCGGCATATTGCCGTGATCATGGACGGCAACGGGCGGTGGGCTCGGAAGCGGCATCTGCCCCGGATTTCCGGCCACCGCGCAGGCATCAGGGCGGTGCGCCAGGTGGTTGAAAGCTGCGCCCGCCTGGGAGTGCCTTGCCTTACCCTGTACGCCTTCTCTGTGGAAAACTGGAAGAGGCCAAGAACGGAAGTCAAGCTTCTGATGGCTTTGCTGCGCGAATATTTGAAGAAGGAGATTGCGGAACTGAATCGGAATAACATCCGGTTTGGCGCCATTGGGAGAATCGAAAGCCTGCCGAAACCGGTGCAGCACGATCTCCATGAAACGATTGAAAAGACGCAATCGAATACGGGGTTAAGGCTGACGCTTGCTCTGAACTACGGTGGCCGAGCTGAGCTGATTGATGCTGTCCAGAGTTTGGCTTCGAAGATGCTGCAAGACGGCACGCTGGATCCGGCAACTATTACCGAGCAGACCTTCAGCCAGCATCTCTACACTCGCGACTTGCCCGACCCAGACCTGCTGATTCGAACTAGCGGAGAGATGCGCCTGAGCAATTTTCTCTTGTGGCAAGTTGCCTATTGTGAAATCTGGGTGACCGACGTCTTGTGGCCGGACTTTTCGCAGCGCGAGTTATTCAAGGCCATTATTGATTTCCAAAAGCGGGAGCGCCGCTACGGCGGGCTGGCCTGAAGTTGGGGCTATCAGCTTGCGCTAATCCGGCTGCCGCCATTCTTTTGAAGTCCTCTCACGTGTTTCCATGAAGCGACGGATCCTAACTGGATTGCCGTTGGCACTTGTGGTTGCGTACCTGATCGTCCAGGACCATGAGTGGCTGTTTGTTCTGGCGGTCCTGGTGACCGTCGAGATCAGCCTCCATGAGTATTTCCACATCAGCCGGGAGGCGGGCCTTGAGGGCTGGCCTTGGATGGGGTATGTCGGTGCGGGGTTGCTTTGTCTAGGCCAGGTTGCTGACCTGCACAGAATCATTCCCAGCGAATCTTCCCTGCTGTTGTTGATTGTCCTGGCAATTCCCCTTGCCGGTCTCACGGCCATTTCTGACCTGAAGAACTACTCGGCGGCACTGGGATCCACGATGTTGGGCATCTTCTATGTTGGATTTGCCTTCTCGTGGATTATTCCTTTGAGATTTGCCAATCCAGCAACGGGCTGGCGTTTGACCGCCTTACTATTTGTGGTCGTCTGGGCGCAGGACGTGTTTGCCTATGCAGTTGGTCACACGGCCGGGCGCATTCCTCTGGCAAAAACCATTTCACCGAAGAAAACAATTGAGGGTGCGATTGCGGGATTTGTCGGAGCTCTCCTGCTGGCGTGGGGCTTTTCACACTGGTTTTGGCAGACAGACGACCAAAAAACAGTTATGCTGATAGGAGGCGCGGTCGCACTGGCCGGACAGGCCGGCGATCTCGTGGAATCTGCCCTCAAACGGGCTGCCAATCTGAAGGATTCTGGAACGATTCTTCCTGGACACGGAGGAATGCTTGACCGGATTGACAGTCTCTTGTTTGCTGCCCCAACCTTGTGGTTGGTGTGGAATCTGAAGGACTTTTGGCATTGATAAAAGGATTGTGCATTCTGGGCTCGACCGGTTCGATTGGTCAGAATTGCCTCAACGTTGTCAGGGGGTATCCGGACCGGTTTCGTGTAATCTCGCTCTCTGCCGGCAGGAACCTTGATGTGCTGGCCGAGCAGATTATGGAATTTGGCCCTTCTGTCGCTGTCGTGGCTCATGCCGAATCCATTGCTCCGCTACATAGCCGGCTCCGGGCCCGGGGATTTCAGGAAAACGTCCGAATTGTTGCAGGGACGGCAGGCCAAATTGAGGCGGTTACCCACCCTGAGGTGGATTTCGTAGTAGCCGCCTCACACGGCACAACCGGCCTAGTGGCGGTGTACCAGGCTATTTGTGCCGGCAAAGCGGTCGGACTTGCCAACAAGGAAGTCATGGTGGTGGCGGGCGAACTGGTTACGCGCACGGCACAGGAACGCGGCGTCGATGTTCTTCCCATTGACAGCGAGCACTGCGCGATTCACCAATGCCTGAGAAGCGGTTCTCACCACGAGGTACGGCGTTTGATCCTGACGGGTTCAGGCGGGCCGTTCCTCAAAAGTCCTCCCAAACAACTGGAGACGGTCACACCCGATCAGGCGCTGAAACATCCGGTATGGAAAATGGGCGGGCGGATTACCATTGATTCCGCTACCCTGATGAATAAAGGCCTCGAAATCATTGAGGCCCGTTGGCTTTTTGGATTTTCCTCGCAGCAGATAGACGTCCTGATTCATCCGGAGTCGATCATCCATTCTATGATCGAATTTTGCGACGGATCGGTGATGGCGCAGCTTTCCGTTGCTGACATGCGGCTTCCCATCCAGTACGCGCTGACCTATCCGGAACGTGTGGATTCGAATGGACATCTTCCTCTTTTGGACTTGATTGCGGCCAAGAGTTTGCACTTTCAGGAACCAAACGGAAGCCATTTCCCTTGCTTGGAATTGGGGCGGGCGGCGCTGGAGCAGGGCGGTGGGATGCCCTGTGCCCTGAATGCGGCCGATGAGGTGGCTGTGGAGGCATTTCTCCGGGGAGAGCTTCGTTTTCTAGATATTCCACGTTTGATCGAAAAGGTGATGCGTGAGACTCCTGAACGTCATCTAACTTCAATGGAAGATGTTCTCGAATGTGATAGGGAAGCCCGGCTGTACGCCCGTGAGTTGCTGGGTTCGATCACCCCTCCGCACACGGTCATGTAAGAAGGAGAAAGGCTCAATCTATGGTCTCGAGTTTCCTCACTGACTCGGTTGTCGTCGTCGTGGTTCTGGGGGTGATGGTCTTTGTCCACGAGGCCGGCCACTTCCTGGCGGCAAAGGGGTTCGGTGTCCGCGTCCTGACTTTTTCTCTGGGTTTCGGCAAGCGCCTTTTCGGATTTGAACGCGGAGGAACCGATTATAGAGTGAGTGTTCTGCCGCTTGGCGGCTACGTCAAGATGGCCGGTGATGACCCGTCAGCCGTCCTGACCGGCGATCCGGGCGAATTCCTTTCACGCCCGCGGTGGCAACGATTTGTGATTATTCTGATGGGCCCGATGATGAATTTTGTCCTGGCGATTGTGGTCCTTGGCGGGCTATACATGTTTCACTATCAAAAGCCGGCCTACGAAGACCAGCCCCTCGTCATCGGCGCTGTGGAGGCTCATTCGGCGGCGGCGGAAGCGGGACTCCAGCCGGGAGATCGAGTTATTCAATTTGACGGCATTAAGGATCCGAAGTGGGAGGATGTGAAGTTCAAAGTCCTTACGAGCGCTGGACATTCGATTCCCATTGTGGTCAAGCGAAACGGCGAGATCCTTCACACAAGTTTGACTCCACATGCGGAAGGCCGGGACGGCGCGGGAATCGCTGGCTGGTACCCCTATGTTCCCCTGGTGGTTGATAAGGTTGAGTCTGGCCAGCCAGCAAGTAAGGCGGGATTGAAGGCAGGAGACACTATCATAGCGCTTAACAACCATCCCATTTACTACTGGCCCTTGATCGTTCAGAGGTTGCGGGAAGGTAAGGGCAGGGAAGCCCAACTGACTGTGTCGCGCGGCGGAAAGGAATTCCAGGTCAATGTGAAGCCCCAATACACCGACGTCCTTGGATTGAAGACCTGGAGAATCGGTGTAACGATTCGTAACACTGAGTATGTTGTTCGCAGGCTACCGGCGGGCTTGGCCTTTGAATATGCCATCAGGACGAATTACACGAACTTTCTTGAAACCTTCGATGTTTTGGGTAAGATCGTGACACGCCGGATGTCCACGAGGTCTCTTGCTGGCCCGATTGGAATCGCCCAGATTTCCGGTGAAGCCTACCGCCGGGGCATCGCCGACCTCATGCTCTTCGTTTCGTTCATCAGCCTGCAACTGGGCATCATCAACCTCTTGCCCATACCGGTGATGGATGGCGGGCATATCTTCATGCTGGCGATCGAGGGATTGATGCGGCGCGACCTGAGCCTGGCAGTCAAGGAAAGGGTGATTCAGGTTGGTGTAGTGCTGATCGTCCTTCTCTTTGTTTTTGTGATGTATAACGATATCATGAAGACATTGCGTCCTTCCTGACCACAGGGGGCTGGCGCTGCGTTAATTTCAAGCAGGGGCAGATTACCGTGAATTTCAGCAACAAAGAATATTTTCCCGAAAGGCGAACGACGCGGCCGGTTAAGGTGGGGCGATACACGATTGGTGGAGACGCGCCGATTGCCGTGCAGTCGATGACCAAGACTGACACGAGAAATGTTGACAAAACTGTCGAACAGATTCACCAGATGGAGCAGGCAGGGTGCGAGATTGTGCGCTTGGCAGTACCGGACATCGAAGCCGCAAAGGCCCTGAAGGAAATCCGCAGGAAATGTCCTGACTCCGTGTTGGTTTCCGACATTCATTTTCAATACAAGTTCGCTCTGATGGCTTTGGACGCGGGTATCGACAAGCTGCGGATCAACCCCGGCAACATCGGTGACGCCGAGAAGGTTCGCACCGTAGTCCGGCGTGCCCGGGAGCAGAAAGTGCCTATCCGAATCGGCGTGAACGCCGGCTCGCTCGAACGGCGGCTTATTGAAAAGTATGGATTTCCCACTCCGGAAGCGATGGTCGAAAGCGCCGAATATCATGTTCGCATCCTGGAGGAGTTGGGCTTTAGCGACACGATCATTTCCCTGAAATCTTCGAACGTCAAACTGACTGTAGCGGCATACCGACTGTTGGCTCAGCGCTGTGATTATCCATTCCATCTTGGGATCACCGAGGCCGGAACGCAGTTCTCTGGCACGGTAAAGTCCTGCGTTGGGATGGGAATGCTGCTGGCGGAAGGTATCGGTGACACAATTCGGGTTTCACTGGCTACCGATCCCCGGGAGGAAGTTCGCGTGGCATACGAACTCTTGAAGTCGCTGGAACTTCGTTCCCGTGGTCCAGTCGTGATCGCATGTCCAACCTGCGGTCGGCTGGAGGTTGACCTTTTCAAGATTGCGGGTGAAATCGAACAGGCTACTTCTCACATCAAGATGCCTCTTTCGCTGGCAGTGATGGGATGCGCTGTGAATGGACCGGGCGAAGCTCGCGAAGCTGATCTAGGTGTTGCTGCTGGGCGCGGCAACGGAATGATCTATCGCCAGGGGAAGGCCATCCGCCGCGTGAAGGAAGATGAAATCGTTCCAGCTCTGCTTGAGGAAATTGAGCGTTTCGTCGCGGACAAGGCTGCCGGCCGCGTTTCGGAGGCCGGAGAGGGCGTGGAAGAAACATCTTCTCCCTCAAGCCCGCTGGTTACCCTTCAATAGATCCCTGATAACCGGCTCGGCGGCACAGAAATGGGCGAAAAGAATGGGTCTTTTGTCCTTTCGACTTGCTTGGTGTTCAAGATGAACTTCGCCTGCCTGGTCACTTCCCATCATGGCGCGCCTTGAGGATTTGAGTCTTACCCACCGGCTTTTTGTTGAAACCTATCCGTTCCGAACTTTTGACTGGGCGCCAGGGGAACGACTGGTTAAACCGTTATCCCAGTCGAAGATCGTCATTATCTCTTCCGCCGGGTTGTATCTTCCTGGCCAAGACCCGTTCGACTTGGCCCTTCGCGGAGGTGACGTCTCCTTTCGAGAATTGCCCAACACCCTTGATGTTCGTCAGTTGAAGATCGCGCAGCGCAGTTCCGATTTCGACCAGGCGGGAGCCAGAAAAGATGCCAACCTGGTGTTTCCACTCGAGCGCTTCAGAGAGCTTGTCGAGTGTGGGCAAATTGCGGAGTTGAATCACCGGCATTTCAGTTTCATGGGATCAATCACTGCGCCTGGAAGGCTGCTGTCAGATTCCGCGCCGCAGGTTGCGGAGATGCTCCACGAAGACCGGGTGGACGCGGCTTTCCTTGTTCCGGCGTGACCGATGTGCAATCAGTCCGTGGGACTGATCGCAAGCATTATAGAGAAGGCTGGAACTCCCACCGTATCGCTGTCGTTGCTTTTAATGGTCACCAGGAAAGTTCGGCGGCCGCGAAGCCTGTATGTTCCTTTCCCCTTCGGCTACCCTTTGGGCAGGCCGAATGATGGAAAGCTCCAGCATCAGATTATTCGTGCCGCTTTGGATTTGCTGGAAAGCCCCGACCAGTTGCCGATCCTGCGGAATTTTGTGGCCGGGTGATCTCACAGCGTTTTCCATGCGGCTCTTTTCTGGCAAAAGGGCATCTCGTCTGTGATACTGAATTTTTAGTGGCACTCTTTAATCTTTTGCCATCCTGAGGCAAAGGCAGGGAGGAACCCATGTCAACATTTGAGGGATATGCCTTTATGGACGCGACCGAGCAGGCAGAACTGGTGCGCCAGAAGAAAGTCAAGCCAGTGGAGTTGGTTGACTCTGCCATTGAACGTATAGAGCGTCTAAATCCCAAGGTGAACGCTGTGATTACTCCGACGTACGAGCAGGCGAGGGAGGCCGCCCAGGGTGCACTGCCTGAGGGACCATTTCGCGGGGTGCCGTTCTTGCTGAAAGACTTGGGAGCTTCCTATGCCGGAACCCGCATGGCCTGGGGCAGCGCTTTCATGCGCAACTTCGTGCCGGACCATGACAGTGAGCTGGTGCGCAGGCTGAAGCGGGCGGGCTTTGTTTTCCTGGGGAAAACGAACACTCCCGAGTTGGGCATTGTTCCCACCACAGAGCCGACCCTGTTCGGCGCAACACGGAATCCTTGGGATCTCGCGCGTTCGCCGGGCGGGTCAAGCGGTGGGTCGGCGGCCGCAGTCGCCGCGGGCATTGTTCCCATAGCACATGCGAATGACGGCGGCGGGTCCATCCGGATTCCAGCTTCGTGCTGTGGGATTTTCGGTGTTAAACCAACTCGGGCACGAAATTCGCTTGGACCGGATTTGGGCGATATCATGGGTGGCCTGGTTGTTGAGCATGCCGTCACGCGGTCGGTGAGGGATAGTGCTGCTCTGCTTGATGCGACCGCAGGGCCCGAGGTCGGCGATCCCTATTGGGCGCCACCTCCTGTGAGGCCCTATGCGCAGGAAGTTGGAATTGATCCCGGACGGCTGCGAATTGCTTTCTCGATTACGGCGCCTACTGGCACCAAGGTTCACGCCGACTGTGTGGAGGCGGTTCATGACACTGCAAGACTCTGCGCTGATCTTGGGCACGAGGTAATTGAAGCTCGCCCGGAGATCAATGGGCAGTTGCTGGTGCAGGCATTTACTACTGTGTGGGCGTCAGGCTGTGCTTCAGCGATTGATGGGTTCGCATTCTTGACCGGCCGGAGGCCAAGCCATGAGCTATTTGAACCTCTCACATGGTCGCTTTATGAAATGGGGCAGCGTATCACCAGTTCTGCATATCTTCTGGCGCAAATTGCCTTACAGCGGATCTCCCGCCAGGCTTCGGCGTTCTGGGAAGAGTACGACATATGGCTCACTCCTACTCTTGCCGAGCCTCCCGTGCCGCTTGGAACGTTCGATGCGGCGCCAGACAATCCCATGCAAGGGTTTTACCGCGCCGTAGACTACGTTCCATTCACTCCCATTGCCAATGCCACAGGCCAGCCTGCGATGTCGGTCCCACTCTACTGGAATAAGGAAGGCTTGCCCGTCGGGACGCACTTTGTTGCCCGCTTTGGCGACGAGGGCATGTTATTCCGGCTCGCCGCACAGCTTGAGGCTGCACGCCCCTGGGCTGACCGTCGGCCGCTTGTACACGCGTGAAACTGCTGCAAGGCTCGTGCTGTCAGCCCCGGATTGTTTACGCTCGATCGGGTGCGGGATGGTTGGGATTCGGCCCTTTTCCTCTCAGCTTGTTCATCAGGCGAAAGAATTTCAGGGACCGCTGAACGTCGCGTTGGATCTGCTGTTTCAGTGCTTCAGCACTTGGGAACTTGATTTCATCCCGCAACCGAAGGAGAAATTCAACCTCCATCTCCTTTTCTTGAATCTCCCCGCAAAAGTCTAGGAGATAGGACTCGACGGTCAGGCGGTGATGGCCGAAGGTGGGCTTGTGACCGACGTTCGTAACAGAGTTATGCAGAGTGCCGCCCAGGCGTGTTCGAGTGATGTAAACGCCGTTTTTCGGAAGTTGTTGTTCGACAGGGCTGAGATTCAGAGTCGGCACGGTTCGTTTGCGTCCCACGCCTTCACCCTCAGCGATGGCCCCGCAGACCACATAAGGTCTTCCGAGCATTCTGCCTGCAATCGATACATGACCCGAAGACAGCATGAGGCGAACTTGGCTGCTGGAGATCCGATGCCCCCGGACCTTGATCATTGGCAAAGTTTCGACACGGAAGCCGCCCTGCCTGCCGAGTTCGGCAAGCACAGCAGTGTCGCCGCTACGATGATGGCCAAAGCGAAAGTTTGATCCCACGTGAACGACAGCTGCCCTGAGTCTTTCTACAAGAATCCTGTTTGCAAATTCCGCTGGTGATAGTGCGGCGAGTTCCATATTGAATTGGAGGATAACGAGAAGGTCGATGCCTTCTTTCTCGATCAGACTGGTTTTTAGACCGAGGGGTGTGAGAATCTTCGGAGCGCGCTCGGGAGCAAGGACTTGTACCGGGTGCGGGTCGAAAGTGATCACCGCGGAAGTTCCGCCCAGCTCCTTTGCCGAGCGTACCACACGGCTGAGCAGCGCACGGTGGGCCAGATGAATCCCGTCAAAGTTGCCGATCGTTACGGCGCTGACGTGAAGGGATTCATGCAGTTCCGAGAGGTTGCGAACAACTCGCATGGGTTAATCCAAGTCGATTTCCAGCCCGTCATAAGCCAGCCTTACATTGGGAGGTAGCTTTGCATTTGTTTCGTCATGGCTCAGTTCGTGGGCGATATGAGTGAAGTACGCGCGGGCTGGCTTGAGCTTTTCTACCAGACTCAGAGAATTTTCGATCGTCGAATGCGTCGGATGGGGTTTGTGGCGCAAGGCATCAAGAATCAGGACATCCAGGCCTTTAACTAAATCCAACGTGGAATCCGGAATGGTACTGAAGTCCGTGACATAGGCGGCATTAT
>JAKAWN010000190.1 GCA_021827245.1 Acidobacteriota bacterium | reverse complement strand
TTCCGATCTTGAGATGATTCGAGCTCGCAAACCATGGCCTGCCATAACGGTTTCGCCATCCGGCAAAATATGCAGGAGCCTTGGCTGCACCTCCAGGTCAAGATCACTGATTTCATCAAGAAATATCGTTCCTGCGTTCAGCAACGATTCGACGACCTCCAATGTGTCGTCGAAGCAAAGAATCTTTTCGGCTACCTGGGGTGTCACAGTGGCACATACAAGCTTGGCAAACGGTGCGTTAGACCGAATCGACAACTGGTGAATTTGATGGGCGATTGCTTCCTTGCCAGACCCGCTTTCTCCGACGATCAGAACAGGGATGTCAGTAGAAGCTATTTCGGGAATGATCCTTTCCAACTCCCTCATGGCTGCGCTCACGGGATTGACAAAAAGCTTGTCGCACAGAGGTCCTCCGGCTCGCAGCACTTCTTCCATATCTACAGGACCCTTTGCTTCCATCGTTATTCCTCGACGGCGTTTTGTCCTCTGATCCAAATGTCACTTGTGTAGACTGCTCAGAGGCGAGCAAGGCTGCTGCCAGACATAAAGTCAGCAACCTGGTGGCACCGCAACACGCTACAAACAATCAGGTAATTCCTAGAATGGTGATTCAATATCACAAAATGTTTGTGGCTTCTGTGCCCAGTGTGTTGCAACAAATTGGAAAGGCTTTTCATGTTTTTCCCTTCTCCGATACCAATATATGGCCATCTATAATGAGAAATCGTGGTTCGCAACTTGTTCGCTAATGCCGAGGCATGCTTGCGCTATCTGGAAGCCAAAGAAGAATGCTGTCGCGAGTTTGCGCTCGGAAAACTCACTGGGCACTTAGCACCTGCGAGCGAAAGAAGCTCGCCACTGAGTACTGTCCAATGACTGGATCCCTTTGGCCTCGTTCACCGGCTCGTAATTGTGGTCTGCAACATCACCTTTTCAGGTATTTACCTCTAGGTATTCACCTTATTGACATCGAAGAAGTCCGGCTGTAAAAATACTTGCATAAATCATTCCCTTATACTGTGGTTGGCTATGCACGATGGGCACCGGGTGAGGCCGAAAGATTGAATTCTCTGCTCGATAATGGCATTAAGGAGCTACGAAATACATCAGGGACCAGAATTCTGAAAAATATCTCAGCAATTTTTCACGGATAATTCCAGCATTCACCTGATGGCGGATTTGCCAAAACGAGACCCGAGTTCCAGATGTTGAGCTTTCCACCAGCAGAACCTGCGAATCAGCAATTCCCAAGGGCCTCAAAGCACCGTCGGAGGTCGTGGGGGAGACCGCTTGATTGGCGGTTGAGGTCTGACTGAAGCGCTCGGCTAGCCATCGCAGCTTGGGCTACTGCGCGCTTGATAATGCTGATTGTAGCAGGCCGGAAAACGCAAAAACGAGTTTAAGGGTCAGGAGGCGCTCTTAAGCCGGTGTGTGCTGGATCTTGGGCCGCCACGACTTCGTTCATGAAGGCCAGAAAATTCCGGCGCCGACGGCGGTGAGAATGCCCCGCCTTCACTTGCCCACTGGCCACCTCCAGGGCGGCGAACAGCGTCGAGGTGCCATGCCGCTTGTACTCGTGACTGAATCCGGTCAGGGCCTTGCTATCGGGCAGCCCCAGCCATCCCTCCGCCCACTCCAGAGCCTGAATGTGCGGCTTCTCATCGACGCTCAATACCACCGCGTTCTCCGGAGGGCGCCGGTAAAGCCCCACGATATCAACTGCCTTGCGCGCAGACTCCGGGTCAGTGGAAAGTCACCAAGAACCCCGCCGCTGCAAGCTAATCTCGTGCCGCCGCAGGGCCTCCCACACCCAGCCCGCCGGCACTCCCAAGGCCTGCGCCAGCAGACGGCTGTTCCAGCCTCCATAGCCGGGCGGCGGGCTGTCCAGTCGCGCCAACAAGCGCTTTTCCTGCTCGGCCCCGTACTTGACGAGCTGCCTGGGACGAGGCTGGTCCGACAGTCCCGCACAGTTCCTTTCGGCAAGACGCCGCCGCCACTTACAAACCCGCGCACGTCGAAATCCCAAGCGCTCCCGGATGGCGTCGTTACGCAGACCCTGCGCTGGCAGCAGGACGATTTGCGTGCGCTCGGCAAGAGACCACGGGGTCTGATACCTTCGGTTCCAACGTTCCAGTTGCTGGCACTCACTGTTGCTCAAGGTAATCTCCACGGCTTTTCGGCTCATGCCGAAGGAGTCTACATAAGTGCGTTCATTAGATCAAATAAGTAAAGGAGTATCTATCGATTGGTGACGAAAATGAAGCGCTGAGAGATCTGCAAGCGCCCCAGAATGAGATATTAAGACAGGGCATTTTCCGCAAGGCGTGAGAAATCTTGAGCCGCCTTTTGTGCTGTACTGAAATGTTGACGACAGGCAATAGTGATTTGGGGGCGTACAATGAGAACGACGGAATTACTTTCTGGACAACCAACCGTAGCGGACGACCGCTTGCCTCCCTTTAACATCGTCTTCGGATGTTCAAAGGTGATGCAGATGGTTCAGGAGAAAATGGAGAAACTCGCAGGTACGAGCGTTCCTGTTTTGATTCATGGCGAAAGCGGGACGGGGAAAGAGGTTTTGGCGAGAGCTTTGCACAGTACTTCGCCGTGGAATAAAGGACCGTTCGTCAAGGTCAATTGCCCTGCCATCCCGGCAACCCTGATGGAAAGCGAGCTTTTCGGTTACGAAAGAGGAGCGTTTACCGGTGCTTACAATTCCAAGCCTGGACGGGTAGAGATGGCCAATTACGGAACCCTCTTCCTGGATGAGATCGCCGAACTGGACCCCGGTTTACAGGCAAAGCTCTTGCAAGTACTGCAGGACGGGCAGTTCCTTCGCATCGGTGGCAAAGCGGAAACGCGTGTTGAAGCACGGATCGTTTGTGCTACGAATCGGGATCTGCTACAGGGGATCAAGGCAGGAAGCTTCCGCGCCGACCTGTTTTATCGGATCAATGTGACCAACCTCCACCTGCCCCCACTGAGAGAGCGTCGTGAAGACATCCCTGGTTTGGTTGAGTACTTCCTTGCAAATTTCTGCACTACCTTCAGGCGGACAGTTGATCCGCCTTCGCCGGTCCTCCTGAAGTTCATGCAGAGATACGACTGGCCGGGAAATATCCGGCAACTGGAGAACATTATCAAGCAGTATGTGATTTTCGGCTCCGAAGGGGATATTGCGAGTGATCTCATTGCACAATTGCCGTGCAGTGCTTTTTCGTCAGAAGAAACAGAGGATACGCCCTCGCTCAAGGACTTGACCCATCTGGCGGTTCAAGATATGGAACGAAGAGTTATTCGGCAAGCCCTTGAGGCTCACCGGTGGAATCGAACAGCTGCAGCCCGCACTCTCAAGATCAGTTATCGGGCCCTGCTTTACAAAATCCGAGATATGGGCCTTGATTCGGAAACAACGGAAATTCACGAGATCAGCGAAAGGACAAACGCTACCGGAGAAGGGTCTTGAACGGGCAGACAAGTGAAAAGTTTGTAAATGCACGCTTATGGCGATTCAACAATTGTGCAGCTGGGTTCACACCGCAGGTGGCCCAAAGCTTTCTAACCTCTGCAATCTATATGGTAATTAAAGGGATATTTTAGGGCGTTGTTTGGCACGCGGAATGCTGCGAGATCAGACAAAACCACTGAGAGAGGAGCTGCGATGCGAAAACTACTTCTGGCTGTGTGTACGCTACTTCTGTTCGTCCCGTTAGGATTGATGGCAGATTCGGTTGATCCGTATAACAGCGGTCCCGTTGACTTCTGGACGCCTCCGCTTGGAGAATCATCAGTTCAGGGGGTTTTGAACGAGATTTACGGTACCAACGTCGTAAACCCCACAACTAACCAGCAGATGGCTGGCGAGTGGGGAACAACGACTCCTCAAATTGGGCTAAACCTGGTGGCCGAAAACGCCGGATATGCGGATTACAATGCCTTTGGAATCTGGTCCGGTACAAACTCGTCGAACCTCACCATGTTGAATGTCTTTAACGGCAGTGCTGCGCCCGGCTGCATGGCGACAGTTGCATTCCTGACCAATGGAGATGTCAATATTGGCTCCGCTGGTTGCGGGAGTAGCACATTGGGAATAAACGTCGGGACGTTTAGCGGGATTGACCCAAACAGCTTTGGCTTTTTCCTGCAAGGCCCCGGCACTAAAAGCGGATTGGACGGTGCATTTTTCACGGCCGGTTCGCTGAATCCCGGCGGCAATTCGCAGGCTGCTGTTTACGAGGGTGCCGGTGACACATGGTCGATTTTCTTTGAAGATCTGCCATACGGAGGCCCTACCTCGGACTTCAACGATCAGGTTGTTACGATTCAATCGCTTGTTCCTGACCCTGAGTCAGTTCCTGAGTCCAGCACGCTCGCATTGCTTGGATTCGGTCTGCTGGGCCTGTATGGGATGATTAGTCTGCGGCAGAAGCATGCTGCCATGTTCTGAGGCAAGGGTTGCTGCTGAAAAAATGAGTCAGATCCGATTAGGCGGTGTTTTGAGGGAAAGCGCACACAAAAGACTGACTGGATTTGGATGAGAGGTCAGCACCGTTACGGACGGAACAAACCGGGACGCGAAAGATCTTTGTCGTCTGGCTGAAACGTGGTGTTCAGCCCCCGACAATTTTGCGGAGTGACCGGAGTCGCCCAGAGTCAGGCGGCGGTGCAGGACGACGGATAGCCCGGGGCAGAGGGAGTAGCTTGATGCCAAACACAGGGATCTTGGGCCGATCGATCGAGGAGGAACTGCGGCAGGGGTGGCACGCTCTTTACACGCGCCACCAGCACGAAAAGACAGTTGCCGATCTCCTCTCGAAGAAGAGCTTTGAGGTCTTCTTACCACTGTATACGACAACCCATCGATGGAAGGACCGGAACAGGATCCTCTCGTTGCCGTTATATCCGAGTTACGTCTTTCTGCACGGTGGGCTGGATCGTCGGCTTGCAATCCTTACAACCCCGGGAACAATCGGTGTGGTGGGTTATGCGGGACGCTCAAGCACGATCCCAGACGAAGAGATTGAAGCAATACGGCGAGTCGTTGAGAATACGCTTAAGGCTGAGCCCCATCCTTTCCTGAGGTGCGGTGACTGGGTAAGGGTAAAGTCCGGTCCACTTGAAGGGATCGAAGGAATCCTGGTTCGGAAGAAAAACATGTGCCGCTTGGTATTGTCCGTGGAATTGCTGGAAAAATCTGTATCGGTCGAGATAGACGGGTCGCTCGTAGAGCGGGCAGTTCGCCATAGCGCATCAGGGCTTCCTGCTGTCGCCAGTGGGCCGATGCTTGCGTGCGGGTAGTCCAAAGCAACTTTTCAGAAGTTCTGTTGCTTCCAGCAGGAATTCGGAAGGATATCGCTGTTTGTTACTGGCAGGATTTTGTGTACAACTGGTTGAGGTGAAGTCCGTTACCAACTGGGCGGAATCCTGGGCACTTGGATCCAGGGTAAGAGGATGGATACCCAGCGCCCGGAGGATTTATTTCCAACGAGCATCAGGCTGTGGCAGGCGTATCGCTGTGGTTTTCTTATCAGCCCGCAGTGCAGCATTTACAGGCGCGTCTCCGTCTCACCGTTTTGATTATGATCACGTTTCGGGAAGCATCTTCCAGATGGCACCAAGTTTTCCCTTGTAGCGATTTTCGTGGAGGGGCGCTTGGCAGAAACACAGAGTTGGGAGGTTCGGAATGCAGATTTCAGTTATTGGTGTTGGATATGTCGGTCTTGTGACGGGTGCTTGTCTTGCCGAGGCCGGCCATGAAGTGATGTGCACTGACAACGATGAGAGCAAGATCGCCAAGCTTAACGTCGGGCAGATTCCCATCTACGAGCTCCACCTGGATCAGGTGGTTGCAAAAAACGTGCAGGAAAATCGGTTGAAGTTTACGACCGATGGGGGTAAGGCAGTCCGCTTTGGCGAAGCTGTTTTTATCTGTGTCGGAACGCCGCCGCTCGAAAATGGAGACGCTGATCTTTCCGCGATCGACTCGGTTGCGCGGATGATCGGGACCGAGGCGAACGCACCAAAACTGGTGGTCGAAAAGAGCACCGTGCCGGTGCAGACCGGACGGCAGCTTAAGCAGGCGTTGGCAGTTTACGGCCGGAAGAACGGGAAGGGCTTCGGCGTGGCATCCAACCCGGAATTTCTCCGTGAAGGGACGGCGGTAGAAGATTTCCTGCATCCCGATCGGATTGTTGTGGGTGTTGATGATGAGTCTGCGGAAAGACAGCTTCGGGATATTTATCAGCCCATTATCGATGGGCGGTTTAACTGCCCTATCCATGCACCGGCCTGCCCGCCCCGGGATCCGCCTCATTTTCTGGTGACCAACATTAACAGCGCTGAGCTGATCAAGCATGCGTCAAATTCCTTCCTTGCTCTGAAGATTTCCTATGCAAATGCCATCGCTGATTTGTGCGAGTTGCTGGGTGCTAGCGTCGAAGAGGTGACGCGGGCCATGGGCCTTGACCCGAGAATCGGACCGCAGTTTCTGAACGCAGGCCTCGGGTTTGGCGGATTCTGCCTGCCGAAAGACGTTCAGGCCTTTATCCGGCTGGCGGAACGCGCGGGAATGGATTTTGCTCTTCTGAAAGAAGTGGAGCTAATCAACAAGCGCCGTATCATCCATTTTGTCAACAAAATCCGCACCGCCCTATGGGTGATCAAGAACAAGAGGATCGGCGTGCTGGGGCTGGCTTTCAAACCCAACACTGACGATATCCGATTTTCTCCACCCCTTGAATTGGTCAAGCAACTGCTCACGGAAGGTGCCCAGATCAGTGCCTACGATCCAGCGGCGATGGAGCGATCCCGCGAACTGTTACCCAAGGTCAACTACTGCGAAAATCCTTATGACGTCGCCAGGGATGCGGATGCGGTGCTGATTGCAACAGAATGGCCGGAGTTCCGTACACTGGATTGGAAGCGAATTCACGATGCGATGGCTCGGCCACTGGTTCTAGACGGCCGGAACCTGCTTAACCCCGGCGTAATGTCTCAACGAGGCTTTGAGTATCATTCTCTTGGAAGGCCAGAATAGAGCCTCCCAAGGCATTATCCCAAGCGTACGGACCATGCATATTGCAGGGTTTATGACTGGTTCTGCAGGATGCAGGATCTGAATTCACTTTGCCTCCTACATTATCCCGCATTTCTCAGTAAGAGCCTGACTCTTGCTGTCCTTCACATCCTCCTATCCTGAACAATGAGGCTCCACTAGAAAGTGGAAGGTATCCACGTTGCCAACGAAGAGGTTGTCCATGGAATGTGCCTGGACAAAATATGTGTCCAACAGCCTTGAACCCGCCAGCTGTTCGCGCCGTCGAGCGCCGATTGGACACATAATATTTCGCTGCAGGATGCGATGGTCTCTACGATGACGTCTTAAGTCGGTTTTCTGTTCCATTGCCCGCGAAACCCCAAAGCCCTGAGCCGCACGCTACAGCGTTTCAAACGGCTACCGTTGGATCTGGCATCGAGCCATTTTCACTTTTCCGGATGGCGGAGATTGGCCAAACTTGACTGAGGTTGAAATCCAACTCAAATAGAGCCAGGATATCTTGGGTACGAGCGCAAAGCCCTGCGCTCAAACAAAGCGTCAGGAAGATTTGAAATGACGAAGTACAAAAAAGAAGTAAGGTCGTTTCGCGTAGAATTGCCCGCCGGGCTCATTACCGCGTGCCTGGTCGCCACCTCATTGCTCTTTTCAACCGCCAAAAGTAGCGGCCAGCAGGCCAGTAACTTCGAAGTCCGATTAGGACAAACCGTAAGAATCACCGCCTCGCGGGGGTATTGCTGGTTCCCGTCGCTGGTGCGATTGCCCGCCGGGGAAATCATCTGCAATGTGACGACCAGCCCCGATGAAACCAATCCCGAAGGACGCAGCGCCGGGTCGTGCTTTTCGCAGGACGGAGGGGCCACCTGGGGGCGGCGGCATCCCCTGCTGGGTCTCTCTTCCCAAGGGGCCTACACTCCAACGCCTCTGCCGGATGGCACGGTGTGGGTTATGGGCTTGGACTTGATACCCGACCCGCCAGGCCAGTCGAAACAATTCCGCACCAGCCTGACCATCGTCAGCCGCGACGGGCTCGAGATCAAGAAGCGCCGGGACATTGTCATCCGTCTGGCCCAGCCGGCGCTGATGCGGCCCATTCAAGCTTTTGCGGGCAAACCACTGGTGTCGAAGGTCAACGACCAAATCGCCGGAGTTCCCTGGGGGTCGATCGTTCGGGGGTTGAATGGTGATCTGCTGGTGCCCTTTTACTACATGACGGAACGTGACCCCAAGTACTATCGCTCGGTGCTGCTGCGCTCAGCGGATGGGGGCAAGACTTGGAATGAATATTCCACCATCGCCGCTCTAGGATTTAACCTGAAGCCTTGGCCCGGAATGGGCCGGGAAGGCGGCGATGAAACGGACATCGTTTGGCTCCGGGACAAGAGGCTGTACGCAGTTTTCAGAACGGGGTGGGGATTCATGGGGGAGGCTTGGTCCTCGGACGACGGAAAGACCTGGACACCACCCCGCCCGCTCCCCTTCAAGGGGGTAGACCCGCGCATCCGGCGGCTCAGCGACGGGGCGCTCGCCTGCACGTACGGCCGGCCGAGTCCCGTCACCATCATTTTCAGCGTGGATGGAACCGGGCGCAAGTGGACGCACGTCACGCCCATCTTCACCGGGAAAAGCAAATGCTACACGGACTTTACCGAAGTGCGCCCGGGCGAATTGCTGGTCGTGTATGACAGCACGCCGTACGGGGATTACCCGATTCCCGACACCGACCATACGTCCGCTGATGTCATTTATGGAACCTTCGTGGAAGTGCATCCTAAGTAGCCGAGAAGAACACCATGATGCGAGGCAGGGCGTAGGGAATCCTAAAAAGGCGCAAGAAATGGGCGGTCGTGCGGGTCGTGGCCCGCGAGAAGGAAAGGAATTGCCGTTTCCCAGGACTTGGCAGGAGGTGACAGCTCAGTATGCGACGACGTGATTTCATCAAGCAGTCCGCACTCACCAGCGGAGTGCTACTTGCCGGAGGCCGCAAAGCTCATTCTCAAGCACCGGTGTCATTTGATGTGCCCAAGGAAGTTCCTCCGATCCGTGCCGTCACGCCGCTGCCCGATCTCGCCCCGGCACGCTGGTTGTGGTATCCCTCGGGCCGCACCTTGCAGAACACTTTCCTGCTGTTTCGTCGCCAATTTGAACTTCCAGAAAAGCCCCGCGTGGCGCGGGGCTGGATTGCAGCCGACAGCCGATACCTCCTCATGGTCAACGATCGCCGCATCCAGTGGGGGCCCGCGCCTTTTGATCCGCGCTGGCTGGAGGCTGATCCTGTTGACCTGACTGAGGTGCTCGCGGCAGGCACGAACGTGCTCGCGGCGCAAGTACTTTTCTACGGGCAGGGTGACGGGACTTGGCCGGCGGGCAAGCCGGGATTTCTCTGTTGGCTGGAAATCGAAGGCTCCGGCGGGAGCAAGCAAACCATTGTGTCCGATGACACCTGGCGCGTGTTGCTGGCGCGCGCCTGGCCGCCGGGCCATTACAAGCGCTGGTACCTGCGATCGTTGCAGGAGGAATTCGACGCGCGGCTCTACCCGTACAGTTGGACCACCCCGAACTTTGTTCCGGACAAGAACTGGCTGCAACCGCTGCTCCTTGAGTGTCCCGCTAACAAGCCCCCCATCTGCTCGAGTTACAGCGAATACATGCTGGACACGAGCGCGGAGTTGGGCCAAGCCGGGTTGCGGGCCCGCGGGGTCCCGCACATGCGCGAGTGCGACGTTCCCGTATTGGGTCTCGCCGAATCGTTATGGATTGAATGGCTGCGCCCCCTCGAAGAATACTTCGAGTTCCTTCCTCCTGAAGCGTTTCGCGCCATCCGGACGCCCGCCGCGAAGGAAATCGCACCCGGCCAGTGGGAAGTGCAGCTGGATGGCCAACGCGCGGCAGCCCTCACTTTTGTGTTTCAGGAGGAGATGGTGGGCTGGCCGTATTTCACCATCGAAGCCGCGGCTGGAACCGTGGTGGAACTGATGGTACAGGAAGCGCACCAAATGGGTGGCCCCGCCCTGCTCAACACGCACTTTGACAGTTGGGCGCGCTTCACTTGCCGGGAAGGCGTCAACCGCTTCGAGGAGTTTGATTATGAAGCCTGCCGCTGGCTGCAACTTCACATCCACGGCAGTCCGGGGCGCGTGGTGGTACGCAAAGTGGGCTTGCGGCGGCGGATATTTCCCTGGCCGAACGCGCCGCGCATCCGCTATTCCGAGCCGGCACTGCAGAAATTGATGGAAGCCAGCGTCAATACGCTCAACAACTGCGCCCTGGAGACCGTCATGGACGGGGTCGCCCGCGAGCGGCAGCAGTACAGCGGCGACGGCGCCCTTCAACTGCATGCCATCCATTATGCCTTTGGCGAGCGGCGACTCCCCGCCCGCTTCGTCACCACTTTCTGCCAGGGAATGACCTTGGACGGCTACTTCCTCGATTGCTGGCCGGCTTATGACCGCCTCGCCCGCCTCTTCGAGCGGCAACTTCACCTTACTAAATGGGGGCCGATTCTCGATCACGGGGTCGAGTTCAACTTTGATTGCTTTTACTACCACCTCTACACGGGCGACCTCGAAACGCTTCGGAACCCTTACCCGCGCCTTCTGCGGTTTGCCGAATACCTTGCCGGGCTTGTAGGCCGGGATGGGCTGCTGCCGGTGGAGCACCTGGGCGTCCCTTACGTCTGGATCGATCACATTGCTTATTTGCGGCAGAGGCACAAGCAGTGTGCGTTTAATCTCTACACGGCCGCGATGCTCCAGCATGCCCTGGCGCCGCTCTCGGAGGCCATGGATGATCCGGCGCGCGCGCAAACGGCGCGAACCCTCGGGAGGAGGATTCAGGCGGCTGCGGTCAGGACTTTCTGGGATCCCGAGCGCCGGATCTTCGTCATCAACCGGCCCTGGCTTGCTGAAGAGAAGCAGGTCCGGCTTTGCGACCGCTCCCTTTCCAACGCTCTCCTTTTCGATCAATATCCCCGCGGGGATTTCGCCGCCGGGCTCGCCGCGCTCGCCAACTGCCCGCCGGAAATGGGTTTTTCCTATCCGGCCAACCAAGGCTGGCGTCTCTGGGCGCTTGCCAAGGGCGGGCGCGCGGACGTGGTCGTCAAGGATTTCCGCGAGCGTTGGGCCACGATGCCTTCCGTGACGCTTAACAATACCCTTCAAGAAGATTGGCATGTCGAGCCGGATTCTCCCGACGAATGGAGCCATTGTCCGGTGGCGCCACTCTATGTTTCCTACATGAGCCTGGCGGGGATCCAGCCACTCGCGCCAGGCTTCGCGAGTTGCGAGATACGCCCGCAGCTTGCCGACCTGGATTTGCTGGAATTAACGGCCTTCACCGTCAAAGGGCCGCTGGCTTTTGCCTGCCGGGGAAGGCTCGGCGAGCGCACATTGCGCCTGGCGCTGCCCGAAAATTGCGCGGGGCAACTTCTTGTGGACAGGCGGGAGCAACTCGATCTGGAACCTCTGCCGACAGGGGCTCCCGACGGATGGCGGCGCTATCGCCTGCCGCCAGGTAAACCCGTGACGGCGCATCTGCGATTTACATAAGGAGACCACCGGGCTCCTGGTGCTCTCCAAGTTCCACCATCGCGGACCGAAAACATTAAGGAATTCCGCTTATGACGAGCCTTTCGGCATCCTCAGCAGAGCCGGCCGCAGCAATTGCCAGACATCTCTGAACCGGCCCATTCTTATGGCGCGGCGGGACCTCTTTGGTCGAGATCTGGCGCTTCGGCAAACGCAACCTCTCCCTGTCGAGATTCCGCCGCTTTCTAATACCTATTTTGACAAGTCCCGACATGGACTACCTTTGAAGTCTTCGACGTAAGATCAGGAATTATTTGCCTCCCCGATGTCCTGATTCGCTTCTTTTTTCGCCTTCTTCGCCTCGGGCTTGGATTCCTTGGTCGAGAGGTTTGGGGTCAGCGGATGGATGGCCTTGCCCAAGTTGTCTCCGTTGGATACCATCGTCGTCTTCAATTGTTCAAAAGGGATTCCCAGATTGTGACAACAAGGAGGCCGCTGCGCGGCAGCTTTTCCTATGAATTTTCTTAGGCAGGGGGAAATCTATCCTTTCGGTGAGGGCGCAATCCCTCCGGACCACGCCCTCCCTCATCGAACCGATGAGTTTCCAGCAGGGTATTCCTTGGCAGGTTGCTCTCCAGCAGACCCG
>JAKAWN010000189.1 GCA_021827245.1 Acidobacteriota bacterium | reverse complement strand
AGGTGGCATTGTCTTGCCATCACGCAAGCAAGGGCCACGAGCGCTGCGGTGCCGAATCCAAATTCATCGGCGCCCAGCATCGCCGCAATCACCACGTCTCTGCCGGTCTTTAATCCACCGTCGACCCGCAACCGCACCCTAGTCCTGAGGCCATTGGCCACCAGGCTTTGATGGGCCTCTGCAAGCCCCATCTCCCAGGGAGAACCTGTATTCTTGACCGAAATCAGCGGCGAAGCTCCAGTTCCACCGTCATGTCCGCTGATCAGTACAACATCCGCATTCGCTTTGGCTACGCCGGAAGCCACGGTCCCCACTCCGGCCTGCGACACCAACTTGACACCGATGGTGGCCCGCGGGTTGATTTCCCTCAGGTCATAGATCAATTGGGCCAGATCCTCAATCGAATAAATATCGTGATGCGGAGGAGGCGAAATCAGCGCGATGCCTTCCACGGCGCGGCGTACACGTGCAATCATGGGTGTGACCTTGTGAGAAGGCAACTGCCCGCCTTCCCCAGGCTTTGAACCTTGCGCCATCTTGATTTCTAATTGCTCAGCGCGCACCAGATATTCGGGTGTAACGCCGAAGCTCGCCGAAGCAACCTGCTTGATCTTGTTCTCGGCGGAATCTCCGTTTTCGAGTTCAACATAATAAACGTTCGGGTCTTCTCCGCCCTCACCGGTATTCGATCGGCCGCCGATCCTGTTCATAGCGACAGCCAGTGTATGCTGGGTCTCCGGACTCAAAGCACCTAGTGACATTGCCTGAGTTGTAAATCGTTTCCAGATAGCCTCCACGGGCTCGACTTCTTCAACGGGAATGGGTTTGGCAGGCCCAAACTTCATCAGATCGCGCAGTGTAATCGGCTCACGATCATCAACCTCATGCACGAAAGCCTGGTAACTCGCCGCGTCATCTTCCTTGGCCGCTTTTTGAAGGTTGCGAATCACCTGCGGACTGAACGCATGGCGCTCAAATCCCTTGCGGAACCGGTAGTATCCGGCAAATTCCGGTTTTTCCGCTCGCGGCGGGAAAGCATCCAAGTGGAGGGCAATAACATCGTTGGCAAGATCAACCAATTTGCGACCGCCGATGAGGGAGCGAGTGTCAGGGAAAAACTCTCTGACCACGTCTGGATCAAGGCCGATGATCTCGAAGAATTTCCCGCCCTGATAGCTTGCCAGCGTCGAGATGCCCATTTTGGACATGATTTTCTTAAGGCCGGCCTCGATGCCACCCCAGAAATTCTCCAACGCGTTAGCGATGGGGATTTTGCCCAATTCCCCCCGCGCTGCAAGGTCTGCCACAACTTCAAGCGCCAGGTAAGGATTGATCCCGGCAGCTCCGTAAGCAATGAGACAAGCAAATTGGTGCGACTCCCAAGCTTCTGCAGTCTCAAGCACCAGGTCGGCCTTGTTGCCGACCCCTTTGGCAATCAGGTGCTCAACCACCGCTCCCACAACCAGCAGAACGGGAACGGCAGCATGTTCAGCGTCAACGCCACGGTCGCTCAGAATAAGGATGGAACTACCCTGTTCGACCGCCGCCAGACATTTCTGCCTGACTCGGCCAATGGCATCCATCATGCCTTCCGGCCCCTGGCTTACCGGGAAAAGAGTCGAGATTGTGGCCGGCTTGAACTTTTCTTCGCCAAGCCGCTTCAGTTCTTCAAGTTCTGCGTCGAACAAGAACGGCGATTCCAGCCGGATCATGCGGGCATGTTCGGGGGATTCCACCAGGACCGAATGGCGCGCGCCCAGGTAAAGACTAAGAGCCATCACCAGCGATTCGCGCAGCGGGTCGATCGGTGGGTTGGTCACCTGAGCAAACATCTGCCGGAAGTAGTGATATATGGGGCGCGGACGGTGCGAAAGCGCCGCAAGCGGCGTGTCGTCACCCATAGAGCCGACCGGCTCCTTTTTTATACCGGCTAGCGGTTTGATGAGAAGCTCCCGGTCTTCCTCTGTGTAACCAGCCGCACGCTGCAGCGCGACAAAGGCCGTGCGGTCACGAGTTGCCGGACGATTCTCGACGGGACCGGTAAGCCCACTGTTCTCGGCCTTAACCCGGGGCAGGAAGACCATGTTGTTATGAATCCATCTCCGGTATTTCCGGCCGTGGGAAACCTGCCGTTTCAGTTGCTCGTTCTTGAAAATCTTCTTGTGTTCAAGGTCCACCAGAAGAATCTGCCCTGGCCCAAGCCTTCCCTTTTCCTGAACTCTTTCCGGTTCAACGGGTAGCACGCCGACCTCAGACCCGAGGACCACCAGGCCATCCTTCGTGATCGTGTAACGGGCCGGGCGCAATCCATTGCGGTCAACCGCCGCGCCCACCAGATGCCCATCCAGAAACGACATCGCCGCCGGGCCGTCCCAAGGTTCCATCAAGCAGGAGTGGTAGTGGTAAAAAGCCTGAACATCGGCGGGAATTTCGACCGAGCCTTCCCAGGCTTCCGGAATCATCATCAGCAAGGCGTGGTGCACGGTCCGCCCTGAGCGCGTCAGCAGTTCGAGGGCGTTGTCGAAGCTGGCCGAGTCGCTTCCTCCCGGTTGGATAACGGGTTTAAGCCATTCAGCTTCGTTCCCCCATATCGGGTGATCAAGCACCGCTTCCCGCGCCCGCATCCAGTTGCGATTCCCCAGCAGGGTGTTGATTTCCCCATTGTGTGCCACAAGACGGAAGGGCTGAGCGAGAAACCATGTGGGAGAGGTATTCGTGCTGTACCTCTGGTGGTAAAGCGCGGCCGAGGTTGTGAAGTCCGGGTCGGAAAGGTCCTTATAGAAAATTCCCAGTTGTGAGGGAGCCATGAGCCCCTTATAAACAATGTTGCGCGACGAAAACGACGGAATATAGCAGTCAGAAATCCTTGCCTCTGTGAGGCGCCGCTCGATTTCCTTGCGGGTCAAATAGAGGACTTGCTCGAATTCACGCTCCTGGTCAGTTGGCTGCGCTATCAGCAAGTGCCAGATGGCCGGCTGGCTCTCCCGGGCCTGGGGGCCGAGCGCTTCGGGATTCACGGGGACCTGTCGCCAACCTGCTACATAAAGCCCGCGGTTGCGGACTGCCTCTTCGGCCGCGAACATGGCCCGGGCACGCGTGACGCCATCGCGCGGAAAGAAGAACACGCCGACTGCGATGCGCCAATGCGGCTGAAATCCGGAATTCAGGCGGCGTGCCTCACGCGCGAAAAATTCCGACGGAAGTTGCGCGGCAATCCCTGCACCGTCACCGCTGGCGCCGTCAGCGTCCACGCCGCCGCGATGCGTCAGGCACCCAAGGCATTCCAATGCCTGCTTGACAACCTGGTGGGAAGCCGGAGCATTGAGATCGGCGACAAATCCAACCCCACAAGCGTCATGCTCTTCACGCTGGTAGAGCCCACGCCGACAAGCTTCTTCCTCTTTCCTATGATCCATTAATCCGTTATCAGACACTACTCCTCCGACCAGTCACACTATTTTCGTTCCTGTTGTCAGGCACTGTGAAATGAATATTTCTTATAGTTTGCATAAGCAGTTGAACAGCGTTCCCGGGCGATCGGGCAGGACAGGTCCAATTCAAACGCGCCGAGGGGTGCCGGCGGGCGCCGGATGGCCAGCAAGGCGAGGTTGCAGCCTCCTGTTTGGACGGGCGGCGACTTCCAGCAACAAACGCGAGAGCCGCTGAGAATCGTGGCGCGCAACTCCGTCCTCAGCCTGCAGCAAAGGAACGCACACCGGAGAAACTCCGAGTGCCCGGATCTTCGCGAGGTCATTGATGACAGGCTCTGCGTGTTCCGCAGCGTAACGCTTGCGCATTGCTGAAGGGAACTCCCGGTTGTTCAGGACCGCAAAGTCGAAGATGTTGCCGCCAACATGCCGGACGACAGCTTGAAGGTGCTCAGCAGCACTATACCCTCGCGTTTCTCCCGGCTGCGTCATCAGGTTTCCGATATAAATCCTGGCCGCCTTCGAGCGGGCAATCTGTTGTGCGATGCGGGAAACCAGAAGATTGGGTAGCAACGAAGTGTAAAGTGAACCGGGACCCAGCGTAATCAAATCGGCTTCTTCAACGGCTCGGAGGGTCTCAGTCATGGGACGGCATCGGGCCGGCACAATCGAAAGTCTGCGGATAGGGACAGTGGTCCGATGAATGCGCGATTCACCCTCCACCTGCCGACCATCGGCAAGAAGCGCCCTGAGGTGAACATCCGCAAGGGTGGCGGGGAAGATTTCTCCGCGAACGGCCAACACTTCGCTTGCCAGCTTGACCGCCATCGAAAAATCGCCGGTCAGGTTGGTTAAAGCAGTGAGGAACAGGTTGCCAAGACTATGACCGCGAAGACCCCTACCCGCCGCAAAACGGTAGTTGAACAACTGGGTCAGGATTCTTTCGTCTTCGGCAAGCGCCACCAAGCAATTGCGAATGTCTCCTGGAGGAAGCATCCGGAAATCTCGGCGAAGGCGGCCTGAACTCCCACCCTCGTCGGTCACCGTCACAACCGCAGTAAGCTGAGTTATTAAAGGACTTCCCGAAGCGGCACCCGGGCTGGCATATCGCTTCAATCCGCGCAACAGGACAGCCAGACCGGTACCTCCACCGATTGCCACAACCTTCATTCCATGCACCCGCTTCGGTACGTTGGCGAGAACAATCTTTGAGGAGTAACTTTGCTCACCGAGGCAAGAGGTGATTAGCCGTTAGTTCCGAGGAGCCGTGTAAACCGCGGATCGCTCGCAAGAACCTGGAAATCTTCGTCCTGCCGTGCCTGGACCCTGTTCTGGGGACGCAACCCGATGGCTCTTTCCAGATGGCTGATTGCCTTATCTGAGTCGCCTCGAAGGCTGTAGGCCGCCGCCAAGGCATAATGGACATATTCCTGGTTGGGAATCATCTCGTCCGACCTGGCAAGAAACTGGATTGCCCGATCAAAGTCCTGGCTATTGAGAGCAGCCACGCCTCGCGCATAGTATCCTTCTGCCGTCTTGGGACGGATTTCCTGATGTTGCCTCATTTCGCAAAGGCGCAGATGGACCCTTGCCCTGTGAGCAATCTCACGAATCGGCGCGGCGGCAAGCTTCTCAAAAAGCGCACCTGCTTTTTCATAATCCTTCCTTTGAAAAAACCTTACCGCAGATTCGAAATTCTTCAGGGCGATTCCATGCTCCACCGCTTCGGCCTTTTGAAGGGACTGAGAGGCCGTCTTTGCGGAGGTCTTAGAATTCACCCCGAGGGCAAGACGACGACCCACACCTTCACGTGTGCTTCTTCCGGAACCAGACCTTCTCCGGGTTGAAGAAGACCTTCTCCTCGTTGCAAGGCGCCTGCCTTGTTTCCCTCGGGTTTCTCTAATCATAGCGTTTCCTATAGGATGCTCTGATCATCATGCTTAGCTTATTATAATAACAGGTTTCCGTCAAACAGTCAAGTCGTTTATTTCCATTCACTTACAAGAAGATGGCACACTTTGACATGAGCAATTTCGTGTTGGCGGTAAATACCGTTTCTTACCCCGCGGCTGCTCGACACGCCCGCCCCAGACGACTGGCTTCTAAGCCAAACAAAAATAATAAAGTTACGCTTGATAAGCCCGATTAGACATCCGGAAGAAGCTTTTGACGAATAAAGCTATCGATCAAGGGTGAAATGGAGACCGGAAGACTGCCGTCATCAACCGACACCATGACGTGGACGGACTTGTCGGTATTTTCCAGGAGCTCCACCTCGACCACGTACTTTCTTGACTCGAATTCAACCTCGTACGTTGCCGGCTCCTGCAACTCGGAGACGAGTCGCTCGCAGGACTTGGCGGACCAGAGATCGACTTCCAATTCCAGGATCTTTCGCCATTCCTCGCGTCGTCGGCTCATATCACTTGCCGATCGATACCGATGCTTGTGGCAAGCAAGTCAGACTACTGACTTGCCCTTCGGGGCTTGCGGCCTCGGCTGGCACCGGGTTCCCTGCCGCCTTCCCTCCTGGCCCGGATCACCTCCGCGATGACAGCGGCGTTGGAATGTTCCGCGTCACGGGCTCCGAAAACCAACGTCAGTTTTGCCTGCCCCGCCAAGCGGATCAACTGCTCGAGCGCTTCCTTGCGTGGCAGTTGTCCCAGCTCTTCACGATAGCGCTTGCGGAATTCCGGCCACTTTTCAGGATCGTGCCCGTACCAGGTTCGCAGGGCTTTCGAGGGCGCAATAGCCTTCTCCCACTTCTCGATTTTCAGGTCAGCCTTGCTCACCCCGCGTGGCCACAGACCGTCCACGAGAACGCGGATGCCGTCTTCGTTGCTCGGTTTGTCATACGCGCGCTTGATGCTCACCAGCATTCGCACCCTCCATTCTGTGCAGTCGCGTCGCTCAAAATGACGCATTGAAGTGAGGCAGAGCCGCAACCAAACATGGTGTCTGCTTCCTCCGTGCCGCGAATGATTTCACGCGGAGTGCATCGGAAACCCGCGTGCCCTTTGTGTTGAACCTTTCCAGCCCGCAACCCTCCTAGACCGTGAGCCTGTGCAAATAATCATAACTGATCCGAATCGCCTGAAAAGGTGGAAGTTCGGTCTGGTCCTGCTCCACAAAATAGTACTTCAAGCCACCTTTGCGCGCCGCCTTGAAGATCCGCTTCCAATCGACGATCCCCCGGCCCACCGGTGCAAAAAGCGTGCGCGGAGTTGGGCCTGTAGCCGTGGGCGGATAATGCCGCCTTTCGTCCTTAATGTGCAGAAGAGGAAAGCGGCCCGGGTACTTGTCCATGTAGGCAACCGGATCGTAGCCGGCGCGCGTGACCCAGAAGCAGTCCATCTCAAAATTCACATAAGTCGGGTCCGTATTCTGCAGCAACAGATCAAAAGCAATGACGCCATTGAATGTTTCAAAGTCCAGGTTGTGATTATGATAGGCGAAATGAAGGCCCGCTTTCCTGCACTGCTTGCCTGTCTTGGTCATGAAGTCGGCGCCTCGCTTGTACGCCTCAACGGAGTGACGCATAGAATTGGGCAGCGACGGCAGGACGATATAATTCATTCCCAGTGCGTGGGCATCTTTGATTATCGTGTCCAGGTTGGAATCGAGCTGCTGATAACCAAAATGGCCGCTGGGGGCCTTCAGGCCATCGGTCGCAAGAAGCCGTCTGATCTGTGGAACCGGCTCTTTGCCAAAACCGGCGAACTCTACCTCCTTGTAGCCAATGGCGGCGACATTGCGCAAGGTCCCCGGAAAATCTGCCTGCAACTGCTGGCGTACCGTATAGAGTTGTAAGCCTACGGGAAGCCCATAAGGATTCGCATATAAGTTGAAACCTGTGGCCAGCAGCGACGCCGAAGCGACAATCCCTGAGCGCAAGAACTCTCTGCGGTCAGTCTCCATTAGAATGCTTCCTCCTTCGCATATGAATCGATTTTGACTCGACAAGTACTAACACCAATCAGCAAGCAGCGGCAAAAAAGTCGAGGGGACGGTAGGTTGTCCAGCTTAAGCAGGTCGTCTTCGCCCCAGAAGACCTCACCGCCGAACTGATCATAACATGCGGCAAAATGATACGATACATGAATGCGGAGCGGCAGCAAGGATCTCGGGGGAAATCCGGATGTTCGATTTATGGATGAGGCTTTGCGCCAGGCCCGGCGCGGCTGCCGTGAAGGCGAAGTGCCGGTGGGCGCGGTCGTCGTCCGTGAGGGGGAAGTCGTTTCCCGTGCTCACAACCAGCCCATCCATCTCAATGATCCTTCCGCGCATGCTGAAATTCTGGCGCTGCGGCGCGCGGGACGCAAGCTGGGGAACTACCGCCTGCCCGGTTGTTCCCTGTATGTTACAATCGAACCTTGTGCGATGTGCGTGGGCGCAATCGTCCAAGCTCGCATCGGGAGGCTGATTGTCGGGGCCTTGGATCCTAAAGCTGGCGCCTGCGGCTCCGTTCTTGCTGTGCTGAACAATCAAAAACTGAACCACCACGTTGTGTTTGACAGCGGAGTCCTGCAGGCTGAGTGCGCGGCAATTCTTCGTGAATTCTTTCGCAAGCGCCGAAGCAAGATCCGGTGCGGGACATGAAAACAACCGGATTCCTCACGCCATAGTGGTTCTGCTGCCGCGACAGCAAAGGCCACGTCCTTGCGGAGAGGTACCGAAGTGGTTATAACGGGGGCGCCTCGAAAGCGTCTTGCCTGCCAAAAGCGGGCACGTGGGTTCGAATCCCACCCTCTCCGCCATTATTTCTCTCCTGTTTTCAATCGGTTAACGAGGTCGTTTTTTCCGTGCACCTCTGGTGTACCCTTTGCTTCGGAAAGCCACAAAGAGTCCCTCATCCAACAACGCTTCACGTCCTCCTCTGCTTGCTCCTGTCTGGCTTCCACCCACGGCGCATAATACTTCTCGGTAATTTTCACACTGGGGTGAGCGAGAATCATCGAGACCCGCTCAATCGGAATGCCGTCCAAGAGCATATCGACGACCAGCGTGTCCCGGAACCGATGCGCATGCCCATCCGTTACACCTGCTAGCTTGAAAAGCTTCCGAAGCTTATCTTGCCAATTCTTAGCCGCACTTTCGGGTTTCGAGGCTCCGGTCCAATAAAACCGCTGAGACGGGTGCTTCATTCAAAGCTTCAATGACAAAGTCTGGTAGGGACAAGTAGACAGGGGTTCCGGTCTTGTCCGTGTACAGGAATGACTTTCCGTCTACAATACGATCCCGACTCAGGGGCACAGCATCTTCAATTCGAAGGCCGCTATAACGAATATAAAGGACTAGCGCCCTCGCGCGGCAGGAGTTTTCTCCAGCTCGCCGTTTGCCCTGATGTTTCCGACCCCAAATGACGCAGACCGTCAGGATTGCCATCATCTCAGCTTCAGTTAATGGCATCGCTGGCTGTCGATTTACTTGGGGCGTCGAAACTGTTTCGCATAATTCCCCTTGATCCATTCATAGTCAAGTGCAAATCGGAAAAAGAGCGAAGTGTTGAGTTGAAACTCCGGATTGTGGAGGAGAACCTCGCTCCGGGTGCGTCAGTGGCACGGGTGGCGCGGGCGCATGGCGTGAACGCCAACCAGGTGTTCGCTTGGCGACGATTGTATCGTCAAGGACGTCTGGGAAGCGGCAAAGCCGCTATCCTGGGCTTGCTGGCGGTTCGGGTGGCCGAGCCAGCGGTGACACCGAGGGCACCTGAGACAGACCAAACGCCTTCCGGCAGCATCCAAATTGAATTTCCCAAAGGGCGGCTGCGACTCACCGGCGTGGTGGACCGAGAGACCCTTCGGGTCGTGCTGGAAGCGTTGCAGGGATGATCGGGCTTCCGGCGGGAACGCGGATTTGGATCGTGGCCGGTGTGACGGACCTCAGGCGCGGCTTTGTGGGGCTGGCCGGAATGGTGCAGACGGCGCTGGAGGAGAATCCGTTTTCGGGTCATGTCTTGTGCTTCGCAGGCGGCGTCCTTCGCCAACGCCAGCCTGGGGATGAACTCGGCCAGCACCTTGTCCCAGTTCTCTCCCATGTCGTTCCGATATGGGTACCAGTACTCGATAATGTTCCAGAAGCGGCAAAGGGCCAGAAGCTGGAATCCGGCGTCGGGGGACTTGATGCCGCGGTACGGCAGTTCATGGTCGAAAATGGGATTCCCGAGGTAGGGTGACAGCGAGACATAGAATTGTCTTCCGGGCAGCCGATTGGCTCGAATCCAGCGGAGACGGCGGCTGAGGTCCTTTCCGAGAAGGCGCTCGTTGTCGATCTAACGCAAGTCAGGCGGGAACTGAAGATTCGCTTTGTTCAGATGGGCGCAGGACTGACAGCGGGCGACCGGGCCCAGTTTGTTGATCCAGTCAAGCATTTTGGCGTTCGCCCTCACCCGGTCAGGCGCGGCAAGAATAGCAGGCAGGATGCGAAACAGCTCGAAGTCCCATTGCCACTGGCGGAGGTGGCCCGCGGATCGCAGTATTTGAGAAGGCCGCAGACTTTCCCCAGCGTCGCCAGGTTCTTGATCTACGTCCGGCTGAGCTCCCGGATGATGATGCCGGAGCCCTTGTCGAACTGGTGGTCGCGGTCGAGGGTCGTGATGAAGCACCTGGCTTTGGGCGCTTCCCAGATGGGCTTGCCGTCCACCGGCAACTGGAGGCCCAATGACCATACCTTTCCTGTTCCACCGAGGGCAACACCGAAGAAAAGCTGTTTCCCATGACGCTTGATCGGCACTTTGATGGAGTATTCCTGCCACGCGGTCGTTCCATGCAAGTGGAGATCTTGCGTGGTGGCGAAAGCCACCCGTCTCTTGTCGCCGTCTTCCCGCATCCGCAGGGCCGCCAACCTTCCGCATTCTCTGTGCGCAAGAATCCGTGCATCTCGATGGTTCGGCCGTCGAAGTCCATCTGGACGCAATTTGTGAGCGACGAGAACTTATCTGGGCTGCTGCCGTTCCGTTGAATTCGAACCGACCATCGGCCGTTGTGAACCGCCTGAGCGTCGGCGAAGATCGTCCCGCCCGGACTGCCCATCCACACATCGGGCACGCCGCTGCCGGGCTTTCCCCCGAAAGTCAGGATGCGGGCGAAATCAGGAGACTGGGGTGACCGGCAGCCGCTGGTCTGGCCCTCGCACGGAACCGCGAGCAGCATGCAGATGAGGAGAATTCGTCCCATTGCCGCGATGGCTTCGGGAAATCTGTCTTCGTTGAAAGAGGCCGGCCGCATCTCGCTAGCCTCCAGGCTGCCGCTTGGGGAGCGGCGCACCCGCTGCGTCTTACCCGCTTGCGGCCACGCAGGAAGAAACTACGAGAACCGAATGTATGCGCTGCACACGTCAAATGCAAGGCCATAAGTGAATGCGCCGAAGCCTTGAAAAGTTGGGGCTTCATTCCGGAAAGAAGCGCAGTTGATTTCCGACAGCAGGTAAAGAGCAAGAGCCGCCTGAATGTGCTCACCGAACACATTTGAGCGACGCCCAACATCCTGGATGGGTTCCACGGGCTCGACGCCAGTTCTGAAACCGGTTCAGCGCTTCAAGCCACGACAGGTGTTCCCGACCCACATTTGATACTTCGGAGGTATATTGTCAATGACGCGCTTCCCTGCCTGGGGCGCGTCATAAACCGCTCCGGAGGCCCGCGATGGCATCAACCCAGCAGTTCACTCTTCCCAACGAAAGACTCCGGCTCGAAGGGATCAACATGCCCGAGGAGCTTGCGACAGTCCATGCGGGTCAGTCTGTGGCCGTCGAGGTTCTTCCTGAAGAGCCGCCTTGGACACGACGTATCGACTTGGGCGACTCTCCGGTGGGCGTGCCGGTGCTCGTGGACGACGACGGCACCGCGTGGAACAACCATTGGCCCGTGCGTATCATCTTTACTGACCCGGACGGCCGGGAGTGGAGGCTGCCACGGCATTGGCTTTCCGACGGCGTCTCCCCGGTGATCCCTGCCAGCCGCTGCGAGATCGAGCGGCCCTCGGGGTGGATGGAAAGCCGGATTCCGCCGACGCTGTGGGACCTTGGGAACGTGAACATCGAAGACGTGCCTGCCCCCGATGGCGAGCATAGGCGCGCCCGAATTGGAAGTGAGCGTCACCCCGAGCGAAATCCCGAAGGTGCTCGGGCTGGGGCCGTCCGGAAGGATGTGAGGGATTCAGCACGACTGGCGGCGGATTAAGCTGCCCGGCCGTGAGGGGCTGCTGCGGAATGGCCAACCCCCGGACATTGCGGAGGATTTCGGTAGTCAGATCGTCGTGGTGAACTACCATTCTGGCTCGCTGTGCTCGCGAAGATTCGAGGGTTAAGTCCGGCAGTCTATTCGTAACCAGGAGGTGAAATGCGCAGACGCACATTCATAAAGAAGTCAGCAGCCGGCATCGGGGCATTGGCGGGAATGTCTATTGAAGGCTTAAATGCTGAGGAGGTGAGTGGCAGCCAGCGGACAGCCCTGAGCGAACGCCTCCCAGTAAATGAGGTCGTAGCGAATGAAGAGAGACAACTTGCTTGGGGAGTCAATGCCATTGTTCTAAAGTCGCCTTGGACCAGTTCCCCTACCTTGGATGGCCTTCTCTCGGATCAGGAGCACACACTGGCCTTAAGTCGGTTTTATCGCGCCGGCGGTCAAAGCGGTCCCGTGACCCCGACCGAATGCCGCATTGCTTACAGTGGCGAGGCGCTGTTTGTTGTTTTTCGCTGTGAAGAAAACAATCTGTCTTACCCATACGCCAATCTGGATACGAAATATTGGCGCAACGCCGATTGGTATTCATTGCACGGTTTGCCCTCTGCCAATATCTGGCCTCCTTATCCCGACGAAGTAGACCTTTTGATCCAGCCCGACTCCAGCATTTC
>JAKAWN010000188.1 GCA_021827245.1 Acidobacteriota bacterium | reverse complement strand
GTCCTCTTGCATGTAGCGGCCACTTTACGCCGCGAGCGATGCCGATGTGAAATCGGCGCTACATTGCCCTTGGGCGATGGCAATCTAAAACCGCCGCTGCAATGTTGGCGATATGAAATCGCCGGGGCGTTATCGGCCTAAGGTCTTCACTCGTCGATACCGAGCAGAACGGCCGCCGCCAGGACTGTCGTCCACAGGCCCCGTTTGTCACCGATCGCCGACTGGGTAATCTCCGACGTTCGCACGATCTTGTTCGAAATGCGGTAGATTTCCTTCTTTTCATCCCAGCTCTGATCGGGATCAAACTCCACGCCAAGCGTTGTGGCCAGCATTTCGGCTGCTAACTCTTCAGCATATTCTCCGGCCACCTGCTCCGTCTGGCCGTAGGAATGGTGTTCAGAAAGGTAGCCGTATGCGTTGCGGTCCGCAGGCATCGCCACTCCGACTGAGGCAGCTATCAGGCGGTGGGGTTCCCGTGTGGAATTTTCGCTGATCACAACAAAGGTGACCTGGCCCGCCTGCAACTCCTTCATGCCCTCAACGCGGGAAATCATTTTGCAGCGAGGTGGGAAAATACTGGAAACACGGACCAGGTTGCAGGCCGCAATTCCTGCTGAGCGAAGCGCCAGCTCAAAGCTAGTCAGCTTTTCCCGATGCTTTCCAACCCCTTTGGTCAAAAACATTCTCTTCGGAACAAACATCCCTGTGCCTCACCGGTTTCCGACCCTTTCATCGAACCGAAAACGATCTCGCTCGAAGGGTGGGAAGATCGCCCGTTGCTATCAATAGCTATGAGCTTTTGAACGTAACAAAAAGAGAAGAAAAGTGTCAACGGATTTCTAGAGGATGGTCTCGCTGGGCAACTCCCCCGGCATCCGTGTAGCGTAATCGTCGCCGATTCCTCGATGGTCTTACTGGTTTTGAGAAGGGAGGGGCTTGATGGTGGAATCGACGATTCCTATCTCGACCCGGCGGTTGATCGCCCGGGCCTGGGGCGAAGATCCGGGCACCAGGGGATCGGCTTTGCCATAGCCTTTCGTCGTAATAATGTTGGGGTTCAATCCGTTCTGGACCAGATAATTGCGCACCGCCTCGGCGCGCCGGTCGGACAGTTTCAAGTTGTATTCCTTGGTGCCGATGTCGTCCGTGTAGCCATAAACGTAGATCTGGTATCCCTTCAAGAGGGAGAGAATACCAGCAATGCGGCTCAAAACTTCTTTGTCCTCGGGATGCAAATAGTACTTGTCAAAACCGAACCGGATGTCCTTGCTTCCCAGGGTCATCACCAGGCCCATGCCGGTCCGGCGAGTGCTGGCAATCTGGCCCAGAGCTTGTTGCAGGCGAGCCAGTTCAGCCTCCCGCGCCTTGCGGTACTCTTCGGCCTTTTGCTGAGCCTGTTCCGCCTTTTGCTGCGCGGCCAGAATCTGCTGCTCGGCCTGCTCCAGTTGCTGTTGCGCCTGCTGGGCCTGCTGCTGGAATTGCGCCTTGGCCCGTTCAGCCTGGTCCCTTTCATTGGCCGCCTGGAGGGCGCTTTGTTCGGCACGAGAAGCCCGTTCGAGGGCAGAGGCGGCGTTTGCGGAGGCAAGACCGACCTTTTCATTGCTTTGCGCAACCTGGGCGCTGAGGCGGCTAACTTCCTGGTTCACTCGATCAAGGCGATTCAGCACGAGATAAGTAAGAATGCCAACTAAAACCAGCACCAGCGCTGCAAACACCATGATCCCGGATTTTGATGACCCGCGGACGCTGGGAGCGCGGCTTTCGGGGGTGGATTTTAGGTTATGATTCGAAAATTGATTCATTTTAACTTCCTTTGCCCTATTCTATCGCAGCCCTGTCCTTCCTATCTACCATTGACGAAGGGGTGGCGGGGGTGGAGAACAGCGGGAACGAAATTAATATTCTGGAAGGTTTCATTCCCAGCGAAGGCAAACTGGAGGAGAGAAAGGAAAGGTCTTATTAGTGCCAGGAATACCTCTGGGCCTCGGCGGCAGTCAGCCTCGACGGAGCCCCGGGCGACTGACTCATCTCACAGACAGTAAGCGCCGTCGTGACCGGCTGCAATTGCGCGATCCGATCCGGACCATCCAAACCGATTGAATTGCCCGGATCGTCTCTGGGCACGCCATCCGACTGCAATGAGCCAGTTGGCCCTCTCTTAAGCCTCGACGGCGGCTCCGGATAACTCCTTGACGATGTTGCCGACGAAGGACTTCGCGTCACCAAAGAGCATCAGGTTATTGTCCATGTAAAACAGCGGGTTGTCGATGCCGGCAAAGCCGGGATTCAGGCTCCGCTTGATCACCATCACCGTCCGGGCATTGTTAACTTCGATGATGGGCATGCCGTAGATGGGGCTGCCCTGATCGGTCTTGGCAGCAGGGTTTACGACGTCATTAGCGCCAATAATCAAAGCCACGTCGGTCTGTGGCATTTCACTGTTGGCGTCGTCCATCTCGATCAGCTTGTCATAGGGAACGTCCGCTTCAGCCAGCAGCACGTTCATGTGCCCTGGCATGCGGCCGGCAACCGGATGAATACCGAACTTCACGTCCACGCCCTTCTTGGTGAGCGCGTCGAACATCTCCCGGACCTTGTGCTGCGCCTGGGCGACGGCCATGCCATAACCAGGAACAACCAGAACTTTGTTAGCCGCAGCCAGAATTGCGGCAGCTTCTTCCGGCGAGGCGGAGTGGACAATCCTTTCTTCTTCCCCGCCCTTGGCAGAAACCTGGAGCTGGCCGAAGGCCCCGAACAAGACATTAGTGAACGAGCGGTTCATGGCTTTGCACATAATTACCGCCAGAATGAAGCCGGAAGAACCGTCGAGGGCTCCGGCAACAACCAGCACCTTCGTGTTGAGCACAAAGCCGAGCAGGGCAGCGGTGAGTCCGACGTAAGAGTTCAAAAGCGCGATGACCGTCGGCATGTCGGCCCCGCCAATCGGCGTCACCAGCATGATGCCGAAGAGCAGCGAGATGATTACCATGGCCGGAAAGAACCACGGTGCGATGGGGTTAAAAATAAGAACCAGCGCTGTCAAAACAGCGGCGCCCAGCACCGTGAAGCTTACGTAATTCTGCCCCTTGTAGACAATGGGCCGCTGTGGCAACCATTCCTGCAGCTTGCCGGCTGCGATCAAACTGCCCGTAAAGCTGAGCGAGCCGATAATCACTTCGAGCGAGATTTCCACCATCTCGAACTTGGTGATGTGCGGGATGCGCATGTAATACTCGGAAATCCCGATCACGGCCGCAGCCAGCGCGCCGAAAGCGTGGCTCATGGCGGTCCGCTGAGGGACGGCGGTCATCTGGACCAAGCCAAGAGGGATGCCGACGATAACGCCAACCAGAAGCGCGATCAATATCCACTTGAACTGGACGAGTTCGGGGTTGAAAAAGGTGGTAACCACCGCAATCGCCGCACCAATCTCGCCTATGAACACCCCGCGGCGGGCGGTGGCCGGTGAACTCAGCCACTTCAGCGAGAGAATAAAGAAGGCGATGGCAATGATGTATGAGAAGTCGGTGAGGTACTGAAAGGACGCGAGGTGCAGTATGGTCGTGTTCATTGTTTTTTACGCCCACTCAGTTTGAACATCCGCAGCATGCGATCGGTAATCAGAAAACCTCCGACCATGTTGCTGAAGGCGGCGGCAACCGCTATCGCTCCAAGAATCTCGGAAAGCGCAGTCCCTTTTCGTCCGGCAATGATGATGGCAGCGACCACCACAATCGCGTCCAGCGCGTTGGTCAAAGCCATCAAAGGCGTGTGCAGCAGCGGCGAGACTCTCTTAATTACTTCGAATCCGAGAAACCCCGCCAGCACAAAAACGTACAAGTTTGAGACAAAACCTGCTGGCACGTTACCCTCCTTTAACTAAGCATTTGTTGATGCAAACTCCAAGAGCAGCTCTCGCGAGCTGCCAGGTATTTTGCGGTCTTTAATGAGCGCTCTTCTGAGCGGCCAGGGCTGGTAAAGAGAAAAATTCGCGCACGCGAGCATGGACCACTTCCCCACCCCGTGTAATCAGCGTCTCGCGGGTGATCTCGTCTTCCAGGTTGAGTTCCGGCTTCCCACCCTTGAACATGTGGGTAAGATACGTGCTGATATTCCGGGCGTACATCTGGCTCGCGTGGTACGGAACAGTGCTGGCCAGATTAATATAGCCACAAATGCTTACACCGTGCTTAACGACAATCTCGCTGGCCACTGTCAGTTCACAGTTCCCGCCTCGCTCGGCCGCCAGGTCCACAATCACAGAGCCCGGGGCCATGCTCTTCACCATTTCTTCTGTCACAAGGATCGGCGGCTTCTTACCTGGAATCACGGCCGTGGTAATAACCACGTCACTTTCGGCCACCACGCGTCCCAGAAGTTCCCGCTGGCGCCGGTAGAAGCTCTCATCCTGCGCCGTTGCATAACCGCGCGCATCCTGGGCCTCCTTGGCCTCAATGGGCAGCTCGACGAAACGGCCTCCGAGACTTTGCACCTGCTCCTTGACTGCGGGACGCATGTCATAGGCCGATGCCACGGCACCCAGCCTGCGCGCGGTGGAGATGGCCTGGAGCCCCGCCACTCCGGCTCCAATGATGAAGATGCGGGCAGGCGTGATGGTTCCGGCCGCGGTGGTCAGCATGGGACAGAACCGAGGCAGGGTGTCCGCAGCCAATAGAACCGCCTTGTAACCGGCAACCGTCGACATCGATGAAAGGGCGTCCATGCTCTGGGCCCGGGTGATTCTGGGCATGAGTTCAACGCTGAAGGATGAGACACCTTTGGCGGCGATTCCCTGGAGGGTCTCAACCGCCCCCAGGGGACGGAGGAAACCAACAAGAAACTGATCCCGCCGGTAGAGCGGAACGTCTTCTTTCCCGGTCTTGTCGTTTGACCCGTAGCAGAGAACCTGCACGACGATGTCGGCGGTCTTGAAGACCTCTGCGCGGCTGCCAAGGATCTTTACGCCCTTGTCCGTATATTCCTTGTCGAGATATCCGGCGCTGACGCCTGCTCCGGCTTCAATGGCAACTTCAAACCCCGCTTTCGTCAGCGAAGGTACAACGGCGGGCACCATGGCCACTCGCCTCTCTCCCGGAAAGCTCTCCTTGGGAATACCTATGATCATAGCAACTCCTCTCTCCTTCTGCCCATCCCCGGCATTTGTCCTGATCGGATTCCGCTGTCTGCTGCTGAATCCCTATCAGCACATCCCACTTGAATCTTCCCAATCGGCTCAGGGCAGAAATTTTCTTCTTTTTTCCTCTTCAATGGTGTGATGCGCGTCACACGGATGCGTGATAAATCACACATCTGGCTTCGATCGTAAGCCGAACACTTTGTCCAAAGCCTTTAACAAACCCTTTATTTGATCACAAAATGGCTGCGATCAAAAGGCATTACAACAAATTCAGATGTCGGTCGCTGCAAAGGTCCCGATTCAAAATGGTGTTTGCGCCGCGAGTTATCGTTGACTTAACCACGCTGGGCAGAATAAATTGCCTTGAAGTCAGCGGCGATGCCATAGAGATCGGCGCTGAAAACACGCAGAGGCAAAGAACTCATGCGCATCTTTTACGGCTGGTGGGTCGTTGTAGGAGCTTTTCTGAACCTCTTTCTCACCGTCGGGATCACCTTCTACGGCCTCCCCGTTTTCTACCCCGAACTGGTGAAGAACCTGGGATTCTCACGCAGCCAGGTGACAGAAGGCATTCTGCTCGGGTTTCTGATCATTGCCCCGTTTGTGGGTTATATCGGCTCGTTGATTGACAGACATGGCGCACAATCTGTCATCCGCTTTGGGCTGGCCTTTGTCGGCGGCCCGCTGATCCTGATGGGATGGACGACGCGTCTTTGGCAGTACTACCTGCTTTCTATCGCAGAAGTCCTGGGCTATATCCTGACCGGCCCCATTCCCAACCAGGTCCTGATCGCACAGTGGTTCCGCGCCGCACGTGGCCGGGCGATGGGCTACGCCTACCTGGGGCTTGGAGTAGGCGGCGCCGTTTCTCCTCTCTTCGTTCACTTCCTCATCTCGCATTACGGCTGGCGGCGCGCCTTTGAGGTGGTCGGAATTCTCATTTTGGTTGTGCTCTTTCCAATTTCTCAGTGGGTCACGCGTTCCGCGCCGGCGGAGATGGGGCTCGCTCCTGACGGTGCGGAAAATCCCGCGACAGATTCTGCCGAGGCCGGGGCCGTATTCGACTTGCGCAGAGTGGCCCGCTCGACCAACTTCTGGCTGATTCTTTTCGGCAGCACGCTGGTAATCGGCGCCATCGGCACTGTCATCCAGCAGTTCGTCCTCTTCCTGCAGGACCAGAAGTATACTCTCGGTCAGGCTTCAGTTATTTCGAGCGGGTTGCTCTTTGCGGGGCTGGCGGGCAGGGTGATTGTCGGCTACCTGGCTGACCGATTCCGAAAAAAGAACGTGATGGCGACTTTCTATCTGGTTCTGGCAATGGCCATTCCGCTGTTGTTTTTTGCCCGCTATCCCGCCGCCGCATGGACGTTTGCAATCGTGTTCGGCTTCGCCATGGGCGCAGACTACATGCTGATTCCGCTGGTCACCGCGGAATGCTTCGGCCTGGCCACGCTGGGCAAACTGCTGGCGATCATCATCATGGCCAACTCGCTCGGCCAGTGGATCGGTCCCTGGATGGCAGGAATGATTTTTGACGCCACGCACAGCTACAACATCGCCTGGACCACAGTCACCGTCGGCGGCGTGCTCGGCGCTTACCTGATCTATTCCATCAATGTCAACCGCGAGAAAACTGCCCGCAAAGCTGTTGGCGCCACAACCGCGTGAGCCGGTGATTGCGCGAGCGAGTCCCAGGCACCAATCCTGCACGACTGCCCGGCGTACTGACCTTCAGGCAGCAGGCCCTTCTGTCGTAATATGTCCGAATTCGACCTTGTAAATCTCAAGCAAGACAACCAGAATGGTGAAAAGGAAGGGTCCCAGCACAAGCCCTAGAAACCCAAAGACACTGAGCCCGCCAATGATGCTGACGAATACCCAGAGAGTGTGAATTCCCATTCCGCGCTTGATCAGAATTGGTTTAAGGATATTGTCAACTGAAGCGACCGCCACACCAAATACCAGAAGCATGAGAAGACCTTTGAGGATCGCGCCGGTCAGCAGGTAAAAAATCACCACCGGCCCCCAGATCAAGGCTGTCCCCACAACCGGCACCAACGAAACCAGCGCCATGCTCGCTCCCCACAGCAGCGGCGCTGGCAAGCCGAAAATCAGGAAGCCCACCCCGCCCAGCGCACCCTGAATCAAGGCAACCGCAATGCTTCCGGTAAAGGTGGCGTGGACGACTCCAGTAAATTTCTGGATGATCTGTTCTTCGTACTCCCGCCGGAGAGGAACAAGGCTACGCAGTTCGTGCAGGATGGCCGGTCCATGAAGAAAGAGGTAGTACAATCCAAATAACATGACGAAGAGTTGCAGAACAAAGTTCATGAAACCGGAGATCAGCAAGGCGGTGTGTTCCACCAGGAAACGGCTTCCCGCACGAACCGCCCTCATCACAGCACGGCCAATGTCCGGCTCTGGCAAGCCCATTTCACCAAGCTTCTCGATGAGTGTTTTGTAGGCGCTTGACTTGTGGATGGCAGCGATCTTTGCCGGCACACCGCTCGAAATCGTATTTTCCAGCGTCTTGTAAGCCTTCACGGACTCCCTGGCCATTGCAATGACGAGCAATACAACCGGGAGAATGATGGCGACGGTCAACAAGAAACAACACAAAACACTTGCAAGTTCCCGCCGGTGCAGATATCGCCCGATCCACTGATAGAGCGGGTAGAAAACGGTTGCCAGAATTGCTGCCCAGGCCAGAGCGGGGAAAAAGGGCTTAAGAATGCGCCCGACCAGATAAATGGCAACAGCAAGGATAATGAGCAGGAAAATCCGTGCCAATCCGCTTTGCCCAGCCCACGTGCTCTTTTCCATTTCCAGACGCCTCGCCGATCTACGTCGTTTCAGAGCATTGTATCCCAGCCTTTGCCATCGGGTCGGAACTTGATCAGGGATAGTTTCATGCCCAAAGGATCGGAGAGGCCCAAATCCGCAGAGAGCGATGCCGGCACCCCTTTCGGGAGCGACTGGTCTTGTCAGCAATCAAAATGGCGTAATCCCCTCGCTTGGCCTTCGTTTAACGCTGGCAGCCATCTTTGTGTTCATTCCACAAAGCAGACTAAGCGATTACGGTTGTCAACTCCGTTTTTCCAGCGAGGATCGCGGCACTGAGCAAGATGCGATCAGGCTGAACTCTGCCAAGCGAAGCGGATTTCAACGGCTGGCCGTTGGGCGTGTGGACGTGAATGAAGAGGTCGGAATTGAGGGGTCTCTGGAACTTGATGTGGCAGCGCCAGTGGGCTGAATTGTCAGGACTCGAAATCGATTCGGTTGTCCATGTGATGTGCCCGAATCGAGTGGGGCAGTTCTCGACGTGAATTTTCTCTCCTCGCGCAAACCAGTGTTTGGGCGCAGCTTTCTGCAGATGGACAACCGCACGGTCATGCTCCTCATAACAGAGCAGCCAGCGCAGACCCAGAGCTGGCTGCAGTTCGCTGTTGATGACCGCTGACCATCCGTAACGGCTGCCTTCGCCTGGATGTCCGCCAGGAAGATATGTATCCTCCGGCGAGTAACGGCTGCCCGAATCCATGGTGTAGCAGAGCAGCGCGTAGAGAGTCAGCAAAAAGGGCCGGTAGTCATCCTGGCGGATGAGAAACGCGAGAGTCCCGTGAGACATAAAGTTCGAGGTGCGGACGGAAGCGCCATCCGTGTTCAGGCCCAGGATCTGCTCGCCTGCAATCTTCCGATGAATAAAATGGCCCTCATCGAGGGAAGCATCGCCCCAGTCGCTCGTCCACCAATCCATCATGTAACGGTGATTTTCGTAACTGCTCAGTTCGGTTGGCTTCCGCTTTGTATCGAAAGGGGTAAAGGGAGTAATACCCGCCCGCTTCATCGCCGGGTTGCGGTTGGCCAAAGCGGTTGCGAGCGAACGCTCGATGTTGGTCCGCATTTCTTTGGCGATTTCGGCGAGCTTCTTCGCCTCACGCTGCAGCTTCGCGTCATTGTGTTCGCGGCCGGCGCGATCCAGGCACCGAGCGTGCTCAGTCAGGCCGCGCCATGTCCACGATGCGTTCTGGTAATAGTAAGGGTGAGAGTTCGGATAATCGTCTTTGGGATCGCCGTTGTCAGCCTCGGGCGAGCCCCAGATCAGCCCATGCCGCGGGTCGGTGGGAGGAAAAACCTGCTTGCTGTATTCATACCTCTTGAGGACAAACTCAATCATGCGCCGCAGAATCGGCAGACGCTTCTGGAGCGCATCGAAATCGCCATTATAGTCGTAGGCTCGGGTGGAATTCTCCAGGAACACGCCGGCGTTCAGCGGCGCTTCCACCTGGTCCTGTGTGTTGTAAAGGAAGTTGCCGTCGGGCAAGATGTAGTTGTCCAGGTAATGCTGAAAGTACGGCTCGACCTCATCAGTAAGGTTCCAGAGTTGGTGCGCCCACACGAATTCGTAGTGCGCGACTGGAAACAGAGCGTGGCTTCGCTCCGGGATTTTCGTGTACGCGCCCTCGCCGATCTGGTACGTAGGGTTCAGCTCCCGATAGCTGGCTCGTGAAAGGGCGATTCCCGCACGGGCACCATCCAGCAGCCACGGATCGGGAATCTCAACTCTCATCCTGTCTTCAAAAAAGTGGTGCCACTGGTTCCACACACCGACAAGAGCCGCAAAAAAATCCTCGCGCGATCCGTTCCAGAAACGCTCGGTGAATTCCGGAGCCTGGCCGGCAGGCTGTGGGCCTGATCCGGAACCCGGCTGCTGGCGCGACCTCTGTGGCTGCATAACCCGAACACGGGCCACCGGCCTGGCATCTTTGCCTTGAGGCAGGACAGCCATCACCTCGTATCCCACGTGGAAGGTGGGATTCCAGACCCCAATATCAGCGGCTGGCAGGTAACCTGCGATAGGCGTGCGCTTGCTGTAGCCGTCGATATAATCGTACAGGTACGACAGAAAAGCGGGAGGTTCGAACAGCCGGCCTGTCATGTCAGGCGCCCATAGCGCTTGCGGATCGCCGCCAAACTCGCGGGAGGTGCCATCGGGTTGCAGCCACATGGCACCTTGTGGTCCGGTGTCGCCGTTGGCTACCAGCGTCCAGCCGATGAATTCCGGCCCCAGCGCCGACACGTTTTCGTACCTCGGGTCCTCATTCGACCCCAGAATGTAGTTGCCGTACACATCGGGTCCGGGAATGTATTGCTTGACCCTCTTGAACTCGCCAAGCGTCTTCGGCGCATTGATGCCCCTCGGGCGAATCTTTGACAGGTCGCCAACAAGCTTGCGGATGTGCGCGATTTCTCCCCCAGTCGTTGCATAAGAGATCGCGCCCTGATGGGTCACATGTTTCTCAAAGACCGCTGTCGCTATGCCATTGAGCCACGGTATGATGGCGACCAGGTGCCATCCATTAATCGCTTCGCTGACCTTCAGCGTCTTCGCCTGTTCCCCGTGCTGGGCTTTGACCTTGATGGAGTCAATCGCCAGCACCTGCGGTACATTCTGCAGAGCTTCCCTCTCTCCTGGCAGAAAAAGACTGTACTCGTTCACGATTCGGGTCGGCGCATACGATCCTTCCGATGCAGGCTCCCCCACCCTTCCAGCGGAGGAAAGGCGATGCTGGCGCGCAGCAAGCCTTTCGGCGCCAACCATTGGAGTGAGTGCAGTCACGTACTTCAGGAATGATCGTCTTTTCACGTTCGCTCTCCCTTCCGCCGAGAATGATCACGTTTTGCCCCTGTCTCTCTCAGGGAAACACAACCTGACATCCTACCCGAAGGTGGACCGCGTTCCTATTTTGTACCGCCGGATTTTTGGGCCAGCAAGCCGTTCACCTGGGTGCGGGACGCTGTTTAGCTGCCTGTCTCTTTCGGGCAGGGTTGGCAACACATTCGGAAGCAAATAAAAAGCTGGCACTTGCGCGGCGCGGGGAGGATTCGACAGCAAGCAACCAATAAGCATGAGCCTTTTGGCGAGCCTGGGCCAAACGAAAAGCCGATGTGAGGATGCCGATCGTTCGCCCAGGCCCGTCAAGATTCCAGTGCTGGCACGAAGACGCATTGCCGGAAAGGCCGACTAGCTCCAGATGCGGTCCCAGGAATGCTCGTCGTTCCACTGCGTCGTTGGCTCGAAGTACCCCGTCCCCGGCTTCAAATGCCGCTGGAACTCATCTTCATTCAGAGTGATTCCAAGTCCCGGTCCGTTGGGGACTGCAGTCCATCCCTTATCCAAAATGGGCTGCTCCACTCCTTCCACCAGCGACCCCCACCACGGCACGTCCAGCGCATGGCACTCCAGCGCCAGGAAATTCTCCGTCGCCGCAGCGCAGTGCACGCATGCCATGTGCCCTACCGGCGAACCCGCATAGTGTATGGCCATCGGCACCCCGTACTCGCAGGCCATTTCCCCTATCTTGTGCGTCTCCAGAATACCCCCGGATGTAGCAAGATCGGGATGAATCTTGCTGACCGCCTGGTTCTTGCACAACACCTCAAAGGGCTCCTTCAGATACATGTCTTCCCCGGTCAGGATGGGCGTGGGGCTCGCGTCGTGGATCTCCTTGAGCAGGTCGGTGTAAAACCAGGGAACGACGTCCTCCATCCAGGCAAGATTGTACTTCTCATAGGCCTTGCCCAGGCGAATGATGGACTTGGGCCCGAGATGTCCCAGGTGGTCCATCGACAGCGGGATGTCCATGCCCACCGCCTCGCGAACTGCAGCGACAATCTCTTCCAGTAGCGCAATCCCCTTGTCCGTGATCTCCATCGCTGCCAGAGGACCCGGAACGAACATCCTCTCCCACCGGGCCAGATCCGAACGAGCCGTGACTGTGCCTGGCTTATCCGCAATCAGATTTACTCCGAGGTCCATCTTCAGCCACGTCAGCCCCATCTCCTCTTTTCGCGCCTTCTCCCGCTGAGCGTAAATCTTCGGGTCATTGGACTCGGTTGTATCTCCATAGAGGCGAATTCGGTCCCGATACTTTCCACCCAGCATCTGATAAATCGGCACGTTGTAGACCTTGCCCGCAATGTCCCACAACGCGATTTCGATCGAGACCACTCCGCCCGCCTGCCGCGATGGCCCGCCAAACTGCTTGATCTTGTTAAAAATACGTGTGATGTTCAGCGGGTTTTCCCCCAGTATCCGGCTCTTCAGCATCAGTGCGTAGGTCGGACTCGAACCATCACGAACTTCCCCCAGACCATACACCCCCTG
>JAKAWN010000187.1 GCA_021827245.1 Acidobacteriota bacterium | reverse complement strand
AATTTCCCGAAAAAGACTTTCGATCTGTTCCGAAGCACCGCCGTGGCGGCGTCCGCGGAATGCGGCGAGGGCGCCATTCACCACCTCGTAAAGCGTGCCACGCGCCGAGGCAATGCAGCGAGCGGTGAATGCAGATACGTTCAGCTCGTGGTCGGCGCAAAGGACAAGAGCCGCGCGAATAGCTGTAGAGACCGAAGTTTGGCCAGAGGCCAAACTTCGAGTCAGAGCCTGATCTATCGCGCCCGACTGACAACAACCGCAAAAAGCGGATAACAACACCCGAAGGATTCGAGCACCTGTCTTCGCAACGGCTGCGGGCCGCAAATCGTATGCCGCAGCGTCGAGTGTGCTAGCAATTGGCAAGGCGAGCTGGCACCGCTCAATAGGTCCGAGATTGGGGATTCTTTTGATCAGCCTGCAGAGTTTCGAGGCCAAGTCCAATGATTGTTCAGAAAAGATATTCTTTGCCTCGCTCGAGTCACCTGTCCATAAGAGTGCTGCAACCTCCTCTACTGTGGCATGCTCGGCAAGCTGTATTGCATTGAGCCCGCGGTAGTAAAGTCGACCCTCGTGGATCAAGGTCAATGACGATTCGAGAACAGGATTACCCCAATGGAGCCCTTTAGCCGCGGCCTTGCCTGGATTGCTTCGGAGTTCCTTCCTCTCGAGCATCCGGGTGACGTCCTCCACTAAGTAGCGCCTCACGCGAGCCTTCCCGGTGACCGGCTCTGAACGGAGCATGCCACGGCTTACATACGAGTAGAGCGTGCCCACGGAAACGCCTAGCGCCGCGGCCGCTTGTCGTGCAGTCAGGTACCGGTTCCTCATTATTTTTTTGGGGCTCAAAAACCCCAGTATACATTGATTCTATAATCAAGATTGAATTGACACCATAGAGCCGGAGATCGATATTCAAGAGGCAGGGCTCCACATATGGTCGGAGAGGGGGCAAAAGCGTCCGGATCGAGATTTCCGATTTGAACCCCACGAAACGAACCTTTGCACTTCCATCGTCAATCTGTATTTATGCGAGTGCGAACCTGGCTAGGACACATTGGAGATGCACACGCCATGGGTGAGAAACAGGATCAGCTCTCTCATCTCTCGTTCAATGCTTGCCTGAAGGCAAATTTCCAGGGATGGCGAAAGTCCGGGACCGCGCCAGGTCCACGGCCTTACCCGGATTTCTACGAACGCCCACGCTTGATTAGCGAAGCGACATTCTCTAGCAGGTGGAGGCTCACGCGCGGTCTCCCAGCGCCCGGCTCCGAAAGCCGCATCCCTCGGCTGCCATAGGAACTGAGTACGGGAGCGGAAAGGCCTGGCGCTGCCCGTGTACCTTTTCAAGGAGCTGCTGGATGTAGTAAGCCGGTGGCGACTCGGCCGCCCGCCAGGAGTGCCAATTGCCCCCTGTGCCCGTCGAGCACCTGGGGGGGACGCGCGCCCTGGCGCGGTGGTCCGTGGGGAAAATCCGGTGGGGAGTGTGCGCCTGCAATCGAGCGCCAGTACAGGGGATGATGTTCCGCACGGCGGGCCGAGGGAAAGGAGACCACTTGCCGAACCTTTTCCAGCTTTTCGTTGGCATTGACTGGGGATCCGAGCAGCACGAAGTTTGCCTCTTGAATCGCGAGGGAGACGTCTTGGGCGAGCGTTCGGTCGAGCACAGTGGGAGCGGCGTGGCCGATCTGCTTGCTTGGCTGCGTAGCCAAGCCCGGGCTGCTCCCGAGGTGATCGCCGTGGCCATTGAAATTCCCCGCGGCGCCGTCGTCGAGACCCTGGTCGAGCGGGGCTTCGCTGTCTTTTCCATTAATCCCAAGCAGCTCGACCGCTTCCGCGATCGCTACTCGCCAGCCGGAGCTAAGGATGATCGCCGAGACGCTTTCGTCCTCGCCGACTCCTTGCGCACCGATCTGCATTGCTTTCACGCCGTGCACCTGGACGATCCGGCGATCATCCGCCTCCGCGAGTTGTCGCGCCTGGATGAAGACCTCCGCCAGGAACGGAACCGCCTCACCAACCAACTGCGCGAACAGTGGCACCGCTTCTTCCCGCAGTTGCTCGAGCTCTCCCCCGCTGCGGATGAGCCCTGGCTCTGGGATTTATTCCAAGCCGCGCCCTCACCCACCCGAGCCGCCCAGATCGCGGAAGCGCGCGTCGCTCGCATCTTGAGCCGCCATCGCATTCGCCGGTGGAGCGCACAGCAGGTTCACGCCGTCCTGGCCAAGCCGCCCCTTTGCTTGGCCCCGGGCGCGGCCGAGGCGGCCAGCGAACACGCCCTGCTGCTCCTGCCCCGCCTGCGCCTTCTCCACCAACAGCGTCAGCAGATCGCTCGTCGCATCCAGGCTCTCCTGACCGAACTCGCTGTTCCCGGCGGCGACGCGGATCCTGCGAGCGAGCATCGTGACGCCGAAGTGCTTCTGTCCCTGCCAGGAGTCGGAAGACAAGTCGCCGCCACGATGCTCAGCGAAGCCTCGCAGGCTATCGCCGACAGAGATTATCACGCTCTCCGCTGCTACGCCGGCTCGGCACCGATCACCCGGCAGAGCGGGAAAAAGCTTGTGGTGCTCATGCGCCGGGGTTGCAACGAACGATTGCGAAACGCCCTCTACCATTGGGCGCGCGTCAGCGTGGTCTGCGATCCCCGTAGCAAGAAGCTCTACGCCGAGATGCGTGCCCACGGTCACTCGCATGGCCGCGCGCTTCGAGGCTTGGCTGACCGCTGGCTCGCCGTTCTGGTCTCGATGCTCCGCCATAACACCCTTTACGACCAGGAGCGCAGAGCGGCATGACACCCTACCATCACCGGCTTACTGCATCCAGCAGCTCCTTGACAAAAGGTGGGGAGTCCCCCCCCTGCCAAGCTGTCAGCTATCGGTTTCCTGTGTTATGAGTGCGCGAACCAGCAAATATTGATTCATCAATCAAGATTGACAATATAAAACCAGGAGTCGATATTCGATAAGGAGGGTTTCGAATATGGTTGGAAAGGAGCAAACCGGCCTCGAGGGTGTGGTTGCAGCGTCAACGCGTCTGAGCCGAGTCGATGGCGAGGCCGGGCGGCTTGTCCTTGCTGGTTATGCGGTCGAAGACATTGCGCCGCGAGCGACGTTCGAGCAAATTACGCACCTTCTTTGGTATGGAAAATTGCCGAACGCGCGAGAGTTGAAGGACTTGAAGGCGGACATGGCTTCGAGACGCCGTCTGCCAGATGCTACCGTCGCTCTTTTGCGCGCGGCCGCGGCGAATTCGACCCCTGCGATGGATGCGCTACGAATGGCCGCAGGCACACTGAACCTGGGACGAGAGCAATCACCCGACGAGGACGCCCGGACGCTTGTCGCTGCGTTTCCAGCAATTGTGGGCGGGTACTGGCGACTCAGAAACGGGCAAGAACCTCTCGGACCCAGAGAGAACCTGTCCCATGCCGAACACTTCCTGCATCAGATCTTTGGTGGAGAGATCGGGAGGGAGCGCGCACGGGGGCTGGAGACATATCTCAATACGGTGTGTGATCACGGCCTCAACGCGTCGACGTTTGCCGCACGCGTGATTGTGTCAACCCACTCAGATTTGGTATCGGCAATAACCGGCGCGGTCGGGGCTCTGAAAGGTCCCCTGCATGGGGGAGCGCCTGGCCCAGCGCTCGACATGGTTTTCGAAATCGGGAAGCCGGAACGTGCTGAGCAGGTCATTCTCGCGAAGCTTGCGCGCGGGGAAAGACTCATGGGCTTTGGCCATCGAGTCTATCGCGTGAGAGACCCTCGGGCGGATGTGCTTGCTGCAGCAGCCGCAAAATTCTACTCGGCCGAGGGCGATCAAGACCTCTACGACCTCGCCCGGCAGGTTGAAAAAACAGCAGTCCGAATTCTTGCCGAGCGTAAACCAGATCGCCGTCTGGATACGAACGTTGAATTCTACACGGCGCTGCTTCTTCATGGCCTCGGCATCCCCAAGGAATTGTTCACCCCCACCTTCGCGGTCTCACGAGTGCTCGGCTGGACTGCACATTGCCTTGAACAGCTCCGAGACGGCCGCCTGATACGTCCGCAATCCGAGTACGTCGGCTCGGTTGATTTGCACTTCACTTCTACGGGAGCTGCACTTAACTGATATTCCATGCAGCTTGCGCAGGACGGAGAGGCAATGTGCCGACTCCGGTCGTGGTAGGCGGTGTAGACGCTTACACGCCTGTTGCGCAATGGAGAAGACTGACTCGCTGCGTGGATTCGAAGATACGTACTTGACAGGGGCGCTATTGGGGCTCGGGTTGAGGAGAATGGTGAGTGAGATCCGCTGATGAGATGGGTGTAGGATTTCACGAGAGCGTGCGGTTGCAGTGTGCCTGCAATTCTCGCGAGCGGATTCCACACTCACTTCCAGAAAGGTATAGAACCATATGCAGAAGCTTAAGATTGGGGCGATTGTTTATCCGAATTTGGACCAAGCGGATTTCACCGGACCTTTCGAAATCTTATCGAGAATTCCTGAATCGAAATTGCACATCGTCGCAAAGAACCTCGACCCCATTCGAGATGTGCGTGGACTGCTGCTGACCCCAGAAATCACATTCCGAGACTGTCCGAGCCTTGATGTTGTGGTTGTTCCCGGTGGTGCCGGACAAGAAGAGCTCATGAATGACCATGCCACTTTGTCTTTTATTGGTGACCAGGCGCAGACCGCCCGATATGTGTTTTCGATATGCACTGGCGCTCTCCTGTGCGGTGCGGCGGGCTTGCTCCGTGGCGTCAAAGCGACAACGCACTGGGCAGCATTTCATCTGCTCGAGCACTTCGGAGCGATCCCGGTAAGAAGTCGCGTAGTTGTCGATGGCCGCCACATCAGCGCAGCGGGAGTTACGGCGGGATTCGATGGTTCATTGCGATTGGTTTCGTTGCTGCGCGGGGACAACCTTGCCCAGCAAATCCAACTCAGCATCGAGTACGCGCCCGAGCCGCCCTTCCATGCAGGAAGTCCAATCACTGCGCCCCCGGACGTCGTCAACGCGGTTCGGAGTTCGCTCGAGAAGATCACCGCGCGGCGCCTAAGGACGGCGCAGCAGGTGGCGTCTCGATTTGGAATTGCGCTTCCATCGAATGGTGACCCGGCTGCTTAAACTCTGGTTTTGAGTTGCGCCGCAGCAGCGGCAGCCATGTTTGCGGCCCGTTGATGTTAACGTCGAAGTCCGCACCAGCGAGCACTCCGGCTTCGGGGAATTCAACGCGAGGACTAGGTGTCAGGACGCGAGTCGAAGTCGAAAACCGTCCGATGGTTTTCTTTTCGCCTCTCGACAAACTCCAACAAAGAGTGGTTGATCGGAAACGCTGCGCATGTGGGCTAGCCGGTGGCTGGCGAGAGGCGATCGAACCCACGCAGGGAAGTGCAATGGAGTGGCAAACTCACTGTGGCTCCTGGTGAGCCTGTCTCCTAAGTTAGCAGGGAGGGGAGTTCGAAGAACGAATGATGGTCTGTAGTTGCAGACCGAACACATGTTTGGTGGAGTTGGACACTTCCCAAAAGATTCCCAGGAGCTGAGCATTGGTCGATGTGGCGAAGAGGATTCCCAGCAGGGATGGAGCTCAGCGAAACAGCCCCGAGTTTGATCCCGCAAACAATTCTGACGAGCCCTCGCGGGATAAAGGGTCTGCGATGAACGGTCTGGCAAAGGCGGCCGGACCGCCCTTGACCCCGTTCCCGGCTCACGCCGCAGTTGATGTGGCAAAGAACCGTCGATTAAGCCGGAAATTCCGGATAGAGCAGTACGTCACCTATCCCAGAAATACGCCCTAGGCGAATTGGCAAGGGAGAACCTGTTTCCGATGGCGTGCAGGCGATGGCACCGGCTTTACCAAAAGGAGGGCCTGGAAAATGGCGAGTGGGGCCAGAGCAAGGGTTCACGCGTTTGGGATTTCGCTGGATGCGTTTAGTGCGGGGCCGGAACAGGGCTTCGAAAACCCGCTCGGCAAGGGCGGGCAGGCCTTGCTCGATTGGGCGTTTCCAACGCGGTCGTTTCGGCGCATGCACGGAGAGAACGAGGGGACGACGGGAACCGACGACGACTTCGTCGCGCGTGGCGTTGCAAATATCGGCGCGTGGATCATGGGCCGGAACATGTTTGGGCCGGTTCGCGGGCCCTGGTCGGACGACAGATGGAAAGGCTGGTGGGGTGAGAACCCTCCCTTTCACACTCCCGTGTTTGTATTGACCCATTACGAACGCGAGCCGCTGGTGATGGAGGGTGGAACCACATTTCACTTCGTGACGGGAGGCATTCGTTACACCCTGCGGAGGGCCGCGGAAGCAGCGAACGGGAAAGACGTGCGCATCGGCGGCGGAGTCGCGACCGTTCAACAGTATCTACGGGAATGTCTGATTGACGAAATGCACATTGCCATTGTGCCGGTCCTGCTCGGCTCGGGCGAGCGGCTGTTTTCGGATGTGGATCTGTTGAAGCTAGGATATGGCTGCACCGAGCATGCGTGCACTCCCAACGCACAACACGTCGTTTTGCGACGGAAACAGAGGTAAAGCTTTACGCGCCGTTGACGCGGCTGATGCGCGAGCGTGGTCGTTCCATCGCTGTTTGTCCAGGCCGAAGACAAACCACCAGAAGTTACCTGATTTGCTGTCACGGAAATGTCACGCTACTCGTGACAAATAGCCGCAAAATGGGCGAAAAGCGTGAAAAGAGAAGGAGAATTCGGCTTGTCCCTTTTTGTGCGAACTTGCTGAATTCTCTTCGGTTAGCGCCAACTCCGGCAAGTTTTGGCAAAATAGATTTCGTGGCTGTTAACCGAAGGGTTGTAGGTTCGAATCCTACCCGGGGAGCCAAACTTTCCCGGATTTCTCGAGCTCGGACCTGTCACGCACGCTTGGTTATCTGTCGATGGGAACAATAGGTTTTATCCAGGATTTGTGGCTCCTCTACTTTTGCTACGAAACGGTGCGGAACGCGGGCGGGGCCTTTTGCAGGATGATCCCTCATTTCCGGTTCAAATGAGATAGTTTCCTCCAGCGCGGAGGGCCACAGTCTTACGGGCAACTGAGGAAGGTCTGGAAGGCCCCTTTGGGCCGTAAGCGACACCAAAGAAAGCACTTGGATTTTGCCCTGAATACTCGTTAACCAAACTCTCGCAAACCGAGCCATGACTCTCGCCCCCGGCTGCGTTTCATGCCCATCACCACTGCGCGTGCAACGGATTTAGCATACATTCCTCTCGCATCGAGGCGTCATTTCACCCTGCGCGTCGGGTCAACGACTCGCCAGGCCGATCTCCCGGCGCAGCACCTCCCGAAACTCATTGGTTCGCAATGGGATAGGCGGTAGCCTGTCCGTAGGTCTTCTTTCTTCCTGTCGCTTGGTGCGGAAACGCACATGCAGGGAAACCCACAGCGTAAGAATTTAGCCCGAGACTCAAACGAAAAGCTCGTCGCTGTCTTTGTGAAAGTCACAAACCCGGGGAAAGTGAACCTGGTGCCACCCGAAGTGTTCGGCCTCGGTTTGTTGCCGAGGCCACGGAGGAGAAATGTACGCGCGAGTCCTGGAAAGGAAGACCAAGCGGGGGCAAGCCCATGCCCTTTGCATGACGATCGAGCAGAAGGGGGTGCCCATCTTCGCCAAATATCCCGGTTTTGCGGAAGAAATCCACCCGATCTCGGAAGAAATGCCTGAGTCGTTGCTTGCCATCAGTTTCTGGCAGAACAGGGAAGCAGCCGAAAAGTATCGGACTGAAAGCTACTCGACCATTGACGAGATTTATCAGCCCTTGCTCGCAGGCGGCTTTCAGGTGCGAGGTTACGACGTCCCGTTCGCGTCGGCCTTCAAGGCGCGAGCGGCCAAAGCCTCGTGAGCGAGGCCAATACGCCCAGGGTGTCCGAGGTACTGACGGCACGGAAGGAGAAAAACGTGTGGAATTTGAGAACAACTTTGATGGTCAGCCTTTTGAGCTTGTCTCTGGCGGCCGTGTTCACTCAGCCCGCCGCATTCTGTCAGTCTGAAAGGGAGAAAGCGCCATCTGCTCAGGATCTGTTGATTAAGAGCGAGGTTGAAACGGCAATCAGCATGTTGCAGACAATCTCCGCAAAACAACAGAAAGGCGAATTGACGCTCGAACAGGCGAAGCAGCTTGGCGCGGGTCTTCTGCGCGGGCTTCGGTACGGCAAAGACGGGTATTTTTGGGCAGACACAGCGGAAGGCGTCAATGTGGTTTTGTACGGGCGGAAAGACGTCGAAGGGAAGAACAGGCTGGCAGCAAAGGATGTCAAAGGCAAGCCCTACGTAAGGGATTTCATCGCGACAGCGAAAGCCGGCGGTGGATATGTGAATTACTGGTTCCCAAAACAAAATCAGACCACCCCTCTTCCCAAGCGGAGCTACGTCCAATTATTCAAACCTTTCGGATGGGTAGTTGGCACCGGCTACTACTTGCCAACCAGCAAGGTGACAAAGGAAAAGGCGCGCTGAGAAATCTGTAGCTTTCCCGGCGCGCCGCCGCCACGGCAACGAGGATCGGCGAATGGACGCGCAAAGCGCTCCGCGCGGAGAGGCGTGTCTTGGAGGAAAACACGATGAAAAAGAACCTTCGCATGGCAATCGTTCCCAAAGTCGTCCATCCCTGGTTTGAGGAAGTTCACAAGGGCGCCCTGGAGCAAGCGGAATTGCTGAACCGCGAACTTGGTATCGACATCAAGATCGACTACATGGCCCCGTCTTCGGCCAACGTAACCGAGCAGAATTCGGTCCTGAAAAAGGCATTGGACACTCAACCGGATGGAATTGCGATTGATCCCGTCGATGCTCTCGGCAATATGCCGGAAATAGGCAAGATCAGAAATCGAGCGATTCCGGTTATCGTATTCGACTCTCCGTCGCCAGAGGCTGGAATCACGGGCGTCGGCAACGATTTCACTCAGCAGGGAGCGATTGCCGCCAAGCGTCTGGTCGGATTGATCGGAGAAAATGGGAAAGTGGCTGTCATGCAAGGATTCCCAACCGCGCCAAACCATAAGGAGCGTTACGAGGCACAGATAGCCATACTGAAAACGCATCGAGGCATAACGATTGTCGACGGCGGCATTGACAATGACGATATTCGGACGGCCAGGCAACAAGCCGCGTCCGTCCTCGCAGCGAATCCTGACCTGAGCGGGTATTTGTGCTGTGACGCGTCCGGTCCGATAGGCATTGCCGAAGCCATCAAGGAAGCCAAGAAAGTCGGCAAGGTCAAGGTTGTTGGCATGGATGGAATCAAGCCGATACTTGAAGCCATCAAGGAAGGAATACTCGAGTCATCGTCATCGAGCATCCCGAGAATGCAGGGCTCCATGTCAATCCTGATGTTGTGGCAGACTTCCCTGGGAGTTCAGCTCCCCCGGAAGATTGACACAGGTATTGATCTGATCACTCAGGAGAATGTTAATCATTTTCTGGCTTTGTGCTAGGAAATCGGTGGCGTCCCTCGCCGGCGAGTGGGTTGTAGCAGTGGTCGCCCGCCACGCCAACATCGTGCCCAACAATGACGCGGTACCCCCTCGTCCGCTTCGCGGATTACGGACATTTACGGACAATTGAGGAAGGCTTGGTAGGCCCCCTTGGGCCGTAAGCGACACCAAAGAAAGCACGTGGATTTTACCCCAAAAATCTGTTAACCGAAGGGTTGTAGGTTCGAATCCTACCCGGGGAGCCATTCCATCACTCTAATTCTTCTTCTCAATACTCAGAATCCTCTTTAGAATTCGATACCCGGTCGTTACTTCTTCCTTCATTGGGTACGCTTTGTTTGCCAGGATCACAATGCCGATTTTCTTTGCCGGAATGAAGGCGGCGTAGGCCGAGAACCCCTTTGTCGCGCCCGTTTTGTTGATGAGTACATCGCTCCGCGGAGGGAGTGGAGGAACGAGCCGAGTCGCCGCGGACTCTCCGAAAACAGCCGCGTTTCCTTCGAGCAAAAGCTCCATCCGCACCGGATAAGGGTACTCTTCCCAGACCAAGCCTTGGGTCAATCCGGCGGATTGAAAATATCCGGCGTGGGTATTCAACATTGCCCTCTGCAGTTGCGCGTCAAACTTGATTAGACCCAGATTTTCTTCGATAAATCGGATCAGGTATGTTGGAATAAATTCGATGGCTTCCGGCGCGAAAAGGCGGCTGCCAGTTCTTGAGATAATTCATCAGCTCTCGCGTATTGGAAATGTTCTTAGGCACGAAGAGCGGCAGACCGGAGGTATGCGTTGCCAGGTTCAGCAAGGTGATCCTGTCGAAGCTGCTGCCTCGCAAGAGAGGCAGGTATTTGCTCGCGCTGTCGTTCAGCGAAACAGAGCCCTGAATTTCCGCGTAGGACGCAAGGGTCGCCGCAAACGCCTTGCTGAGCGACCCGATTTCAAAGAGAGTTTCATTGCTTACGGGTGTCCGCGTAACCTTCGACTCGATTCCGTAATCAAAAAAGTAGTTTCTTCCATCGAGAGTAACGGCGATGGCCATCCCCGGGATCTGGTTCTTCTCCTTCAAGGGAATGGCGATGGCATCCACGACGCCCTTGATCGTGGAAATCCTGGCTCCGCCTGCGGCAACGTTGGGTGGCGCAGAGCTGCAGAGCAGAGTCAACGCAGCGATAGCGCTAGCGATCCTTCGAAACATCGAGCGTTAGCCACCCTTCCCGAAACGCAAGGGCTCTTCACCTGGACTCGACGGCGCCAGCTCGTCACAGAGGGAACGGGGCGCCGGAACCTACGCCGCCGATTGCCTTCAACGCGCCATTACGCGAAAGGATTTTCGTCGGCGGTTGGGCCGTACACCACCGGAACCGGGACCTCCAACAGCCGCAGGTAAACGGAAAGTTGGCCGCGATGGTGATACAGGTGGTTCAGCACGTTCGTTCGCAATCCGGCGATACGCGGTTTCCGGAAAAGTTCCTTCCCTCTGAAAATAAATCGCCAGTCTCCCATCAGCGCCTGTTCGCTCAGTTTGCCGAGCGCTTCCTCGGATGCGCGAACGTTTTTCTCGAACGCGGCGAGAATTTCCTGAGCGCTCGTCGGCGCGGGTGGCGGGACGCTACTGGGAGAAAACTCGTCCGAGCTCGCGATCTTTTCCGCCATGCCCATGATGCCGGCAACGTGCATGGCTAGTTCGCCGAGCGATCGCGATTTCGGATGCGGTTTCCAAGTGAGCTTGTCCGCCGGGACCCTTTCCAGCAAGCGCCTGGTTGCGGGTATTTCCTCGCGAAACTCTGCCAAAATGGATTCCACGGTCTGCGCCATTTTTCCTCTCCCCGGAATTGGATTCCCCTTGCGTCCCGATATTATGCCGCGCCTTTCGGCCGATGGAAACCTGCGTCCGGCGAAGCCTGATTGCTTTTCCCTGTGCTTTGCAAGATAAAGTACTTTACAAAAAGGAAGAAGAGGTGTATCCGGTGTGTAGGGAACGACATTCGTCTCAGGAGATTGCGGCGATGGATACACCACGGTCAGTAACCCCCGACAGTTCTCCCCGTTTGCCGTCCGCCGGCTGGCGAGCGAGCCTTGGCGATGCCGTGCGGTTTTGGGAACCGCGCCGCGTGCTTTATAACATCGTGCTTGCGGCGGTTGTGCTCGCCTGGGTGGTGGTCACGTGGCCGCATTTCCTTCCCGCGTTCAAGCCGGATTCGCTTCTGTTGCTCCTGGTACTGGCGCTTCTGGCGAATGTCTGCTATTCGGCCGCGTACGTGGTGGATGTGCCAGTTGGGCATTCGCGGCTGGCCGGTATCTGGCGCCGCTCCCGGTGGATGGTCTGGTCAGCGGGAACGGTGATGGCGATTCTGCTGGCCAATTATTGGATTGCCGACGAAATCTACCCGTTCGTTCGCTGACGCGAGGGGCGATTGCCCACACGGAAAGCGTCAGGTTCTCTAGCGCCGGGCTTTGGCCCGGCAACCTTGGCGCAGCCTGTTTCGCCCGTGCGTCCCGGAAAGAATCCGAGCTACCGCTTCTTCTCGACGCGCGGCGCGCGAATCCGCCGCACCATCATTCGCCCGTTTTCGATCCGGTAAAGGAGCAGGACGCGTTTGCCGGGAGCGACGGGAACGAGTTTTTTCGTTTCCGGCGTCAGGTAAAACGTCATCTTCGTCTTGCCGCGTCCGCGCGCGTGGAGCAGAACCAGGGTCGTGGCGTTAACGGAAACGATTTCTCCCGTGGCTTGGTGCGTTTTCACTTTCGTCGTTCGCGTTGTGGCAAGCGCCGGGGCTGCCGCCGCGAACAACATGGCCGTGGCCAAGGCCAGCGTAGCGGCCAGTGCCGTCAGTCGATTTCTTCCATTGCGCATCGGTCGAACCTCCTCTACGTAAGACGGAAGGAACGAAGGTAGTTCCAG
>JAKAWN010000186.1 GCA_021827245.1 Acidobacteriota bacterium | reverse complement strand
CATCTTGATCTTGCAGTCGCCGTACTGGCCATGGCCGCCCGTCTGCTTCTTGTATTTGCCCTGCGCATCCGCCTTGCCGCGGATCGTCTCCCGATAGGGGATTTTGGGAGCTTTCAGCGTGACCTCAACGTTGTAGCGCCGCTTGAGCTTGGAAACGGCCACTTCCACGTGCTGCTGTCCCGAGCCGGAAAGCAGGAACTCCTTGGTCTGCCCGTCGCGCGCGAAACGCAGGAGCAGGTCTTCTTCCAGCATTCGATGAATTGCCGTCGAGAGCTTGTCCTCATCGCCGCGAGATTTGGGCTCGATAGCGAATGAGATGGCCGGCTCGGCTAGCTTCACCGGGGTATAGAAAATAGGGGCGTTCTTGTCACCCAGCGTATCACCGGTCAAGGTCTCCTTGAGTTTTGCCACCACGCCAATGTCGCCAGCGCGAAGCTCGGGAACGGCATTCTGGGTTTTGCCCTGAGGTATCGCAATGTGCGCCAGGCGCTCTGCGACACCACGGTTGAAGTTCTGGAGTGTTGCCTCGCTCTTGACCACTCCCGACATCACTTTGAACAGGCTGAGGCGCCCGGCAAAGGGATCGGCAACGGTCTTGAAGACGAAAGCGGAAACGGGCTCGCTGTTCGAGATTTTTCGCTTTGCGGGCTGCCCGCCCTCCTGGTCGAGTCCCTCGACCGTCCCCTTCGCAACCGCTGAGGGCATATAATCGGCAATAAAGTTGAGCAGGCTCTCGCTCCCCACATTCGGGAGGGCCGCAGAAACCAGAACTGGTGTCAGACGATTCTCCGCAATGGCCTGCCGGAGTCCCGGCACCAGGTCTTCAACTGGTATGGTGCCTTTGTCGAAGAACTCCTCCATCAGCTGATCGTTTCCTTCCGCAACCATCTCAATCAGAGCCTCGTGGGCCTGCGTGGCGGCTTCCTGCATCTCTCCCGGAATCTCGCTGTCCTTCGCCTTGCCGGAGCCGTTTGCGTCGTAAAGTGCGGCGCGCATCCTGACCAGGTCGATCACACCGCGAAAGTCCTTTTCTTCCCCGATGGGAAGCTGTACAGGAACGACGGAACGCCCGAAGGCGCTGCTGAGCGACTCCAGGGTCCGTTTGAAGCTTGCGCGCTCGCGGTCCATCTGGTTCATCACCAGGGCGCGAGGCAGTCCGTACTTCTGGCAAAAGCCCCAGGTCTTCTCCGTCTGCACTTCGACTCCGCTCACCGCATGGACGACCAGCAGCACAGAGTCCGCAGCTTTCAATGCGGCCTCGGCCTCGTAAAGGAAAATGTTGAAGCCAGGGGTGTCAATCAGATTGAGCTTGGTACCGTTCCATTCGGCGTAGGCCAGAGACGCGCTGATGGTAAAGCCCCGTTCAATTTCTTCTTCATCGTAGTCGGTGACGGAAGTGCCATCGTCCACTTTGCCCAGCCGGGTGGTCATTCCCGCCGCATAAAGTAAGGCGGACGCAAGCTGCGTCTTTCCGGTGTCGCCATGGCCCAGAAACGCAACATTGCGGATATTCTCGCCATCGTAAATTTTCACGAGAGACTCCTCAGGGTTTCAGGAATTGCCTTTTCAACAGATTCAGGCTTTGAGTCAACGAGGCATCCTAACACAGCTTTTCGGAAGGGTTCAATGCGCATGGAGAAGAACGGCGGCGGCTGGCGGCTGGGTTACAACCGGCAGGAAAGACTCCTGCTTGATCGCCATGTGCCTTTAGTCGAGATCGATCTCACGAGGAGGCCGGACAAGGGGCTCATCCTTGGATCTCTTGAGAGCCTCTGAGAATTTCTTCTCCAACAGCTGGGCTTTGGTTTTTTCTTCCTCAGCGCTTTTGCGAAACATGGCCTCGCGCCGGGCCTCTTCTTTTGCAAGCAACTGAGCGGAGTGATCAATGTCCGGGGCCTCGGATTTCCGGGGCGGCTGGTCATGCCAGATCACTTTGCCGAGTGAAACATCAACTTTGAGGTGCGCACCACAGCAGGGGCATTCCAACTCAATCTCGCCGCGATCGCCGTTGGCGGAAACCATAAGAAAATGCTACGCTGCGATGCCCATGATGTCAAACACGGACGGCCTGTTTACGGAGGGCAGACGGAGGAGCGGCGCCGTTGAGAGACAGCTCTCCAGTTCTGGCTGAACTCGCTCGGCACGTTGAAGCTGTGGAGTCGGTCCGCAGCCAGACCCCAAAGTGGGGCCGGGAGAGGTTTAGGTATGCTCACAGGTCCGAGTAAAGGCCTCGAGTTGGTTGTCACGCCATCCAGTCGATATGAATATCTCCTGAGACTGTGCTGATATCAAGAAGAAATCCGCCTTTTCCCGCTTTTCCCGTGATTTCCCTGTTGTTGATCTTCCCCTGGACCGTTAAGGGACGATTCGTAGTAATGCTTCCGGAAACGGTATGGGCGTGCAAGTCGAATCCCACGCTCTGAGGTACTCGAACCGAAACGTCGCCTGACACCGACTCCAGGTGCCAGGGCGATTGGCCGCCACCCTCTGCCGTAATCGAACCACTTGCAGTCCTGGCCTGAACCAGGCCACGAATGCTTTTCAGCACGATATTCCCCGATCCCGTGCTGACCCACGCATCCGCCGCGCCGGTTTGCTCGATGGTCACCTCGCCGCTGCCCGTCGAAGCCCGGACGCTGCCGCTCACACCACTTGCCTGGATGTTGCCGCTTCCGGTTGAAACTCGGACTCCTTCCTTCACCGCCTCGAGAACGATTTGGCCGGAACCCGTTGTGGCTTGGACACTTCCTCCGATGTTCGAGGCCTTGATGTTGCCGGAACCGGTTGACGCCTCCATCGGTCCCGAGATGCCGTCAACCATCTGGTTTCCAGAACCGGTATTGGAACTGAGCCGGGTATTCATAGGGACCACCAGGTCGTAGCTGATGGAGACGTTATGTAGCATCTGAGGTTCAGAGGAGGTTCCGATTTTGATGGTATTCCCTTGCTGTTCGATCGGCGGATGTGACTCAAGGTAACTTACCCTTTTCGCGGCATCCCCGCTCGAGAAAAGTCCGTCCCAGGCCCGGATCGTGCCCCGAATCTCGACGGTCGAGTTGCCGCCGGTGCGTACCGCGATAGCCCCGGCACCAGTACGGATGGTCAGATCGACGGGCCCCGTCACCTGCAGAGTACGCTCGAAATGCCCTTCCGCAGCAAAAGATCCCGCCGAAAATACCAGACAAGTAGCCGCCAAAACCATCAAGTATTTATATATGTTCTTTCGGCCTTGGGTCATCATGTTTCTTCTCCTGATCTCGAAAATCCCTGAGCCGGCCTTCCTGGAAACAGGAATATCTATAGACCATTACGAATCAGCCGGGACAAATGTTCTAAGGTATTGTCTCGTCAAAGCACACTCCCGGCAGACCTCAATTTCGGCTACCTGGTCGATTTTGAGGAAGAAGAGCGCCGGCTCTGCGCATCAGTCGACGACTGAGAACTCCATTCGGTTCTCTGCGGGATCGACCCGGTCCAGGCGGACCCGAATCCTGTCGCCCAGCCGGTAAGCTTTGTTGCTATGCTGTCCCACCGCAGCCCGCAGGCTTTCCCGGTACACGTAGCGATCGTCCTCCAGGCTATCGAGTGGAACGAAGCCTTCCACGAACAGGTCAACAAGCTCCACGAAGAAGCCATGCTTGGTGAGGGAAATGAGAAGAGCGTCGAACTCGTCGCCCAGGTGCTGGGCCATGAAAGCGACTTTCTTCAGGTTGATCAGCTCGCGCTCGGCATCCTGCGCGCGCCGCTCAGCTTCAGAGGTTTCGATCGCGACGGCGCGTAGTTCCTCCGCACTGACAGGGCCCGCATGTTTCTCGGCTTTCGACGTCAAGGCAGGGACTTGATGACCGGATACTGTCGGTTTTCGGAGGCCACCTTCGAAGGGAACTGTTCCCCGGATACGGCCCTGCTTCTGCTGGTGAAGGAGAGCTTTCAGGATGCGATGCACAATCAGGTCCGGATACCGCCTGATGGGTGAGGTGAAGTGGGTGTAGGTTTCCGTGGCCAGGGCGAAGTGGCCCAGGTTTTCTTCTGAATAGCGAGCCTGCTTAAGCGAGCGCAACATGAGGAAAGAGAGGATGCGTTCCTCGGGCTTGCCCTCGATGCGCCGCGTCAGGTGCTGGTAATGCCGGGGAGTAATCTCCAGATCGATCTTTTCCAGTTGCTCATGGAGCTTCGGACGCCGGTCGCGGTCGTCTTTTCCGTGGATTCGCAGGCTGCTCCGAGCCGGTAATTTGATGCCTAACGAATAGCCAAACGTGGCGGCGATTTCCTCGAACTCCAGCACCTTTTGCGGGTCTGGCTTTTCGTGGACGCGGTAGAGCGACGGCACACCTTTGTGCTCAAGGTAGCCTGCCACCGTCTCATTGGCCGCCAGCATGAATTCCTCGATAATGCGGTGTGCGATGTTGCGCTCCGAGCGCGCGACCCCGATCATGTGCCCCATTTCGTCAAACTTGATTTCCGGCTCGGGCAGGTCGAAATCGATGGAACCCCGCTGCTGGCGGCGCCGGATCAGGATTTGGGCCAGTTCTTCCATCAGCTTGAAATTCGGGACCAGCGCCCCGTACTCGTGGCAGGCGCCCGGGTCCCCGGCCAGGATGTCGCGGACGGCGGTGTAGGTCATGCGCTCCGCGCTGTGCATGATCCCTGGTGTGATCTCGTACCGAACGATGTTGCCCTGCCGGTCGATTTCCATGAGCACGGACATCACCAGCCGATCCACATAAGGATTCAGGCTGCAAATCCCATTTGAGAGCTCCAACGGCAGCATGGGCACGGCGCGGTCAGGAAAATAGACGGAGTTTCCGCGCAAACGAGCTTCACGATCGAGAGCCGTCGCCGGCTGGACGTAATGGGCTACGTCCGCGATGTGAACCTGCAGCAGATAGTGCCCGCCGGCAAGGCGCTCGACATACACGGCGTCATCAAAATCCTTTGCGGTTTCGCCATCGATGGTCACAATCGGCAGCGAACGGAAATCGCGCCGGCCTTCGTGTTCATTTTCGGAGATGAATTGGGGAGCGTCCTCGGCCTCCGCCAGCACTTCCTCCGGAAAGCGGTGCGGGAGGTGGTACTTGCGGATCATCATTTCCACGTCCACGCCGAATTCGTCGCGCCTGCCGAGGATTTCGATCACGCGGCCTCGCGGGTGCGCACCGGGCCGTGGATACTCGGTCAGTTCAACGTCAACAATCATGCCTGTCAGTTCGCCACCACCTGCTTTCCCCTTTGTCTGCCGCCCTCGCTTGCCTTCGGATTCTCCGCCGAATTGCCGGTGGCGGGCGTGCTCGGCGGGCGGCCATTCCATGCCGTGCGGAATAAGGATCTCGTGAGGAATACGGCGTTCGAACGGGACAACATAATTGGAGCGCGGTCCGGCGCGGAACTCGCCGACAACGGTCTTCTGTGCATGTTCGATTACTCTCAGAACACGGCCTTCAACCCGTGTGCTGGGTTCGGCGTTGCGGGAAAACCTTGTGCGCCAGTCGGGGCGTGACCGGACAACCTGAACCTCTACGCGGTCAGCGTGCAAAGCCGGTCCCGTGGCGCCGCGCGGGATGAAAATGTCCTGATCGGTTCCCTCCAGCGGGCGGTCAGGCACGACAAATCCATAGCCATCGCGATGGCCCACCAGACGTCCAGTCACCACATTGCTTTGCATTGGCATGGGAGCCGCCGGAGCCGCGCGATGTTCGCCGTGACGCGTTTTCTCCGTGGTCCGGCGTGATCCTCCTTTCCTGCCTCTGTGCCACGCTTCCCGATCACCCTCTTTCCCGTGGCGTTGCAACGCCAGCCTGAAATGGCTCTTTTTCGATTCCGCAATCTTGTGGCCTTTCGAAAGGTCCCGCAGCACCTGCTTCAGTTCCCTAGCCTGGCTCGACCGCAAGCCAAGTTCGCGGACCAATTCGCGGATGCGAAAAATCCTCTGCGGCTGTTTGCGGAAAATCCCCAGAACTTCGTGATGGCTCAGGGTTTCGGGCATCTCTTGCATAGCTTAGCATTGCGCAGGATGTTTGGCATTGGGATTGTCTGGCAGAAGACGGCGCAGGATCGGACAGCCGGGCGCAATATCAGGAGAAGTTCGCTTCTGGCGCGCACAGGAAGAACTGCAGCGAGGGTTGTATCAGGCCCTGTTTGGACTCTTTCCGGCGAAAAAGTGGAAATAGAGGTAGATGTTTGCCACCATGGCCACTGCGTAAATACAAAAAGGCGCGGCGATTTCTGAAATATTGAACAAATATCCAGTGAGCGTGATTCCTCCCGAAGAAGCTCCCAGCCGGGCCACTTGGTTGATTCCCAATGCCCGGCCCAGTTCGTCCTGCTGGACCATTTCTGTCAGTGCGGTTTGCTGGACCGGAACGGCGGTCACACGCAGTGCGGGTGTTATCAGATAAACCGCCAGGGCGATTGCGTAAACGTGCCAGAAGGGCAACAGCAGCAGAAGCACTGTTCCCAGTCCGCGTGTCACGGCGATGCTGTTCACAAACCCCAGTGTCTGCTCCAAGCGCGGCGCAGCCAAAAGAGCGAACGCCGCCAAGGCGCCGCTGGCGAACGCATAGACCGCCATCTCTGATTTCGGAACGTGATAAACAATCACGAAGAAAGGGATCAGGAATGGGACGATCAGCCCCTGGGTGAATCCATTAATCATTCCAGTCAGGGTGAATTTGCCGATCACGATCTTGCTGCGAAGTCTGCGAAGATTGCCCCGGACATTTTGTGTCTTTATGAAAAACAGAAATGCCATACCCCCGCCGGAAATGATCGTGGCATACAGGAACACGTCCAGAATGTCGGCATGACGGGCAAGCAATGCTCCGAGCGCTCCGAACACTCCGCTCAGGAACGTCAGGATGGAAAAGTAGGATGTCCGGTTTTCGGGTCTTGTCAGATCGGTGATGACAGCGTTCTGGATAGGCTGTGCCGCGCCTCCGATCCCTCCCGTCATCAGCGATCCCGTCGCCGAGTAACCGCCCAGCGTAGTAGCGACAAACAGCGCAGGCAACCGGGTGGAAAAAACTACGATGATGGAACTGACGGGGAGCAGCACTCCCACCAGAAAGAGCGTTTTACCTCTTCCCCAGGAGTCGGTCAGGAATCCGAACAGAAGGCCCAGGATTGCGGTGGCTATCGCCGCAGAAGTATAGAGCAGGCCAAGCTGAAAAGGGCTGTAATGGCGGTATCTTAGTACCAGGTATGGAAAAGCAATGGTGATCATGCCGGCCGCGATACTGCGCGCCATCCGAAACAAGGCCAGGAAGATTAACTGTCCACGATGGTCTCTCATAGTTTCCTAACAGTCTGAATTGGCGTAACGAACCAGTTTATTATGGATGCAGGAATTGAAGCTATTTGTGCAACATGAAGGGTACCGGATTGATACATTCAGTTGCCCTGGAGAGTCACTTTGTGATTTAAGAGGGCGCAGCGAGGTGACACGATGCGGATCGATAGCCATCAGCATTTCTGGAAAGTTTCGAGGGGTGATTATTCTTGGATGAAGCCCACGATGACAACTTTGTACCGCGACTACTTGCCCGAAGACCTCAAACCCAGCTTGGAAAGCCATCAAATTGATAAGACTGTGCTTGTTCAGGCTGCGCCCACCGTTGCCGAAACAGATTTCCTGCTGGAGCTTGCAGCCAGGCATGATTTCATTGCGGGGGTTGTTGGCTGGCTCGATCTCGAAAGCAGCGATTTTCCGAGGTTGTTCGAGCATTACTCCCGGCAGCACAAGTTCATCGGACTGCGGCCTATGCTGGAGGAACTCCCCGACGATGACTGGATCTTGCGGCCACGGGTTACGGATGCTTTACGAATTATCGCCCAGATGGACTTTCCATTCGATTTCCTGGTCCACCCGCGCCACCTGCCCTACGTCACCAAGGTGCTTGAAGAGGTTGCTGGTTTGCGAGCCGTCATCGACCATATTGCCAAGCCGGAAATCAAGGCGCAGAAACTGGGGCCTTGGAAGTCCCTGATTCGCGATCTGGCCCAGTATAAGAACCTTTACTGCAAGCTTTCAGGAATGATTACAGAGGCCGACCACAATTCATGGAGTCCGGAGCATTTGCGCCCCTACATCGAGCATGTCACCGAATGTTTTGGGCCAGACCGCCTGATGTACGGCAGCGACTGGCCGGTGTGCCTGCTGGCTGGCAGTTACGATCGCGTGATCGCTGCGCTTGAGACCGTGCTCAACCCCCACCTTGATGCAGCCTCGATACAGGCTGTCTATGGTGGCACTGCCGCGCGCTTTTACAGGCTGAAGGTCTAAGCTCGAAGGCGGCTCAGTACGGCCACTTCCATTCTCGTACTTCCGGCATATCCTGGCCGGACTCCACGATGTAGTTCTTGTGCTCGATCAGTTTATTGCGTAGTTCCTGCTTGAAATGCGCTCCGATTCGGGCCAGCCGGGGCACGCGATCCACTACATCGCCAGCCAGATGGAATCGGTCGAGGTCATTCAGCACCGCCATGTCGAAGTGCGTGGTTGTCGTCCCTTCTTCCTTATAGCCACGCACATGAAGATTCTTGTGATTCGTCCTCCGATACGTCAGGCGGTGAATCAGCCAAGGGTATCCGTGATAGGCAAAGATGATCGGCTTGTCCGTGGTAAAAAGGATGTCAAAGTCGCGGTCGTTAAGTCCGTGCGGATGTTCGGTTGACGGCTGAAGCGTCATTAGGTCCACGATGTTAATGACTCGGATCCGGATGTCGTCGAAATGCCGCCGCAAGAGGTCCACTGCCGCCAGCGTTTCCAAAGTGGGAACGTCGCCAGAGCACGCCATCACGACGTCGGGTTCGCCTCCCTGGTCGTTGCTGGCCCAACTCCAGATTCCAATTCCCGCCGTACAGTGCTGGACAGCCGACTCCATGTCAAGCCACTGCAGAGACGGTTGCTTGCCGGCTACGATAACGTTCACGTAATGCCGGCTGCGCAGGCAGTGGTCGGTCACTGAAAGCAGCGTGTTGGCATCAGGGGGGAGATAGACCCGGACAATGTCAGCCTTCTTGTTTACGACATGGTCGATGAAGCCGGGATCTTGATGGGAGAAACCGTTGTGATCCTGCCGCCAAACGTGCGAAGTCAGCAGATAGTTCAAGGATGCGATACGCCTCCGCCAGGGGATGTCGCGTGTCACCTTCAGCCACTTGGCGTGCTGGTTGAACATTGAATCCACGATGTGAATGAAGGCCTCGTAGCAGGAAAAGAAACCGTGCCGGCCAGTCAGCAGGTAGCCCTCAAGCCACCCCTGGCACATGTGCTCGCTAAGGACTTCCATCACGCGTCCCGTCGGCGAGAGATGATCATCGGTGTGCAGCACCTCCTCCATGAACACTTTGTCCGTAACGTCGAACAGCGCGCTCAGGCGGTTGGAACTCGTTTCATCGGGTCCCATGACGCGAAAATTCTTCGACTCTTCGTTCAGCTTCATTACATCGCGAAGGAAGGTGCCCATAACCCTGGTCGCTTCCGCCAGGTTTTTCCCGGGTGAGGGGACCGGGACCGCATAATCACGGAAATCGGGCATCACAAGATCTTTCAAAAGAATTCCGCCGTTTGCATGGGGGTTGGCGCCCATCCGCCGGTTGCCTTTGGGAGCCAGCTCCGCCAGCTCAGGAATCAGTCGCCCCTCTTGATCGAAAAGCTCCTCCGGCCTGTAGCTCTTCATCCACTCTTCGAGCATTTTCAGGTGCTCAGGATTAGTGTTTGTTTCGGCCAGCGGAACCTGATGCGCCCGGTAAGTGCCCTCCACCTGCTGCCCGTCCACGACTTTGGGTCCCGTCCAGCCTTTCGGCGATCGCAGGATGATCATCGGCCACACGGGGCGGGATTCTTTTCCATTGTCTCGCGCGGTTTTCTGAATTTCGCGGATCTCATTCACAACGGCATCCAGCGTTCCGGCCATCAGTTGGTGCATAGCCTCGGGCTGATCGCCTTCCACGAAATAAGGTTTGTATCCGTAGCCTTTGAACAGGTCGTTCAGTTCGTCGTCGCCCATGCGGCCCAGCACTGTTGGATTGTTGATCTTGTAGCCGTTCAGATGAAGGATCGGCAGGACGGCGCCATCCCGCACCGGGTTCAGGAATTTGTTCGAATGCCAGCTTGTCGCCAGCGGCCCTGTTTCAGCCTCTCCGTCTCCTACAACGCAGCAGACCAGCAGGTCCGGGTTGTCAAAAGCTGCTCCGTAAGCATGGGCAACGGAATAACCGAGCTCCCCGCCTTCGTGAATCGATCCCGGAGTTTCCGGCGCCACGTGGCTCGGAATTCCGCCAGGGAACGAAAACTGCTTGAAAAGCCGCTGCAGGCCAAGGGCGTTTTGCGGGATGTTCCGATAGATTTCGCTGTAGGTCCCCTCCAGGTAAGTATTTGCCACCAGCCCTGGCCCTCCATGGCCAGGCCCCGTTATGTAAATCACGTTCAGGTCGAATTTCTTGATGATCCTGTTGAAGTGAACGTATATGAAATTCAGTCCCGGCGTGGTGCCCCAGTGGCCCAGCAGGCGCGGTTTCACATGCTCCGCTTTAAGGGGCTCGCGCAGCAACGGATTGGCATAGAGATAGATCTGCCCAACCGAAAGGTAGTTGGCAGCTCGCCAATAAGCATTCATCTTGCGGAGCTCTTCGGAAGAGAGCGGCTTGGTCGAAATGGATAGCGGCGAACGGCCTTTGGGCTGCGTTGAAATGGCCATGAAATTTCCCTCCCTCTTCAGGTTCGGGTTTTACGTTCAACGGACAGGCCTAAATAAAATTCTATTACACTTGAGAGGGAATAAAAATCACTGGAGTCAGCATTCCGTTTTGCGGCAGATCCGCCGGCCGTCCGCGTTACCGAGCCTCAGCGTCCATCTAAATGCTCCATCTGTATTGCCTTTGTTGCCCGGATGGAAATAACATGGAGCGTGACCGTTATTCCGTCGTTGAACAGGCAGCAGATTGCCAGCCGTTTCACGGCTCTGCCATACGCGGCCCACTCTTCATGAAAGGACAATTCAAATGCAAGCAGGTGTTTATACCGGAGCCGAAAGCCTCAAGTTCCAGGAATGGCCAAAGCCAGAGCTGAATCCGGACGAAGTGCTCGTGAAAGTACGCTATGCGGGCATCTGCGGTAGTGACATGTTGATCTACGCTGGCAAACATCCCCGAGTGGTCCCTCCGCGCGTGTTGGGCCACGAGATTTTTGGCACGGTAGCAGAAACGAGAGCAGCCGAGGAATCGGGATTTAAGGCAGGGGACCGCGTTGCTGTTTTCCCGCTGATTTCCTGTGGTCGCTGCACACCCTGTCGCGAAGGCAATGCGCACGTCTGCGAGAAGCTCGGCCTGATTGGGATCGATACGGATGGCGGATTTGCAGAATATGTGAAGGCCAAACCTGATCAATTGATTCCTGTCCCGCCGGGTGTCGAGGACGAACAGGCGGCGCTGCTCGAACCTCTCTCTGTGGCAGTCCACGTGGTCCGAACTTCCGGATTCCTGGCGGGCGATACGGCGCTGGTTACCGGGGCCGGACCGATTGGAAATCTCGTTGCCCAAGTGCTGCGAGCAGTGGGAGCGCGCCGGGTGCTGGTGTCGGAAGCAAATGCGTTCCGGCGTGACCGGGCCGGGCAAATGGGATTTACTGTCGTCGATCCTTTTGATGTGAAGCCCTCTGAGGTGATCAGAAAATTGACCGGCGAGTCTTTTGTGGACCATGTGTTCGAGGCAACGGGAGCAAGCCCAGCTTGCCGGGATGCGGTTCAGTCCTGCAAAGTGAGGGGCCACATCACATTTATCGGCCTGCCGAAGTCGCCGGCGGAAGTCGACGTTCTGAATTTAGTCTTCAAGGAAATCCGTACTTCCGGCGCGCGTGTCTACACTCCGAAGGATTTTCTTGTCGCTATCTCGCTGCTCGAACAGCGCGCCATCGATGTGAAGAACGTGGTGACAGACCGCCTGCCCCTTAAAGACATCGAAGAAGGGATTCACAGAATGCACGATCCTGACCGCAGCCTCAAAATTCTGTTCAATCTCTGATCTCAGGCTTGTCCGGGGCAGGCTTGCTCAAGCGCAAGGCTTTTGATAAGCAAGCCTGCTCTGTTGTTACTGTTCCGGGGCCGAGCTTTACGACCAGTCCACTCCCACCTTGTAACGCTTCCTGTGTTCGCGCACGTAGAGACTGTTGACGACAGGTTCTGATTCGCACTCCGCCTCAATCACCGTCACCGGATCGTCAGGAGCTTTGGTGGGCAAGCCGGTGAACTGGATCGAAATATCATCCTGCCGGAAATTCACCTTCTTGCCTGAGGCAAACAATTTTGCGGACAGCACTTTGGTGCGCAGCCCGCCCACGGCTACTACCGTCTGTGGGGTAAAGAACGACAACCAGTTCGCCGCCGGCGTATCGCCCGGCCAGAAGTGTACGTGGATATAAAGGGTGTTACCTTTGCGCGTGAAATTCGCGTA
>JAKAWN010000185.1 GCA_021827245.1 Acidobacteriota bacterium | reverse complement strand
CTCCGCTTCACCAGCCGGGGACCATCTTGCAGGAAAAGCCGTTTGCAGTACAATCGAATTCCAGCGAACGGCAGGCAGTGTCTTAACTGTTTGTCTCAGCCCAGGGGACAACCCCAGAAACACCATAATGTCCAGCACTTAGCTTCCAAGCGCGGCACATAAGACTGTGATCTCTGTCACATCGCGGTGCCGCGCCTGTTGCTATAAGAAGAGTGGAAACGGAGGCATCCATGAGTAATGTACTCTATTGGATTGTCGCAGTGGCTGTTGCAGCCATTGCGGTGTACTTGATATACCGAGCATATGGAAGCATCAGGACTTACTTCCAGTTTCGGGGCAAACGTCTGGTAACCTGCCCTGAGAACCATCAGACTGCAGCCGTGGAACTTGACGCCAAGCAGGCAGCTCGCGAGGCGTTTGCTCACGAACCTCGGATGCAACTCACCGAATGCTCTCGCTGGCCCGACCGTAAGGACTGTGGCCAACAGTGCCTGGCCGAAATCGCGATGTCGCCCTCGGAATGTCTTGTTCGTAATATTGTCATCGACTGGTTCAGCGAGAAAGAATGCGTCTATTGCGGAAAGTCCATCGCCGAGGTTAAGGAGTGGTGGGTAGACCACAAGCCAGCATTGCTAACCCCCGAAAGACAGATCGTCACCTGGAACGAGTTCGCCGCAGAACAACTCCCGGAGCTGTTTCAAAAATGCGAACCGGTTTGCTGGTCATGCAGCGCCACTGAGACGTTCCGAAAGCAACATCCGGAACTGATTAGCGACCGGGCCCCGACCCCCTTGCGGATTCGCCACATCAAGTAACAGTTTGGAAGTTCCTGGGGGTATCTGGAAAATTCTTCAGCGCAGGAGCCTCTCTGCACCAAATGACGATAAGAGGGCGGAGGAGGCCCTGTAACCAGCGAAGTGCATCAGTCAAGATGAAAAACTACCTCTAACTCCTGCATCATTTCATCCGGTCGTGAACCTTCCAACGACTCAAAATAAGGGGCCATCATTTTCTGCCATCTGGCGTTGACTTCCTCTTTGGACATCCCCTCCACAGCAGTGTGCAAGTCGGCGGGCGTCTCGAAATATCCAAAAAGTGTGCCATCGCCACGCATGAACAGTGAGTAATTGTGCCATCCTGTGCGCCGGAGAGCGTCCAGCATATCTGGCCACACCTTCTTATGATGTTCCTTGTATTCGTCAATCTTTTCAGCCTTTACCTTTAAGACAAAACCAACTCTTTTCATTCCACCTCCTCAGTTTCAATTCCTGTATCGATCCGATATTTAATCATCATGAATAGGACAAAAGCTACCGTTCTCGACTCTGACTCAACTTAGTCTTCCAAGTCCCATGGCACGTACCAGACCACGCTTCAAAAAAAATGGAATTAACCGCTTTGAAGTCAACCAAAGCTGCAAACACACTGAACTGCTAACATAGAGGAGACGAACGCTGGGGGAACGGTTGAAATGCCTGGCCGGAGGATGTATACCCTAATCGGAAGGAACAACACAAGTTGCTCTGGTGATAAGGTTTGGAAGGTGACGGGAAAGGACACGTGAAAAACAGAGCGGTGACTCACTCATTGTGCCTGTGCTTCGTCTTGGCTTGCTTGTTCATTTACGGCTCAGCTTCGGCTCCGCTGCTAGCGCGTGCAGATCAGAAACCGAAGCTCCCGGCGCCGACTGTCCATCAAATGATGAAAAACGTTGCCTGGAACGAACTGCAGGCATCGGAGCATCCCCACTATTACTACCAGTATGTTCAGAGGAGCATCTCATCAAACGGATCGCGTACGACTCTTCAAATTTCGACGCCCCATGGAGAGGTTGACCGTTTGATCGAAGTGAACCATCGCCCCCCGTCGCAGCAACAACTCCAAAAAAATCAACAGCTACTCGCCCAATTGCCCCGCAACAGGGCGCTCCAGCAATCGCGGTTCCGAGACCAGCAAAGCAACTCGCGGCGACGGGATAACGTGATCAAAGATATGCCGGACGCATTCATTTATACCTACATCGGACGAGATCGAAAAGGATTGATCAAGCTGAAGTTCCGGCCCGCGCCAAACTTTCAGCCCACTTCCCGTCAGTCGCTCGTACTGAAAGGCATGGCCGGCGAAGTATGGGTAGATCCTAAGACGCAACGGATTGCCAAAATCGACGGCAAGCTCATTCAAGATGTGACGATCGGCTGGGGTTTCCTGGCGCGGTTAGACACGGGAGGAACTTTTTTACTGGAACAGTCTCAGGGCTCGGACGGGACGTGGCATCAGAAGCTGCTTTCCGTTCACTTTGACGGGACGGAATTCCTCATCAAGCACATTCACATCCACGAAACGGAAGTTCGCTGTTGCTTCGAACAAGTTTCGGATGATCTCAGCATTCGAGAAGCAGTTCATATGATAGAGGCCAAAACCAGTCTGCCCAAGGATTGGCAACATCGCCTGGATGCAATCCTGGAGTCCGCCGGTTTAAACTGACAGATGCGCCTTCTGTCTCGGCAATGAAAAGAAGCCAGCCTGACGACATTGATTGCTGAAATACCTCTGCAGGCCATGTTTACCCTCGCCACACCCGGTCTCAAAACGTCCGCGAAGCAGGAATCCGATACAGGTGTCGATCGCTTTTTCAAAGTTTCTCTCTTGCTGATGCTAGGGACCAGTTTTGTAACTCTGGCTTCAACAGGAAAACTGGACCCTATCGCTGTGATGCTGGTCTCCGCGGCCCTTGCGGTACGCCTGTGGGGGTATGCCTCCAAGCGTGACCTGCGGCTCTCATCGCGCTTGGTAACCCGTCTCGCAATCCTTTACATTCCATTCTTTGTTCTGGATTTCCTGGTTTTGTCAGCGGGGGAGGGCCTTCTCGCAAGCATGTTGAGCGCAACCATCCACCTCGTCCTCTTCGCCACGGTCACCAAGGTTTTCTCGGCCACCACGCATCGTGATTACGCCTATCTGTCAACACTATCGCTGCTGATGGTACTTGCCAGCGCTGTGTTGACGGTCAACACAACATTTCTGCTTTTTCTTGTGCTTTACATACTGTTCGCCGTCGCAACTTTTACCAGCTACGAAATGAAGCGATCCATTGAAAAGGCGCGCGGCTCCTCAACATACGCGAGAAGGGTTTCCCCAACTGACCATCCGAAAATCGAGCACGCCCTGGGAAAGACAGCTTTGAGTCTTGGGTTAGGGATTGCCGCATTAGCTTCGGTTTTCTTTTTCGTCATTCCACGGTATCGGTCGGGTTATTTTACCGGGCTGGGCACGCAGACGCAAAACATCACTGGATTTTCGGAAAGCGTAACATTGGGTGACCTTGGTCGCATCATGCGGTCGAATGCGGTGGTCTTTCGTGTTCTTCCCCAAGGCAATCCCAGGAGATTTCTGGGCGTTAGGTGGCGTGGAGTAGCCCTCGACAGCTTTGATGGAAAACATTGGTACAACGACAATACAAAACAGATTGCCGTGCAGCCAGTCTCGTATGGGCGCTTCATCATTCCGCGAGAACCGGGTGCCAGAAACCGGCCTGAAGACACGCTCCGGTACAAAGTGCTGCTCTCACCGATTTCTTCCGACGTCCTATTTGCTGCCGCCTTCCCCCGCGAACTCATCAGCAGAATGCGGATGCTCACGGTTGACGAAACGGATTCCCTTCACAACTCTCAGCACGTGTACTCCGCCATCCAGTACGAAGTCGTATCGCAGGTGGGCATGCCATCACCTCCTGTTCTGCGGGCTGCACCCGACACCTATTCCAGGGACATCCATCTGCTCTACCTCCGCCTGCCCCCGCAGCTTGATCCCCGAATCAAAGCGCTTGCAGAGAAAGTTACGGCTGGCGCGAAGAACAACTATGATCGCACGGTGGAAATCCGGAACTATCTGCGGGACAATTTCGGATATACCCTGGCGCCACAGAAAATCGCCCCATCGAACCCGATCGGAAGCTTCCTTTTCAAGAGCCGCAAGGGCTATTGCGAGTACTTTGCTTCGGCCATGGCCGTCATGCTGCGAACCATCGGCATCCCAGCCCGGTTAGTGAATGGCTTCCAGACGGGATCCTATAACCTGATCGGCAAGGATTTTGTCGTCCGGGCGCGTGACGCCCATAGCTGGGTTGAAGTCTATTTCCCCGATTATGGGTGGATTCCATTTGATCCAACTCCACCGGACCCGCATCCCGTCGTCTCTTCGGAGTTGGATGATTATATGGACGCGCTCAGCCTGTTCTGGAGCGAGTGGGTCATCAATTATGATTTCTCACATCAGATGCAACTGGCTACACAGGTTGAGGTGCAATCCCACCGGCTTCGGCAGGATTTCAGCTACCATTTCGACCGTCTACGGAGGGAAATGGCAGATCTCTCCCTGAAACTCGAAGGCGGGCTCATCGCCAATAAATTCCTTCTGGTGCTGGCCATGGTCGGTATTGCTGCGGGACTGGTGCTGGGAGGAAAAGATTGGAATCTTCATGAGCTAAAATTCCGCTGGGCTTGCAGTTTTCCTCATTCCGACCGTCCGCTAACGTGCGAGGAAGCAACATTCAGCTACCATCGCTTTCTGAAGATCCTTGGGAAAAAAGGATATCGCAAATTCCCCTCAGAAACGCCGCAGGAATTTGCACAGAAACTGGAACGGACGCCACTCGCCGATCGCGCCAGAGAATTCACAAGGGTTTACAATGCGGCTCGCTATGGAGGAGAACAGTTTTCGCTTGTGCTGCTGCGAGGAATGCTTCAGGAAATTTCTGAAATTGCCGGTTCGTTACACAGGAACAACTGAAGCAGGGTTCACGGAATGGACTTTCCGCCGTCCACAGAGAAAATCTGCCCGGTGATAAAATCACCACTACTGGCAAGGTAAAGAACCATCTGCGCAATATCCGCAGCTCTTCCTGCCTTTTGGAGGGGGGTGGATCGAATGGCGTTCTCGATCATCCTGTTTTTCCTTTCACCCGGAAACAATATCGTTCCGGGAGCTATGCTGTTGACCCGAATCTCAGGCGCAAGGGCTTTGGCCAGGCACCGGGTCAGCATGATGAGGCCCGCCTTGGAAGAGCAATAGTGCATGTAATGCGGCCAGGCCTGCAGCCCGCCAAGTGACGAGATGTTGATAATCTGGCCGCGCTTTCGGCGCTGCATCATTCGCGCCGCTTCTTGCGCACAGAAGAACGGCCCTTTCAAATTAATCGCCAGAACATGGTCCCACTGCTTTTCCGTAAGCTGATCCCACCGAGCCGAAAAAAAAACGCCGGCATTGTTGACCAGCACATCCAGTTGTCCGAACCGCTCGTCCACCGTGCGGAACATTCGCCGGACCTGGGCTTGACTGGCCATGTCTGCCCGCACGGCCACAGCTCGAACCCCGCAGGCCTTGATTTCGTGCACCGTTGCCAACGCTTCACTTCTGGAATGGTTGTAGTTCACCACTACGCTGGCACCCGCCCGGCCAAGGGTTAGCGCGATTTCCCGACCGATGGGCCGGCCTGCTCCCGTAACCAGGACGACCTGGCCTGCGAGGGGGCGATCTTTAGTTTCTTCTGGCATGATCATTTGTCAACACAAAGATGTTTATTTATGGCATCCGGAGATACAAGAATCAAGAAAAACGGACAGACTTCCCTCGTCGCAACGTTTTTTCGGCTCAGTACAGGAATCTGTGAAGAGGTGTGCATTGATGTGGCTGCGCAGATTGGCAGGGTGCCAACCGATAGCCACTTCACCGATTGATCTTCATGATTGCTCCCTCAAACCATCTTTAAAACTGCTTTAATTACCTCGCCATTGTGCGAATCTTCAAACGCCTGATTGATATCTTTGAAATTATAGAACCTGATTAGCTTATCGAATGGGAATCTGTCTGCTTTGTAGTAATCAATGAGCTGGGGAATGAACAGCTTCGGGACTGCATCCCCTTCGATTACTCCGATTAATGACTTCGCTTCTCCCATCAGTTCCTGTTGAATATTGATGGTCAGATCGCCCGTGACTCCCAGCACTACGGCTGTACCCATGACACGAACACACGCCAGTGCCTTTTTTACGAGATCCGAAACACCACTGGTGTCGATGGCATAATGGGCGCCGCCCCTGGTTATTTCTTTTATGCGTCCAACGATGTCATCGGTTTCTTTACGGTTAATCGCATGAGTCGCCCCCAATTCCTGTGCCAGTATTAAACTTGAGGAATTTCCACTCACAGCAATAATCTGTGCACAGCCGGCAATTTTTGCCGCCATGATAGCGCTCATTCCCACAGTGCCGCACCCAAAAACCGCGAGAGAAGATCCAAATTCAGGTCTGAGTCTATTAAGTACCGCTCCTGCTCCAGTCTGAATACCGCATCCCAGCGGACCTGCCAAGGCAAGATCGATATCATCGTCTACTTTGACCGTGCTGTTTTGGTTGACGACGGCATGAGAAGCGAATGAAGACTGGCAAAAAAAGGACGAGACCTTAACTCCGTTCTGAGATAAACGGGTCGTCCCGTCGCTCATCACACCGGCAAAATTGATGGCGTTAAAATTCTCACAGGCATGCTGATGAGCCGAGAGGCAGTTTTCACAATGTCCGCAAAAACCAAAAGAAAACCCCACACAATCACCTGTTTTAAAATCCGTAACCCCTTGACCTAATTCTTCCACGACACCGCATCCCTCGTGGCCAAAAACCGCGGGCAGCGGTACAGGAATAAACTGTAAATGAGCGACCTCATCGGTATGGCAAACACCGCTGGATACGATTTTAACCAATAGCTCTCCTGCCTTGGGAGGGTCCAAATCCAGTTCTTCAATTTGAAATGGGTGACCTTTTTCATGGACTACTGCTGCTCTTATCTTCATATTCGCTCATTCCTCGCCCGACACGCCTCCGTGCGTATTCCCCCATGGGCTTGATAAGAGATCACATGTCGACTTCGCTGGCTGCGACTCAACCTGAGACGAATTATATATCGGAGCCGCTTGGCCGGATGCGGCTTTTTGGCGCACCCCGCTTTGCAGCAAAGCGGATTGGCCCCTCAGCTCACCATGAATTGACGGCCTCTGAATCCGTTGGAGTGCTGCCCGGACATTTGAAAGGCGTTCCGAACTACTGCCGGCCACGGATGGCAATGGGAGTGGTTGAAGCAATCAACAGCAATGTCACGACCCTGCAAAAACTTGACCGCGGGTCCAGGAACCACCCTTCCCTGCTCCTCAAGGCCGGGCAGATGGCGGTCGCCCGAACGGAATTTGTCACCCGCAGGAAAGCGGCCTAAAACGCGGTCTCTCGCGAATTCTTGCGCAGAAACATTTTCGTCGGGCCGCATGGCTCGTGAACTTCGCTTGACCGCCTCTTACCCTTAAATCTAGAATCTGGAGTTTGGGAAACGATTGCGGGGTTCCAGCAAGATTTCTTGAGAGTAGAATCAGGAGAACGTCGCTGGCAGCGCCTGCCTCGAGGGAAGAACCTGCAACGCCCAAGAATTCGTTTCCGATTCCATCATTTCCGAAAATGAAGAGACCTGCGGCAATGGCATTAACTGAAGTCATTATCTATTCCAAACCGGCGTGCTGCCTCTGTGACAAAGCCAAGGAGCAGCTTGCAAAGCTTCAAGAAGAATACGGATTTGCATTACATGAAGTGAATATCCTTGAAGATTCAGCAGCCTATAAATTGTTCAAGGATGAAGTCCCCGTCATCTTCGTCAACGGCGAGAAAGCCTTCAAGTATCGCCTGGAGGAAGAGCACTTTACCCGGCTTCTCGAATCCATCGCTCACAAGCTGTGAGCGGATGATGCTTCAGCACCATAATCAGCCGGCGCTCTTCCGGAATCCCGAAAGGAATCATGTCGTATGCAACTCGATGTTCTCTCAATTGCCGCGCACCGCGATGATACTGAACTCACGTGCGGCGGAACCGTTATCAAAATGGCTGAGGCGGCATACCGTGTGGGCATTCTTGACCTGACGGCAGGAGAGTCCGGGACGCGCGGCAATGCGGCTCTGCGCGAGCGCGAAGCAAACCGAGCGTCACGCATCATGGGCGTCGCACATCGCGAGAATCTTTATATGCCCGACGCGGGGATTGAACACCTGCGGGAATACAAGATGAACATCGCCCAGAAAATACGCGATTTGCGGCCCCGCACCGTGATTCTGCCCTATTGGAAGGGCCGGCATCCGGACCACTACACGACGGGACAGATCGGATATGAAGCATGCTTCTTCGCCGGGCTGGCCAAACTTCCACTGAAAGGCAAACCCTTCCGTCCCTACAAAATTATCTATTCAAGCCTTTACGTCCCCGCGCTCCGGCCTTCATTCGTGGTGGATATTACCGCGCAGTTCGAAAAAAAGCTGAAGGCCATCCTGGCGTACAGCTCGCAATTTTCGGCGGAAAAAGATGTGCAGAACCTCTTCCCTTCCCGCATGGATCTTCGCGAACGCATTGGATCTCTTGCCCGGCACTTTGGGTTGATGATCGGCGTCCGCTACGGCGAGCCTTTCGTGATGCGAGAAGTCGCAGCCGTTGAAGATATCGTAGCCATGCCGGTCAGGTCGATTTAACATCGAGAATTGTTTGCGGCAGCGGGCGTGTACAATCGCCGAAGTGCAACCAACTGTAAACGTGGGATGCAGTGGGTGAGTCTTTGGCAAGCAGTCAGTCAGCGGGCAGACGATTCTTCCATCGGTTGCGGACAAACCAGATAGCGGCGGCAATCAGCAGGATCAGGAAGGCTGTATCAAAGCGGTGGAAGTACGGCCCCAGAGTTTCCCATCGTTGGCCAAGCTTCATTCCCGCGTAAGCAAGAACAAAACACCACGGCAGAGACCCGAGAAAGGTGTAAATGTTGAACCGCAGAAAATTCATGCGTGAAATGCCCGCAGGCAGAGCAATGAAGGTTCGAACCACCGGAAGCAGCCGGGCAAAGAAGACGGCCCAGTCACCATAGCGGGCAAACCATCGGTCAGCTAATTCAAGGTCATGACGCGTGACCAGCACATAGTGGCCGTAACGCTCTGCGAGTGGCCGGCCGCCCAGGGCGCCGATGTAATATGCGACGATTGATCCGATGTTGCACCCCAAGGCTCCCGCCAAAGCCACGCCCCAGAGGCTGAAACGTCCGACTGAAACCAGGTAGCCCGAAAACGGCATAATCACTTCAGAGGGCAACGGGATGCATGCCGATTCGATGGCCATAAGTAGAGAAATTCCCACGTAACCCGACCCCGAGATAAACGATACAATAAAGCCACCGATGAATTTGAGAACGCTTGAAAACATTGGCTAAAACTTGCCGATCTGTCCCGTAAAAATTGGAATGGGTTGCCGCGAATTGAGGCGGCAAAGCGACTGATACTTAAAAAGCTCCGACTCCTGAGAGAACCTGAACCCGGGGAGCGCGATTCCATCGGCAGACATCAGGACTTTCAATCGCCGGAGATCGCTATCGCCACCTCCGACCTCGCGGAGCATCGCAAAGGAAGTGAAGACCTCCGAATAATCCTTGGTGAAGGGCCAGCTTTCTCGAATATCTTCCCTACACCAAACCTGCCCGGACTGCACTTTAAATACTGCCATAACATGAAATCCAGCCTTCCTTGGGAAAATATCCAGAAGGACTTGATGAGCCTCCCCCAATTCCGAAACGTCAATCTACCCTGCCCAGGGTTTAAGAGTCAATGCCAGGGGAAAATGAACCAAAATCAACCGGCCAATCTCTTGCGATAGTTGGCGGCAGGTGAGATGATAAGGGTGGATCTTGTGTTTGTGGTTCTGGCTGGTTGCAGAGGATTAAAGGTAGCGTTTGCGATTCGTTCGATCACGGCTTCTCCTTTTGAGTTGACGCCGAAGCGGCTACCCGTTGGTAACGGGCAAGTTCGCAGGCTGAAAGAAACATCCGGATTGTAATCACGCTAAGGAGGACAGCCATGGGAATCCTTAGGAGAGTTTCTCTCGCTCTGACTGTCATATTGGTTGCGGCATCCGTCTCAACATGGGCTTCCGATAAAAAGAAAGATGTCGATGAAATTGGCAACCGCAGGGTTGCTCATCGCAGCATCATCTCCGAACAGAAGGAAATCGCTATCGGCAAGCGCTACGCCACGGAAATTGACCGCTCTGCAAGAATCCTCAAAGATCCGGTTATTAACGAGTATGTCAATCGTGTTGCACAGAACGTGGCGCGGAATTCCGATCTAAAAATTCCGTTGACCGTAAAGATTATCGATTCGCCAGATATCAACGCTTTTGCGCTGCCCGGTGGCTTCCTTTATGTCAATACGGGCCTATTGCAGGCGGCTACCGAAGAGGACCAAATCGCCGGCGTTATGGCGCACGAAATTGCTCATGTTGCGGCACGGCATTGGGCAAGCCAGATGACCAAAGCGACGATACTGCAATACGCCATGTTGCCGCTGATTTTCACTCCGATGACTATGGGTGTCTACTACGGCGTCATGGAAGCTTATATGAACGGCATTCCGTTGGCCTTCCTGAAATTCAGCCGTGACGACGAAGCCGAAGCCGATTATCTGGGCATCCAGTACATGTATAAGGCGGGCTACGACCCGAATGCCTATGTCGCATTCTTCGGCAAGATAATCCAGGAACAACGCCGCAATCCCGGTTCCGTCCCTTCCATCTTCGCCGACCATCCTCCCACGCCGGCACGCATCATCAAAGCCGAAGAGGAAATCAAGACGGTCCTGCCTAAACGAAGCGAGTATCTGGTGAGCACATCAGAATTCAATGACATGAAAACGCGGCTCGAAAGCGTGATGTCGCTGCGCAGAAAGATGGAGAAAACTGAAAGCGGCCCCACTTTGCAGAAACGCCAGCCGCAAACCACTACATCCCCAAGCACTCAGCCCAGCGGCAAGGAAACTCCAGGCGAGGACAAGCCGCCCGTTTTGAAGCGCCGCGACTGATGAAGTAGGGATAGCTGGATTAGTCTCATAGTCACTTCCAAGCGATGAAGAATTGAAGATGGGGAACTTGCCGCTTGCCGTTGGCGGATAGGGGGCTGGTTTGCCATTATGGCGTCACGAGCAATCCATGAGGAGGTGGTGTGGCTATCTCTGGCGTGTAGATTTGAGGCCCGAAATTGACACAGCGAAGCTACGTGCGTTGCGGGAGGGGGGTCACTCCGAGCTTGCGGAGTTCTTCAGCATAATACTTGCGGTAGAGAATCTCCCATTCGCCGCCGCCCTCTGGAATCGTTCGCTTGTGCGTTGCAATATGCGCACGGACGGTCTGTTCAATCTTCTCTTCTTCTTGCAGCAGGTCCGTTAGTATCTTTACAGTTTCCTGCCTGATGGTATTGGGTTCCTCGAAAATTTCGACTTCATCAAGAGCCTCGATGGCCAACATGATCCGGTGGGAAAGCTGAATGATCTTCTCGTGGGAAAGTCTCATGGATTCACGGAGGCAAAAGCGGCTTAAAGAACTACTTTCCGCTCCCTGACAATCTGCTTCTTAATTGCCTTGAATGCATCTTCGTAAGTCGCGCCGAATTGTTTCATCTGGTCGCTGTGTTCCTCCAGAATTCGGCGCGCCTCGTCGTTGATGCGATCTTCAACGCTCAACTCATCCAGCACGACCTGAAGCATGACCTCATGCACGTATTCCGGCTGCTCAATTTGAATCAACCCGCCGTCCGTAAGGCGCTTCAGCAGCTCCTTGCTCATGTAGGCGACGTATTCACGCGGTAGTTGCATCACGAAGCACTGCGGGAGTTGACCGTCCCAAATCTGTTAGTGTATAGTTTTCTCGTTGAGAGTGTCAAGGCAGGCGGCAGCTTGCCTGATGAGGATCGCACTGCGCAGCCTCAAAGGGCGGTTAGCTCAGTTGGTCAGAGCGTCTGCCTTACAAGCAGAAGGTCATCCGTTCGAGCCGGATACCGCCCACCATTGGTGAGCGCTGCGGATTTATCGCTGCTTGTCACAGTGCTTGCTGGAATGAAGCCAACCGTAAGGGTTTCTGCCTTGCGCACAAAAAGCCGGGGACGTAGTTCAGCTGGTTAGAACGCATGCCTGTCACGCATGAGGCCGCGGGTTCGAGTCCCGTCGTCCCCGCCAGCTCTTGCAACCTTCTGCAATTCATACACTTATATAGATTCCTTATAAGCATCTGATCCCTACAGAGCTTCGATTCAAATAAACCTCCCACACTGAAAGCAAAGGGCTTACTAACAATTCAGAACGCATACCGGAAAAGCATGAGACCGTAGGTCCGGCGCCGATCGTCACAGCTATAACTAACTGAAAAGAAAACGGGTATGTTAATCAGACCACCTACCAGCCGACAGGGAAAATCACCGGTGTGCTAAAACTGTTAACGCATATGGTATGTGTGCGAAAAACTACCGCTCGAAGGTGTCCCAAGGGCCGTTGGAGGTGAGCGGCGGCTCGGTTCATATTACGCTACCTCCTGTTGAAGCAACACCTCTTTTCGACCCAGGGCCGCCTTCAGCATCCACAAGTCCCGGTAA
>JAKAWN010000184.1 GCA_021827245.1 Acidobacteriota bacterium | reverse complement strand
CACGACGGAGCTCGGCAAAAATCCCACCGCCTGGATGCCGTGGAATTACCGGGCGACCCTCGGACAAGCCAACGATCAACCCTGCTGACAAAAAACCTCCACTTACACACGCTTCCCGAAAGGTCACCATTTTTCCACTCGAACAATGCAACCCTTCAGAGTCGTTAGCCCGTCATATGTGCGGTCGAGTTAGCACCTCATCTATTCGTTCGAGCTGATTGGCCGCTTGCGCATTCTGTCAGATGGCAGGCAGAAGGCGGAGATGCTGGGAAATTGCCCTGGACATGGCAACGAAAACACATAGAGTGATTCTACGAGCAAGGGCAAAACGAACTGCGTGGTGGCAAGGGGGCAAGCGACGGCCGTTGCCAATCTTACTTCGCGCCTGACCCTTGCAGGATCACAACACGCCGTCACCGACACTGTTGCCTGATCCATTTGCAAAAGCAGGATAAACGCCGGATGGATTCAGGACGGATATCTCATCGATATGAATTGTGCAAATTCGTCTGTCCCAGTAATCAGGCCGCTTCGAATTCGCAGCATTGGTCGCCGCGGTTGATCAAAGGGTACTGCCTGCAAAGGGTGCCGGCCCAGTCGCGGAATCGTCACGGAACGCTGCTTGACAGCGCTCTAGGCGTGTGATATGAATCGCCTTCTGGGCAGATATCACATATCATATTGAAGTTTCGAAGTCGGGGCACCGGGTCTGAATCAGTGAGTTGAGAGTTTCCTTCTCTCGAGAAGGAAGCGTCGCTCGCACAAGTGTGAAAAAGAGGAGATGATTTCATGAAATCAATAACGAGTCGCGGACCACTCGCCCTTCTCTTGGTTTGCCTTGCTCTTTCCATTCTTTTACTTCCAGCGCAGAGCATGGCACAGAACTTGAATGCCTCTATCAGCGGCTTTATTCTGGACCCGACCGGGGCCGCTGTCCCCAACGCAAAACTAACCTTTATTAATACTGCCACACACGCCAGCAGGACAACGTTCTCCAACTCGGCAGGGCACTACCTGCTCGTTGGCCCCAACGTCGGCACCTACGACGTTTATGTCGAAGCAAAAGGATTCAAGGCCTGGCATCAAACCGGCCTCGAAATCACCGTTGGCGAGAATGCCACCTTGAATGTCAAGCTGGAATTGGGCGCGGTATCGCAGTCCGTGACTGTCGCTGCCAATGCCGCGCACGTTGACACTTCCAACGCCGAAATTGGCGGAGTGATCGGGCATAGCCAGATTTCCAGCATCGCGGTCAATGGCCGCGATTACATTACGCTGGCTGCCCTGGTGCCGGGCGCCCGCAGCCGCCTGCCTGATTCGCCTTATACGGGTGGAGGAGGCACCGGCGGAGGGTCGGCGATCAATTTCGATGGCCTGCGCTATGGAGCAAACAATTGGATGATCGACGGAGCCGAGAATATGGATACCGGATCGGACTCCGCTCCTATAACCTACCCGGCGATGGCGGCCATCCAGGAGTTTCGCGTGATAACGAGCAATTACGGCGCGCAGTATCCCTCTGCGGGGGGTGGAATTATCGATGTGGCCATCAAGCAGGGCACGGACCAGTTCCACGGGTCGGCATACGAGTTCGTGCGCAACGATGTATTCGACGCCAACAATTTCTTCACTAACCGTGCAGGCAAACCCGTTCCACCGCTCAAGCAGAACGATTTCGGCTTTACTCTGGGCGGCCCCATCCAGAAACATAAGACCTTCTTCTTCTACAGCCAGGAGTGGCGGCGGTTCCGGGAGGGCCTGACAACCGTCCTCCACGCTCCCAGCCCTCTCGAATTGCAGGGTAATTTCAGCCAGTCGCCAATTGTCGGCAAAGCCACATCCTTGACGCCCCCTCCGGGCGTGCCGGCCAGTTGCGTCAGCGGTCTGCAAATTGACCCGTCATGCTTTAATCCCAACGCCGTAGCACTTATTAAAGCGGGCGTCTTTCCTACGGCCAACGTCAGCGGGACCTCGTTCGATAACTACGTCGCCTCGCCCGTTGAGCCCATCAACTATGCCCAGGAACTCGTCCGCATTGATCACACGTTCAACAACAGCTTGCAGGTATTTGGACACTACATCCACGAGCAGTTCTACCGCCAACTCCCTGCCGCTGAATTCGGCTCGGACACATTCCCCACCGTTCACTCGGACCGCACTATGCCGGACTACAACTTTGTGGTGAACGTAACGAAAACTTTCAGTCCCACCTTCGTCAACCAGTTCAACTTCAACATCAGTTACGACGGCATACAAATCCTCCCCTCGGGAGTCTACCAGCGGCCTTCAGACTTGAGTATTCCGCAACTGTTTCCGGTCAATCCGGACAACCGCATTCCATCCTTGTTCCTGTCGCAAGGGTATGGCACCTATGACGTTACGGATTTGCCGTGGCATAACTTTCAGCGGAATTTCGCCTGGGAAGACTTCGTGACAAAAGTTTCCGGCCACCATACCTTCGAGTTTGGCGGACTTTACATCTACTCCATAAAAGACCAGATTACGGGAGGAAGATCGCAGGGAAATTTCAGCTTCAACGGCGGGTTCACCGGCAACCCTTTCGCCGATTTCCTGCTCGGATACCCCAACACTTACGAGGAGTTAAGTACCCAGATTGTGCCGAGCTACCGCTATAACCAGGTGGAGGCCTATGCTCAGGACGACTGGAAGGTGAAACCAAACCTGACGCTGAACCTGGGCGTGCGTTGGTTTTTCATCCCGCACACTTACACGACCAAGAACCTGCTTTCCAATTTCCTTCCCGGCCAATGGAACCCCGCAGAAGCTCCCACGCTCAACAGCACGACGGGAAACATTGACTGCACTCCGAATGCCACGACCTGCAATGTGATGAACGGCCTCTACGTCGCCGGCACCAACGGCGTGCCTCGCGGGCTGGCCCAGACGCAATATAACAATTTTGGCCCGCGCGTCGGATTTGCCTGGGATCCGTTTCACCACGGGACGACGTCTATTCGTGGCGGATTCGGAATGGGTTATTATCGCGTGCAGGGGAATGACACCTACAACATCACCAATAATCCACCTTTCGCCACAGACGAGACGCTGACTTACGGCCTCACCAACACCACGCCGCCCATGAACAACCCGGCCGTGGGAAGCGTTGCTCCGCTTGCGCCGCCTGCGCTGCTGGTGATTGATCCATATTACCCGCCGCCCATGATGATGCAGTACAGCCTCGGTGTGCAGCATCTTCTGACCCCGTCCACCACGCTGGGTGTGTCTTACGTGGGAACGCATGCGGAGCACCTGCCGGTGAGCATGAACCTGAATCAACCGATGCCCGTTCCCGGCTTCAACTACAATCCCGCGCTGAGTGCGAAGACACCGCCTCCTCAGAATCTGTATAGGCCTTTTACCGGCTGGGGAGCAATTACGCTGGAAGAGATGGCTGCGATGAGCGACTACAATTCCCTGCAGGTAAACTTCGAGCGGCACATGAGCAAGGGACTTCAACTCGGCATCGCCTACACCTATTCGAAAGCAATGGATGACGCTTCCGCTTATAACCAGACGGCGCAGGATGCCTACAATCTGCGCGGCAATTGGGCGCTTTCCGACTTCAATACCACACAGGTCCTGCAGATGAACTACGACTGGCTGCTGCCCTTCTTTAAAGGTACGCGCGGCGCGGAGGGTGCACTGTTAGGAGGCTGGGAATTTGCAGGGATCACAACGATCCAGGGCGGATTGCCCCTAAACATCGGCATCACCGGCGCCGGGCATGGTTTGGCCACACGCCCTGACCTGGTGGGACCGGTCGGTACGCCCCATACCGTGGACCAGTGGTTCACCACTTCCGGCTTTGCCGTTCCGGCGGCCGGGTTCTTCGGAAACCTGGGCCGCAACACCGTAACGGGTCCGGCACAAACCGTTTTCAACTGGTCACTGTACAAGCACTTCCGTTTCGGGGAGCGGGTTAGTTCGGAGCTGCGATTCGAGTTTTACAACGTCTTCAACCACACCAGCTTCAGCAGCGTCAGCACAAACTTCGGAGCTGGAAACTTCGGTCAAGTCACCGGCGCACATGACCCGCGTATTCTCCAGATTGGACTCGAGCTGCACTTTTAGGGAGATCGCCACGGTCAATCAGAAATCAGCTTTTGATTGACCGCGGCTTTATCCTGCGTTGAATGGCCTGCGCTTGCGGCGCACACATACGGCTGCAGGAGGGTGTGTCCGGCCAGGCGAATTCTTTCCAGTATCCGGGCGCCCCGGTGATCCCGGGCGTTCCGCATCTCGCGATCGCACATGGCACACAAAACGTGATATATATGATTCCACGCGTCATGAATGTTTTAGTTGACGCTGACAGGAGGAATTCATGACACGACGTGAATTTGCATCGATACTTGCTGGGGCGGGTGCTCTCCTGACCGGCCGGCGCGCGGTGGCCGCAAATCCAATCGCGGACGCCGCGCCCCAGGAGAGTTCTCAAGGATCAAGCCAGTCGGGCACCGCACTTCCTGACTACCGCAATCCCAAACTTCCCATCAAACAGCGCACGGCGGATTTATTGAAGCGCATGACGCTAGAAGAGAAAGTTGAACAATTGAGAGGTGGTAGGACCTCAAGTTACGGAATTATCGACCCTACCGGCGAATTCACCGACAAGAGCATCCAGGGCAATTTCCGGCAGATTTATCATATGAACTCGCGCCATGGCCCTCGCTATCAGGCTGTCTATCGGAACGCGTTGCAACGCTATGCGGTGGAAAAGACCCGCCTGGGTATTCCGCAGATCTTCCAGAACGAGGCCTTGCACGGCTTCGTGGCAGACAACGCAACCAGTTTCCCTCAGGCCATTGCCCTCGGATGCACGTGGGATCCCGCGCTGATCCAGCGGGCCTTCACCGCCGCAGCGGACGAAGCTGCCTCAACAGGCATCAATCAGGTTTTCGCACCTGTGTTCAATCTGGCCCGCGACCCGCGATGGGGCAGGACCGAAGAGACCTACGGCGAAGATCCTTACTTGTCCACCCGCAGCGACGTGGCCGCCACCAAGGGGCTGCAGGGCGAGAATTACCTGATTGACCGCCATCATGTGCTGGCTACCGCGAAACACTTTGCAGCCCTTGGCGAGCCATGGGGCGGGCGCAACACGGCCCCCGCGAACTACGCGGAGCGCGACCTGCGAGAAGTTTTCTTTCCAATGTTTCGCGCTGCGGTGGAAGAAGCCCATATAGGGAGCGTCATGGCGGCCTACTGCGAGATCAACGGCGGCATCCCTTGCCACATTAATCGCTGGCTGCTGGAGGACGTCCTGCGGGGCGAGTGGGGGTTTGATGGATATGTCACGTCTGACGGCGGAGGCCTCGAGATGCTGGTCGACACGCATCACATCGCCGCCGATTACGCCGGGGCGGCGCGCATGGCGCTGCCGGCAGGTGTTGATTATGACCGTTCCGATGGGGACGTCTATGCCACGCTGGTGGAACAGGTACGCGCCGGGAAGGTCCCGGAAAGCGAAGTCGACCGGGCCGTCTCCAGAATCCTCTCGGTGAAGTTCCGGCTTGGGCTGTTTGAAAATCCTTATGTCGATCCGGAGTATGCGGAGAAAATCACCAACTCCGCGGAACATCGGAAACTGGCGTTGGAGGTCGCCCAGAAGGCCGTCGTGCTGCTGAAGAACGAGAACAATCTGCTGCCTCTTGATTTGAAGAAGTACAAGACCATCGCCGTGATCGGCCCCAACGCAGCCAGTGTGCATCTGGGCGGCTATAGCCGTTCGCCCCAGAAAAGCGACGTCACTATCTTACAGGGTATTCGCAACCGTGTCGGCTCATCGGCTCGCGTGCTTTATGTCGAAGGTTGCCAGATAAGCGTCCGCGTCGATGGCAAAGTCGAACTCCCCAATGAGACGACTCAGCTCGAAAGCATCCGCGCCGCCACCGAGGTCGCGCGCAAGGCGGATGTTGCCATCCTGGTTGTCGGGGGCAATCATTCCACCTGCCATGAGGCGGGCGTGAACGATCCCGGCGACCGTGCCTCGCTTGATATGGTTAGTCTTCAGAATCAGTTGGTCCGCTCCATCGTCGAAACAGGAAAGCCGACGGTGGTCTTTCTGATTAACGGCCGGCCGCTCTCCATCGATTACGTGGCCGAACACGTACCTGCCATTTTGGAAGGCTGGTACCTGGGCGAGGAGGGCGGTACGGCAGCGGCTCAGGTGCTGTTCGGCGATGTGAACCCCGGCGGCAAGCTCTCCATCAGCTTTCCGCGCACGGTGGGAGCGCTTCCGGCCTATTACTATCGCAAGCCTTCGGCCGATGTTCCTTATCTGTTCGAGAAGCGCGGCCCGCTTTTCCCCTTCGGCCATGGCTTGAGCTACACCACCTTCAAGTTTGCCAACCTGCGGGTCTCCCCCGCGAGCATCCATCCTGAGGGCGAAACGACGGTCAGCGTGGATGTGACCAACACGGGTTCGCGGGCAGGCGATGAGGTTGCGCAGCTTTACATCCGTGACCGGGTCAGCAGCGTCACGCGACCCATCAAGCAACTGAAAGGTTTCGAGCGCGTCCACTTGAGGCCTGGCGAAACGCGGACAGTCAAATTCAAGCTGACGCCTGCGGAACTCGGCTTTTACAACGTCGATATGCACTGGGTCGTCGAGCCGGGCACATTCGACATCATGGTCGGTTCAAGTTCAGTCCAGACCATCAATACGACCCTTGAGGTCGCTTGATTTTGTGGCTCAAATCTTGTTACACGAAGAGTGGGAGATATCTATTTTAGGGGAAAACTGCATCTTAGGCATTTTGAGCGGCCTGTGCTTGGAGCAAGTCTGCTCGCCCGTGGCTGGTGAATTGACTTCGTGACTCTTGGGCAGGGAGGGCAAATGGATCATGACAACGGCAGTAACGGACATAGCAGAAGGGATTTTTTTAAAGCGGGTGCAGGAGCGCTGGGGGCGCTTGGTGCGGCACGGAGTTCATTCGGCGCCGCCCTGGGCGGTTCTGCCGCGGCCGATCCTCCAAGACCCAACATTGTTTTCTTTCTCCAGGAAGGTGTGCGGCCCGATGAGTATAGTTCTTGGAAAATGGCGGACTGGGACAGCAATGGGCTTAGCGCCATGGAAAACAGGATTATTTCCACGCCCCACATGGACCGCATCGTCAAGGAAGGCGTCAGCTTCCCTAACGCTTTCGTAACCAATGCTCTCTGCCTGCCTTCGCGGGCGTCTATCCTGACCGGGCTTTACAGTCATCAAACCGGCGCCATTGACAACCGGAATCGCAGCATTCCCAACGATGTTCCCACCATCGCCGACCTGCTGCGCGACGCGGGATATGAAGTAGCTTTTTTCGGCAAGATCCACGTTAACAAACAGGATCAACGCAATTGGGATTACTATTTCGGGATTGAAGCTGCCGGAGCTGACTATTATCATCCTGTCATTACGGAAAGCCAGCACGGACGTCCCAAGCCGCCACAGCAATACCATGGCTACGTGGACGACATTATCACGGAGCGGGTGCTCTGGTGGCTCAACCAGAAACACGACAAGCCGTTTTGCATGTTTCTATGGTTTGTCGCCCCCCATGCGCCCTTTTACCGCGCGCGCCGCTATCTGGACCTGTATAACGGCGAACGCATCCCCAAGCCCATCACCTTCGATGATGACTTGAAGGGTTACCCGGGCAAGCCTCTGGCGTTTAAGACGGCGGACAACAAGATCGGAACCACCATCCTGGGCAATGACGACCCGCGCTCGCTGGAAGAACTGGTGAAGGACCACTTCGCCGGCATCGTCAGCAACGACGATGACGTGGGAAAAGTTATGGACGCGCTTGAGAGAGCCTGGACTCTGGACGACACGGCGATTATCATCAGCTCCGACCACGGATTCTTCCTCGGCGAATGGCGCTTTTATGACAAGCGCTTCATGCACGAACCATCGATCCGGGTGCCCATGGCGATTCGCTATCCGCGCCTCACCCGAGGCGGGCTGGCGCCCACCCAGATGGCCCTCAACATAGACCTCTCGCCCACTGTTCTGGAATTGGCCGGAGTGAAAATCCCCGACTGGTTCCAGGGCCAGAGCCTGGTGCCGTTCATGAAGGGAACCACGCCGGCAACGTGGCGCAAGGAATGGCTCTATGAATATTACGAGTACCCGGGCGTGGAAGAGGTTAGACCACAGCGAGGCATCCGCACGGAGCGTTACAAGCTGATCCATTACTTCCTGCCGCCGGAGGAGTACGAACTCTACGACCTGCAAGCAGACCCGGGCGAACTCCACAACCTGGCGAATGACCCCGCCCATGCGAAGCTGAAGCTTCAACTGCTCGACCGCATTGCCGAACTTCGCAGGGAAACCGGCGACGCCTACGAGTATCAGGAACCGAATGTGTTTGAGTATCAGAGGCAAAAAATGGATCAACCGCGGCCGCAAGGCCGGTTCATGCCGCCAACCCGCCGGGCCGAGGGCCCGAACCGCAGAGGTTAGCCCGGCACCGATTCTGCGCCGTAAGCCTTTGACTTGCGCAAAACGGCCCCGATTCGTCGGGGCCGTCCACTCCTGCAACACTCGGCGGGTGGCGCATCTCGCCATTTGCGATGTGTACGGTTTTCCAGAAACGCCGAACCAGGATGACAGCTCCCCACGCCGACGGCCTCTTAAGCCTGCAGAGCGGGAACATTCCTGCAAATCCTATCGAGCTATTTCATCAGCTTGCGATGGACGGAGAGCGCATCGCGGTTGGCGGCCTTCACCGCCGTCACGAACTGCTCGTAAGGCTGGTCCTTGATATTCACCAGCCCGTAGTTTGAGTTCTCGCCGTCAAACCGCCCTTCTTTGGGCTCATCGCACCATTCGAACCAGTGGAAGCCCACCGCTTCGGGCATGCTCTCGAGCCAGGTAACATAGTTCTTATAAGCACGTGCGCGCGCCGCCTGGGTCGGCAATTTGGGACCGGCGCCCCGCGTATTCGGCAAGCCCGAATCCTCAGCGCGAAAGGCGAACTCCGCCACCAGAACGGGCCGGTGGGCCAGTTCGTAAATGTGCTTTACGATCGGACGCGGATCGAAGCGGTAGATATCCACCGAATCCACGTCGGTGGCATGTGAAGCCCGCAGCACCGGGTCGGGCGGCAATCCTGCGAATTTCGCGCCGAGATAAAGATGGTTGGGATCGGCCGAGTGGATGGCCTTGGCGCAGACGTCAAAGTATCGCCGGGCCACCATTCCGAGGAATTCCGCACTGTCTGCTTGATAGGCTGCGGTGCTGGCTTCAGCAGGCACGGTCGCAAAGCTGGCGGCGTGAACGCCCCACGCTTGATTGAATCGCTGAATGCTGCCGGAGTATTTCTTCTTCAGGAACTCAATCGCGTGTTGCCGTCCCGCAGAGTTCGCAGGCAGGTCCAAGTACATCGCCAGCATATTTTTTTTCCCGCGCCAGTCGGGCCCCCAGCGCAACTCGTTGTCGCTGAAGTAGCCAACCAGGTTGGGATCCTGAGCGCGCGGCGCACACTCCGTTTGCGCGATCTCGTGTGCCGTCGCCTCAAACCGCAGGCTGTAGACGTCCACCGGGATTCCCTTCAGCCAGTTGGCGCCTGAGCGTGTGGCGATATCGAGAATCACGGTGTAAGGCATTCCGCCGCGGCCCCACAGGTACGAATCGGTCCATGATCCAAGCGTGTTGAATCCCCACAAGCGGAGCCTCTTGAGCTCAGTCTCGGCCCAGGCGGCCTTGCTGGGATAAAGCTTCGAAATATTGTCGAAGTAGGGATGGACGCTGGTTCCATGGATTTCATCTCCCCGGTAAGAAACGTTGTCCACGCCAATCGAAAGTGTGAGCTGGCCGGAAGGAGTGACAAACCACCACACGCCCGACCGCTGCTCGACCCTATAGAAATTTCCCGCGCCGTAGAGTTGCGCCGATGGAAAAGAAAAACAAATCAAGATTGCCGCCAGTATTCCGTGTCGCACCTTCATCCTCCTGAACCTCCTCTCCATCCGATTCGTGAAATGAACCTCTGGCCTTCCCGGCCGCCATACTATCATTTCCGTGACGGCAGCGTCCCTCCTCCAGATTGATCTTGGGAAAAGCGGCCGCATCGTGCTCCTTGGACCGTTGGTCTGCAGTGATTTGGGCCAGAAGGCCTCCACGGCGCAAAGCCGATGCCGTTGCCACTCTCCTTTAATTTTTCTGCAGAGGGGAAATCTTCAGCAGGACCGTCCCATGTGACGGCACTGGGGCGCTGTATCGATCTGCAAAGGTCCCTTTGTCCTCGTGTTCCCACAAGTCGCGGACAGCGCATTTCCCGGAGAATCCAATGTCGCTCCAGTTGACAGTCATCCGGTGCGTTGTGGCGTCCCGGTTCAAAAGAGCCACCGCCTTAGAACCGCTTTCGAGCGGCTTAACCCACACCTGAAGTTTTCCGTTGTCGTATTCCTTCGCAACATCACCCTGGATGCCAAGCGGATCCTGATCGACCGCGATCACTTCCCTGTTCATGATGATCTCGCTGGCGTAGCGAGGCATGTGGAAGACATCATTCCCAAGGAAAAGCGGAGCCGCCATAATCGCCCACATGCTGAACTGAGTTCGCTCTTCCGTTTCATTCAGCCCGCCCGGCACGCCCACCTCCAGCATGTCCGGGTAGTTCCATCCTTTCCCGGGTCCAACAAATCTCGTGCTGGGATGCCGATTGGCGTCGATGTTCCTAAGCAAGCCCTGCCAGGTCCCGCCGATTGTGGCCTTGCCGTCCCAATAATCGATATCTCCACTGGTCCGCCAAAAGGTGCCGGCGTTTCTTCCCCACTCCCAGGGATCTCCTCTGCCCCATGAACAAATCTCGATGCAAAAAACCGGAAAGCTTTTTTTTATTGCCTCGGCAAATTCCGTGTATTGCGTCCTGGGGTCAAGACCTGCATCGCGCCCGCCGCACCAATCGATCTTCACTCCGTCAAACCCGAATTTCTTCCACTGTTTGACATCATCCGCATAGTGGCCGAGGGACCCTGCGCCCTCGAAGGTGCTGCCGCATTTCCCTTTTCCCGCGTCCGTATAGGTCCGCACCTTTGACCCCTTCTTGTGGATGTAATCGGTCACCACCCTGAAGCCATGGGGAAAGGTGCGCGGGTTTGGCTGGATCTGGCCATTCTTATCCCGGTAATGGTCGTGGCACTCAATAGTTAAATACGTGTATCCGAGATCGCGCAGGCCGGAGGTTACGAAGAAATCGGCCAGCTTCCTGTAATATGCATCGTCCCATTTGTACATCGTGCCACAGTGGTCGAAATTCCACGGTTCCCATCCCATGGGAGGCACCCGGTTGCTGGGAGGCCAGCCTTCCGCAACGCTGGCGGCCAGCAACGTCAGGACAGCCGCCCATCCCAGCCTACGACCCAAAAGAGATTGCTTCCCTGCCTCGCGAGGATTACGTCTGCTGGACATATCAACTTCCCTCCTTTGCCGCATGCCTCATGGCCATGCAATCAAGGCTATAGCGCGGTTTCCCGGTTCTGGTTGGTGCTCTGGTGGTTCGATTCACGGTGCTGTATTCTAGCGCCAAGTCGCCGCCTCCGGAACGTCTTTGTGACCAGAATAGAGCTTTTCGAAGGGATCGCCGGACGGCGCATGCGCCGCACCCTTTGCGATGTGTGCGGCTTTTCAGAAGCACTCAACCAAGCTGATAGCCCCGGACTGCCATAGATGCCGCGGATTCATCGGTCGAGATGTGCGAAGATCCCGCGGCAGACAATCGCCTGCGTGGCTTAACCAACCCTCCTCAGCTCCGTTGATCGCTCTGATGGGCCGAGGCGCCAGCGACAAATCCTATGCAACCATTTATCCGCCTCATAGATTCAAAGAATTCGTTGGGAAATTCAATGTATCCGGTACTCGATCGTCGGCCTAGTGTAAAGCTCACAGCCAAGGGCAAGTTTAATACGCGGGGACATTCTTCAAACATTTTCCCAGAATTTTTCGTAACTTCTTCAGTCCTACCAGCCGCACAGTCATGGTGCACCACATGGTCCCCTTCTTCCCAAAAGCCAAACCCACCGTTTGAAGCAATCCTCAAGGCCAAATAGTTCGCCTTGGGCAAACAAGAACCTTATAACCATCACCCGTTGGAAGCCGGAAGACTTCCGCGGAATTAGGAACGAAGTCCGCAACAACTCAGAAGGGGCTGGATGTGAAGGCCCGTAACAAGCCGAGAGCTTTTACGCGGATCAAGACCTTTGTCCCGATGTCCCGGACCCCTACTGATAGGTGAAGACTCACGAAGTCAGAACCGCTACTGTTGGGTGATTTAGGGGCGTCGTAATCCCCGCGCGGTTTTGTGCGGCCGCGTTGTCGGCCCCAAAGAGGCTTTGAACAGCCATAGACGTAAGGTTCCCCCAGTCGTTGGGAAAGGGTCAACTTCCAGGAGGTGTTCATTATGTTCAGGCATTATCAAGCTACTTGTGTAGCGGCCCTGCTGGCATTGTCTTTCGGTTTTGTTCTAGGGCCGCAACTCGCGCGCTCAGAG
>JAKAWN010000183.1 GCA_021827245.1 Acidobacteriota bacterium | reverse complement strand
GCAAAGCCATCATCGCCCTGGCCCGAAAGTTCCTCGGCATCATCTACCACACGCTGAAAAACAACTGGGTCTTTGAAGACTTTCCCAACTTTGTCCTGGCGGAAGGAACAGCTCGATATCCAAATCTGTCAGATGGAAGTAGACAAACATCATAGGAGCCTTAGATTCTATGCCAATCATCCCGCCGCCACCGAGACCGCCGAAAAGGCTAACCGTAACAGTGCGGCTTGAACTCGACATGCTCAATGAGCTTCGCCGCTACGCCACTTGCCTCAATTCTGACAACTCTTACGTCGTCGCCTACGCATTGAAAGAGCTCTTTGCTGACGGCGACTGGAAGAAATGGCTCAATGCTCACCCCGACATTCATCCTCAGATGAAGGGTCGTCGCAAGTCCTCACAATCCCGTGCATCTGACCAAACTCCTTCGGGTTCAACTTCCATGTCATCTGGCACGACGGCCGACCACAACATCGGTCCTCGCAACTCGATTGGAGGTGCGTGATGGATGGTCGTGTCAACGCTGCTTCGCAGCGGCAGACCAGCCGCGCGATACAACCGCGCGGGACACTCCACTTTAGTCTTCAACAAGCCCGTCGGGATCGCACCGAAGCCTTCTTTGGCCAATCTATGCGGATCAACCTCATTCAAAGGAATAAGCCAACCGAGCCACTCCCGCCGAAGACCGGCGACCAACCTTTCGCAAGAGGCATTGGACTTTGGTGCGGGAACGAGGGCAGGGGAAAGCTCGATCCTGAGGATCTGGATGGAGCAATCCATTGCCCGCCCGGGGTTTTCAGGAATCGTATTCCATCGTTTCCGCTTTGCCGGCACTTGACGAGGACCGCTCAGCCGTTTCGATGATCTGTAACGCGTCAAGTGCGTCGGCGAGCGTCGAAAGCGGCTGCTCGTGGTTCAGCACGCACCCGTTGATGAAGTGGTCAACCTCGTTGCGAAAGCTTTCGAGGTAGCAGGGAAGCCCCCAACCCGGGCCCCGGTCGTCTTCAAATTGCGCTTCGTTCCACGTATAGCTCACGCCGCCCGCCGTCCCTAGAACCTTATAAACCACCGTCCAGGGATCGCTGGTGAGATCCTTGGCGGCAAAGCTGCACCAGAGATTCGCAATCGCGCCATTCGGCATCTGGCAAACGATCACGGCTTGGTCTTCGCAAGTCAGCCGCCGGTAATGGACGCGTGAAGTCATGGCGGCAAGCCGCGAAGGGCGCCCCAGGAGATAAAGCAGCGAATACGCGTGATGAACGCAAACCGCGCGCATCACACCCCCGTAGATTGAGGCCACCTTCTCAGGGTGATAAATGTTATAGATAATCCAGAGGCTTCCGATCCGCCCCAGCTTGCCTTCCTCGATCAGGCGCTTGGCGCGCCGCAAGGATGGGTTATAGATGTAATTGTGGGCTGGCATGCAAACGCGGTTCGCTGCCTTCGCGGCCAATTGGAGCTTCCTGATGTCGGTGCGCCGCCAGGCCACAGGCTTCTCGACCAGCACGTGTTTCCCTGCTTTGAGGCACTTCAGCGCCAACCGGACATGCTGGTCAGGGGCAGTCAAAACGTGCACGGCGCTCACTCGCGAGTCGTTCAAAACTTCCTGCAACGTGCCCCCAACTTTTGCTCCAAACCGCCTGGCCAGGGTCCGAGCGCGCGACAGGTTGGGATCGAAGACAGTTACAAGCCTGACGTTGGAAGTCGCGGCCACCGCGCGGCCATGCATTTCAGCCACGATGCCCGCGCCCAGGAATGCGACACCAACTCTTGGTTCTGAAATGGTTCGCCTCCTAAGCGAGCTTGTAGAACTTGGCCGCATTCGTCCCGAATATGGCCTCCGTGGAAGCAGAATCCAGGACCTGCCTCAGGAGCGTCTCCAAAGCTCCCATCACCTGGTCATAGCTTCCTGCCAATAGACAAACCGGCCAGTCGCTCCCGAACATCACGCGTTCGAGCCCAAAACATTCGAGGACATGTTCTACGTAAGGCCGCAGGTCTTCCGGTGTCCAGCTGCGATGATCGGCCTCCGTAATCATTCCTGAGAGCTTGCAGTAAATGTTGCGGTTCTGCGCCACCTCGCGAATCAGCGATCTCCAGGGCTCGATCTTTTGCGCCCTGATTTCCGGTTTGGAGATGTGGTCTATGACTCCCCGAAGGTTGGGTACCTTTTCGAGCGCGCGCAAGACATACGGGAGATGGCGGGAATAAGTCAGAAATTCGAATGGAAAGCCATGGCCGGCTATCAACTGGAGCGAACTCAAAACCGAGGGTTTCAGAATGAACGTATCGTCAGGCAAATCTTGCAGCATGGGGCGAATTCCCAGGAATTTCACTCTCTGCCGATAGCGAGCGAATTGCTCGGGAAAGTCGCCACGGTCCAGGTCAACCCAACCCACCACGCCGGCAATAAACTCATGCCGTTGCGCCAAATCGAGAAGGAAGTCGGTCTCCGCGGCAGTCGGCGCCGCCTGAACCAGAATGGTCCGGGAAATCCGGTGCTGGGATAGAAGTGGCGCGATATCATCAGGGAGATAGTCGCGACATAAAATGCGATCCGACGGGTCCATCCAGGGATAATCGCCCCGGCTGACCTTCCAGAAGTGTTGGTGGGCGTCAACTCTCATGGCCTTACCTTGAAGGCCTCCAATTTGCCCTCATCCCACGCGATCCCCAGACCCGCCTCCTGGCTGGGCTTGAAGCACCCGTCCTCGAGTTCGAGGGGCCTCCTGAGAACCAGATCCAGGGAAGGAATGTATTCGACGAACAGCCCATTTGGAATTGCCGCGACTAATGGCAGGTGCAGTTCCATCACAAAATGCGGGCTGACCTGCATATTATAGCAATCGGCCATGTGAGCGACCTTCAGCCACTCCGTGATCCCGCCGCAACGGCAGCAGTCCGGCTGAACAATGGAAACTCCGTCGGACGCAATGTAATCCTTAAACTGCTGACGTGTGAATAATGATTCTCCCAAGGCGATCGGAATAGATGTGTGGGCCTTTAACTTTGCATGGCCAAGAATATCCTCGGCGGGAAGCGGCTCCTCAAACCAGAACAGATCGAACTCTTCCCACATTCGGGCACGCTTTATGGCTTCGGCATGCGTGAAGCGCTCGTTGGCATCCACCATGAGCGTTCGGTTTGCCCCTAGAATGTGCCGCACCGCTGCAATGCGTTCCCGGTCTTCTGCAGGATCATCTTTGCCAACCTTGATCTTCGTACCTCGAAAACCGGCAGAGACGATCTTCTTCGTTTCTTCGACAAGCTGCTCAAGGCTATGATTCAGCCATCCGCCGTCCGTGTTGTAGACGGGCACTTTGTCGCGCGAGCAGCCGAGCAACTTGTAGAGTGGCTGACCAGCCATTTTTGATTTCAGATCCCACAAAGCAATATCCGTGGCGGCAATGGCGAGAACCACGATGCCGCCCCGTCCCACCCAATCCATGCGACGCCACATCTGGAGCCAGACTCTCTCGTTATCACGAGGATCCAACCCACGTACCAGCGGATCAATCGAGCTGTTAATAACGGAGCGGATCTCCAAGCCGCCATGAGGAATGATGCTGTAAGTAAAACCGCACCCTGAAATTCCCTCATCCGTCTCGATGCGCGCAAGAACCAGATCCATGACGCTGAATTCCCGAATGGCGTCATGCATCTCACGGTGCACCAGGATTTTATAGAGATCTCCGGATACCCGGGTGATCTTCATCGCCGCAACCTCGCATTGTTCCCTCGCGGAACTTCAGTCTTCGGCAACGACGGCGCACTGCCGCGGAGGCAGCTTGAACTCGACCGGCAACTTGCCGTTTTTATCCGAATGAAATGGCATGAGAATTTCTACAGACTGACCGTCTCCGCCCTCCCACGCGACCTTGACGCGGGTTTCCTCGTTTCCGAAGTTTACCACCACGCACGCCTTCCCGGGTTTCTCCATTCCCTCGAAAACGGAATACCTTACGTGCTCGCTGCCACTCACTTTTGCACCCATCGTGTCATTGAATCGCCCAAAGAATAGCACATCCTTATGCTTCGACCGAATGCGAATCAACTCCTGTATGTAGCGCGAGAGCGGACGCGTCAGCGGGTCGTCCATCGAATTGTTGTAATGGCGTGGCTGCACCGCCCACACCAACCCATACCGCATGCCGTTGTTCATGACATTGAAGTCCCATGGACGTTCCGCGGTGATCGTTGAAGTCCACTCCGGAAAGGTATAACGCAGGGCAGTCGAACCCATGTCAATGTCGTTCATGCGGACGTAAGAGACATCGACAAGCGGGAACGCGCGGTCCCAGAACATCTCCGAGGCCTGCGCAAAGTCAGGTTTCACTTCCTTGCACCTTGAAAGAGTTTCCTTGAGCGTTTCCAAAACTCCTTCCGTAAGCGAAAGGTCCGGCGAAGTCGGAATATCCGTGTTGAAGTCGAGCATGCCGAGAGCTGTTGCCTTGTCGAATTGAAAACCATCCGCTCCGTCTTTAACCAAGTTCACATACTGTTGCAGGAGCAGGTTTTTGAAATCAGCATGGGAAGGGCTCACAATGGTCATATTGTGCTTTGTCAGGCCCATATGCGCGGAGATCGTTCCTTCACCCCATCCCATCAGGTGGAAGTCCGGCGCCCACAATCCATCCACAGCTTCCTTGTGCAAATGGTTCCTGAACAGAGGAATGGCCGTATCGGCAACTTGAATGTTCGAAAAGATCAGCGGATGAACGCCCAGTGCTTTGACTTTGGCCAAAGCTTCGCGAAATTCCTCGGGAGTTCCGAGCCGTGGATCGGGGCGATATTGCGGATAACCTCGATCAATGCCGCCGACATTCCAACCCAGAATTTCGAACGTCGTTACTCCGTATTTCTTGGCCGCAGCGGCAAGCCTGGGCAGATCCTTAAATTTCCAGACGATAACGTCTTCGCAGTTGGAAATAATAATCGACTGCCAGGCCATTTCCTTTCGCAACCAGGAAGGCTTGCGACGGACTTGGAAATGCTGGTCGAACCAACGGCGGTAAAGGCGGCTTCCATCGTGCCAGTCTCCGTGGTGCACCTGGAGGGCGATCGGACCAGTTTTAAACGTACCCTGCTTTGCATAAGGGAACTTCACCCATCCCATGGTCAGGCCAATCGGCTCATCCGGCGGAACATCCGCGGGCGCCGCCCAATTGTCACCGATGACGGCAGTCTTGGCAAAAGGCCGCAACTCAAAGTGCAGGCCGGTCAGGCGATTTTCAGGGTCGTGGTTGGCATAGTAGAGTCCGATCCCGGCTTTGCGGTTGTAAAACTCGATCCAACCCATTGTCATGGGGTTTGGGTAGAGGAAGTTGCTTGCATCGTACCGGATGCCCAAATTGCCGCCGCCGTATCCTCCGCCCCTGAAATTCGTGAACATATTGGGAGCAAGGTTCCTGTTCAAGCCGGACACTAATGACTCAGTTTGGGTGCGCTCCAGCAAACCCTGTTGTCCGCCGATGATTCCGAAGAACACTTCCGCCAGTGGCAAGTCTGTGCGGTTGTCCACTTCAATTGTGAACTCCAATCGCCCGCCGACTTGGTGAATGCGATAGAGAACTCGCACCGGAACTTTCTCGCGAGGGTTTTCCAGGGAATCGTAAACACAGGTTACTTCAGTTGGAGATTCTCTGATCTCAGTTACCTTCTGTTCACGGCTGTTGAAATAGTTTGCTTCATATTCGGGAGGAGGCAAGAGAATCCTGAAATTCTCTCCCAGTCGAGGTTCCTGAATAATTTCAACTTCTGGATTCTTCCAGCGGATTCCAATCAGATCTCCGTTTGTGGAATTCAGCCTGAGCGTGCAGATGCTCATCGCCACCGACTTTACGTGAACGGCTGAAGGTCCGACAGGCTGGCCGTCCGAGCCAGACTGGCCCCGCGCAGCCGCCGCTGAGGCCAGCAAACTTCCACTTGTGGCAAGGAATTCTCTGCGGGTCACGTTTGACACTTCAACTCCCTCACTAATTATGAGAATTGACCAATGGTGTTCCACCGACACCAAGATTGGTCACCGCCTGGACCCGGTCGTGCCAGATATTTGAAGTGCGTCATTCTGAATAGTCTGAACCTGCCCAACTTACTGGCTGGCTGCACGAATTTTAACCACCGCAGCGGTTGTCGCCTGCACCGTCAGTGTAACGTTGCCGTTCTTGCCTGCGTGAAGCGGCTTCCACTTGCCCACCCACCGCGAATGGTTGGTGATCGGCGCTCCACCCAGCGCTGCGGTCATAAGAGAGGCGTTGCCGGGCTGGCCGTCAGTCAGAGAGATCCAGGAAGCGGCCGCAGCCTTGAAATGCTTCGGTTGAATTGTCACTTCGGCAGCGGTGGCATCATGCGTTGAGGAATGCGTTTTGTTGATAATGGTAACGTAAAGATCATGGGCATCGCCGACAGCGTAGGCCGTCAGATTAATATTTCGCGGATTGGAAATTGCAACCGGTTCAACGTAACCATGGCTTCCAAGCTCAAACGCCTTCATCCCGTAGCCCTTGGGAGTGACACGGTAGTTCCCGCAGCCTGAAGCAGGGCAGGGATTAGGATCAGGGACAACGGTATCAGTCGGAATCCAGGGGTTGTTATGAAAATGGACGCTGGCCATGTGATGAGCAGCCCACCAATGCATATAATCCAGGGCCCACAGCGCCGCGGAGAACCCGTTACTAGCGCCGTCAACTCCATGGAGGCAATCGTTTGCTTCTGTCATCCGGTAAGGTATGCCAAGCCGGACTATCGGCAGAAGGTTGTGGTTGTATAGGTAAGGGTAGGGAGTGAAGGTCTTCGCTCCTTTTCCCGCCGGTTGAGTTCCGATGGAAGTATCGTTGTCCCATGCCGGTGACAACATATTGTTAATGGCCTGCTGTGCCGTCGTGTCGCCGGGTTTCCCCCAAACGTATTCGTGCTGAGTTGCGGCTGCGAGGTGTCCGGAGTTCTTCTCATCGCGGGCAAATGCTTGCGTCCAGGAAATCCCGGTAGACGGGTTCGGCGTAAACGTGCCTGAGCGCGAAACGGCTGTGTCCGGTCCAGAGAACTTTGCGTCTGGCACAGCTGTGAGAACAGCCTTCGCCACGCGACGCCAGTCTGCAAGATATGACGGGTAGGCGCTTCCGGGGTCCCCGGCCACAGTCTCATAGATCAGCGGATCGACCACATGGCTCGCGTAAGTATGGTATCCACGCACGTCTGGTTCGTTGCCAATGGCAAAGCTGTCAAGGTTCGCCCGGTAATGGTCCAAGATGTAACCGGCAATGCGTGCGTCAACCGAGGGGAGATCCGGGATGGCGCAGGCGGTCGGGTTGAGCAGGCGAAGCGAATAGATCACCTTAATGCCCGCCGCCTGGGCGAACTTAAAGAGGTGGTGGATATCGGCGTCCGTGGGGATGGGCACATCGCAATTCCTCCTGCCATGGCCGTCAACCGTGTCTCCGCCCAGCCGAATGGTCTTGACACCGATATTCTTGAACAGAGTAATGAGTTGGATATTCTTTGGGGTGAAGAAATAGCCGGAAACGCCGTAGTGGTCAGGCAATTCGCTCGCTGTTTCAAAGCCCAGGCCGACAAAACCTGGCGGGATCTTAAATTCGCGGGACGCGGTGTTGATGCGCAACGTTACGCGAGCTGTCGGAAAGGGAGCAGCCGAAGCCGACAGCACTACGACGCAACAGAGGCAGATGGCGAGCGAGATCCCTCGGCGAACTCTCACTGCAGTTCTCCTAATAATCAACCAGACAGGCACAGAGTGAAGGAGATTCGGTCTCTCGTCCCTAATCTCTGCAGCCTCTGTGGAGGGTTGTTCATTTTGCGCAAATTTTCCTGGTAATCCTTCGTTGCGCTTACGCTGCACGCCAGCCGAAGGACACGTACTTCGGTTGCCGCTCTCCTCAGAAGAGGATTTTCCCAGCTATTTGCACGACGCGGGCGCCGACGCGCAAGCCGGTTATATTGCTGAAGTTGCTCGTGGTGAAATTGAGCTGGCCCGGGCCTCCAAACTCAACCGCATTGATCGCGTTGAAGGCCTCTAAACGAATTTGCAGCTTTGCATGCTCTGTCATTGAAAAGTTCTTGAAAATGGAAGCGTCGAGATCGCTCCATCCTGGCGCTCGCACCTGGTTTGCCTGTCCGCCGAGTAGTCCCAAACCGGTCAAGGGAACGCAACCTGCCGGGCTGTTGGGTATAACTCCCGAGGGGCCCAATTGGCATGGCTGGTTGAAAGCAGCCGGGTTAAGCCATTGGGTGTGGTCATGAGGTCCCGCATAGGGGTTTTGACCGGGAACCTTAAGCGCATAGCATCCAAGGTTACCGGTCGTTCCTTTCGGGCACCCGATATTGACGGGAAATCCGCTCTGATAAGTGAAGATGTAGTTGATCTGCCAGCCGCCGAAGACAGCATTGGCGAGCCTGTTAGCGTGGGCCATGAAGCGTTCGCCTTTCCCGAAAGGCAGAGCGTATTCGCCATACACATGAAACACGTGCGTCGCATCGCCGGGGCATAACGCGTATTCGTGAGCGACGCCCCACCCTGGCACCCATGTGCCTCCCCGGTTAGAACTCGACAAGGCGCCCTTACCGTTGTCGTCGGACATGCACTTACCGTAGGTATAGTTCGCGTTCAGAGCGAGTCCGTTGGCGAAGCGATGTTCATAAACAGCCTGCAAAGAGTGGTAGTTGCTCGTCGCGGCCGTTTCCAGCAACTGTCCGGAACTAAGATTCGCGAAGGGACGGTAGTTGGCGACATTTGTGCCCACGGGAAGGATTTGTGCGGGGATATTTTGCTGCACGAAAACATCAAGGTGCCTTCCCAGCGTTCCCACGTAACCAACCTGGATCGAGTCGTGGTCCGTAAACTGATCCTGCACATTGAAATTTAAGCTCTGGGTATAGGGGGTCTGGTAGTTATACTGTTTGCCGACGAGGCCCAGGCCTTGCCCGTTGACCCCCAGGGCGCTTTGAGTGTTGATGGTGGAAAAGGTATTCTCGATGGTGGCGGTTTGGCCATTCGAGAGCGTGATAGGAATTTGCGAGGTCGTAGGCGGCGAACTGATGGTGAACTGGAACGGGTAATTGGTGCCCATCGTCCCGCCGTAGCCGACGCTGTCAAAGGCGCCATAGGCTACGCCGTAGCCGGCCCGCACGACCAGCCTCGGACGTACGCGGTAGGCAAGCCCGATACGCGGGGCAAAGTTGGTTTTTTGCGTCTCGTTGACGGTATTGCCGGGCTGGCACACCACATTAATGCTGTAGCTGGTCAGCAGCGCATTGAAGGTCGACGAGCGCGGCGTTTCGCAACCCGTGTGGGCGATGAAGTAAGCGCCCCCGGGTCCATCGTTCGGCTCAATAAAGTTAGCTTCCGCGCCGTTGGTGTCGTTGTAAGGCCCGAAGTAGTCCCAGCGAAGGCCCAGGTTCGCGGTGAAGTGCGGTGTGACCCTCCAGTTATCTTGAACGTAGAGGCCCCAATAGTTGGCGTTATACTCGGATGTCGCAAAGTTGGAAATCGCGTAAGCGCTCAGCCCGCCCAAATTGTTGTAACTGCTGTCCAGCGAGTCTGTGGTCGGGATCAGCAGCATTTGCGCGATACCGACCAAGCCGCTGTTTTGATTCGGAATGTCGGCATACTGTCCGTTAAAATAGGTGATGCCTTTGCCGAACGCCGGCTGAAGGATGTGGCCATAGACAAGGTCGTACTGGACGCCCGTCTTGATTTCGTGCCTGCCGCGAAGCCACGTCACGTTGTCGCTGAACTCCTTAGCGCCGTCGGTCTGGATGGTGGGGTCAAATTGGCGCCCGCCCCACTCGTTGAAGCCGCTGATTTCAAAGGCTGGGAGCCCGCCATTGTACTGAAACTGCGGGATGCCTTGAATGCCGTATTGCGCGGGAATTCCAAGGTCGCTGGCGCCGGCTTCGATCCTGGTTTGGTAGCCGTGGTTGATGCCCAGACGGGCTTCGTTGACCACGGTGGGCGAGAAGATGTGGGTTTCGCTCACGTCCAGCAGCCAGTTTAGGCCGACTCCTGCAGAGTTTATTGCCCTATTTCCGCCCGCGATACCCGGGAAAGGCCGAAAATCGCTTGAAATGTTCGTAGCCCGGCTGAGGACTGCAGAAAGCCTGTCTTTCGCGCTGAAATTCTGGTCTCCCCTTAGATCCCATTGGTTCTGCGTGACGGTTCTTGGCACGTGGGCGAAGTAGTCGTTCCGGAGGGTGCCGCACGCCGACAACCACGACGGGCATTTCGTGTTTGCTGTCTCGGTCGGGCCCGGCAGCAACATCAGCAGCTTGACGGCGTTCGGGTCGATCCGGCCGGAAGGAATCATGTTGAGCAGCGCTTCGTTGGCAGCCGTGGCGAAGTCCGTCGTGCCGAGCAGACTTCCGCTGTAGAACGGGTCGCGAACCGTGATCGTCTTGCTCGTGGTGTTCTTCAACCCGGTGACCGGATCCGTAGCGCCGGCGGCCACATCACGAGTTGTGGCGGGATCGAAAACGGTTCCGTGGGGGAAGATGCGTCCGAGCGCGTCTTTTTCCGTCCCGCTATTGCCCGTGATGAGCTGCTGGAGATCCGTGAAGCCGCTGCTTCGCATCAAGTTGGTCGGTATCGTGTCGTTGAACGTGGCCGCCTGGTCGATCAGCGTATGCTGATAATCGAAGAAGAAGAATGTCTTGTCTTTGCCATTGTACACGTGCGGGATGAGAACGGGCCCCCCGATCGTGCCGCCAAACTGATTTTGGCGATATTTGGGCTTCGTGGTAACATGGTGTAGATTGTTAAAGAAACCATTGGCGTCATAAACCTCGTTGCGATTGTATTCAAACAAATCGCCGTGAAACTGGTTGGTGCCGGACTTCGTCACGGCGTTCACGACGGTCCCGATGGAGTGGCCAAATTCTGCGCTGTTGTTGCCTTCCTGGAGTTTGAACTCCTGGATCGCGTCCGGGATGGGCGCGATTTGATTGCCGCCCCAGGTTTCCAGATTATCATTGATGCCGTTCAGCCGATAGTCCGCCTGGCCTGGTTCCACGCCGTTCGCAAAGACACCTCCTTGGGGAGCCGCGGCAATATTCCCAGACTGAACCTGCGCCAGCGTGAGCCAGTTGCGGCCGTTGAGCGGCAGGTCGTTGACGTGGTTCGTACCGATGGTTTGGCCGAGGGAAGCACTCTGCGCCTGAAGCAGTGGAGCCGCGGAAGTAACGGTCACCTGTTGCTTGACGGCGCCCAACTCAAGGTTAACATCGGCCGTCACCGTGTGTTGAATCTGTACCTGTATGTGCGTCTCCACGTAAGTTTTGAATCCGCTGGCTTCCGCCTTCAGAGTATAGAATCCCGGTGGAATCACCGGGAACACGTACGTTCCACTCGACAACGACTTGGCCTGCTGGGTGACGTTCGTCTGTTCATTCGTTAGCGTCAGATGGACACCCGGCACCACAGCCCCAGCCGGGTCCTTCACGGTACCCGAGACACTCCCCATGTCAATCTGAGCCCAGCACCACGAGCTCGCGAGTAAAAAGAGAAAGATTGAAAAGACGCACGCTGTCTTATTGACCAGGTTCCTGCTGGAGTTGTTCATGACGCATCCTCCGTTATTCCGGGAAGTCAAATAGTCCCTTGCTGCACCGCATGCCGCTCCTGGTTGCGGCCCGAATCAAGCTTTCCAGCCACCGCCCAGTTCTCTTCTTCGAAGACTTCCAATTTATCCTCAAATACCTTCCGGACTTTCTCGGGCGGACCTTCCTTCAACACTTTCAGCATTGCCGCGTGATCATTGCAGATTCTCGCGTAGTCCGAGGGATTGGCGGCAAACCGCTGTAACAGATAAAGGCCGCTGAACGCAAACATAGGAACCGAAACCGCATTAAGCGCCTTCTCCAGCGCCAGATTTCCTGACACGTTCCAAATCAGTTGGTGAAAAGCCAGATCGGCTTTTTGGGCGTTGAGGTAGTCCTTTCGCAACCCCGCGGCGCGCATTCGTTCGAGCAAGGTGGCCAGCTCTGCCTGCTCTGGGGCCGAAATTCGGCGATGGGCAAGCACCCCAGCCTCCGGCTCGAGCTTTATGCGGACACCGTAGATGTCCCGAACATCTTCACCTGTCAGCTCGGTCACGTAAGTGCCTCGGTTGTCGGACCCCATCAGAACACCCTGGCGCTCCAGGTCTATTAGAGCTTCTCGCAGAGTCGTCTTTGCGACCCCAAGTGAGTTGGCCATTTGGCTTTCAAGGATTCGTGTGCCCGGCCGAAGTTCGCGGCTGATGATGGCGTCGAGAATATAGTCGGCGACTGACATCTTTACCGTTTTTCTTCTGAACGTATTTCTCATAATATGGATATCCTAGAAGTCGACCATATATTAGATGCCAAGTCGCTTGTCAAGTTAAATTTCACGGTAAATTTGTTCTGATGAGGTCGCCGCAGGGCGAAGTCGGTTTTTGAGGAGTCGGGTTGAGAGCCCTACGGATGCCAGGGGTCTGGGAAGCGTGTTGAGGCTCTCGATGGCAGGGCAGGGGTGGGGGCTGGCGAGCCGGGCGGG